>JAVHPP010000072.1:0-45159 GCA_036170655.1 Candidatus Zixiibacteriota bacterium | reverse complement strand
GTTGCAGGTTACATCACCGGGCATCATGCCGCCGGTTCCGATGGGCGGTCGCGCCATATCGGACGGCAGTTCATTCGCCAGCGCCTTTCAGGCGTTACTGGGTGGTCCCCTTCCGGAGGCAGCGGCTTTCGCGACTGAGCCGTCGGCCGAAAGTCAAGGGACTGTGAGTGGCTCTTTGCTCAATCCCGATGCCCTGCTGATTGCATCTCTTGCGGCCATTCCTGTGGACATGCCACCATCTTTATCTCCGGCCGTGGTCTCATCGTCCGGATTGCCTGCACGTCAATCGGATCGTAGTCAGGATGAACCGGGTTCGCTTGTCCTGCCCGTTGGGGAGGGGGGATCGCCGATTGTGCCCATGGCCAGTCCGCAATCGCAGGCGGTGCCGTTACTGATTCCAGTCAATGACGTCGCCATGTTTCTTACTTCGAACAGCGATCCGATGGCAGTGATACCCGCACCGCTGGACGACAAGGCGCCGCGGGTGGCTGGCGTGGACTATCTTTCTACCGACATCATGTCAGGGACTGCAGTGTTTGCCACCGAGAGATCGGCCTCTGGCATGATCTCGTCTCCGCTTTCAGAGAATGGTGCATTCGGGTTACCGTTGGCAACGACGACGTCCGTAGGACGTGCTGCGGAGAACCCTGCCCCTGTTGATGGCACGGCTGGCATCGATGCGGCAAAAAGCGAACTGTCTGTGCTGATTGCCAAAGTCGCGGCCGATCTCAAACCACAAATCGAGATAGCGGGTGGCGGTTCTCACGAATCCACCGATCCGACTTCAGGTTATCGTACCACGCAAGTTGCTGGTCGCATGTCCCTCGCTCCGAGCCCGCTGCCGGTTGGTACTCCGTCATCAGCGCCAGTGTTACCGACCGTGAGCCCTGATGGATCAAGTGGGAGTGTTGCCCTTGGGCAGGCTGTCGCAACGATCGTGGCGGCGAAGACGACAGGGGAAAGGGCGACGGCAAGCTTGAACGCGCAGGTGTGGAAGGCCGTTGACCTTGGATCACCGAGTGGCCACACGGTGAATCTCTCCAGCAAAGGCGCAGCGATACTACCTGCGACCGGAGTCGCCGCGAATAGTGCGCGCATGGCTCTGTCATCCATTTCTGAAGCGGGCCTTATGCCTGGCCTGGAACGGCCGAATCTCGCCACTCCCTTGGAAACGAACAAGGAAAGAAACAGCGGCAATGGGGACATGGGCGCCACATCAAAGCCGTCTTCGACAGACCAGACGACTTCATCTGGCAACAGCATTCAGCGCCCCGCAGCCAGCGTTGGCCAGGAACTCCCGAGATCATCCGAACCGGCTTCTCCGGCCAGGTTTATTGTTGAGACTCCCAAGCCCTTGCGCGTCCCTGGTCAGATTACCGTACGGCTGGATCCTCCCGAGATGGGGCGTCTCCAGATCGATCTCCTGGCGGGTCCGTCCGGCGTGATTGGCCGGCTGCGTGTCGCCTCCGATACCGTCCGCGCCTTCGTCGAACGTGATGTTGTTCAATTGCAGCGTTCGCTGACGGACGCCGGTGTTCGCGTTGAGCGCCTTGACATCGTCGGCGTGACGGCTGGCGAACACCGGGGATCAGAGTCGCCGGACGCCCAAGTGTCGTATCGCTGGCACGGAGATTCAACACAGGAACGCAACCAGCAGGGCGGATCAGAACGGCGCCCGTACGACAACCACACGGGACGTGACAGCCATCACCAGCCCCCCTGGTCAGAGTTCAAGCGCCTGCCTTGGGTGACCGCACCATCGTACGCCAGCAGTCTCAATCTGGTTGCTTGAGAACAAGGAGCTGATATGCCAATGACCGCAGGGGTAAATGAGATCAATGCCGGCGCCAGCGTTCCCGCGTCGGAACGGGTTCCCAGCAAGTCCACGCTGGGGAAGAATGACTTTCTGCGTCTCTTCGTCACCCGTCTCTCCAACCAGGATCCGATGGCGCCCATGCAGGACGAGCAGTTCATCGCCCAGATGGCGCAGTTCACTCAGTTGGAAGAGCTCCAGAACATGAACAGCAATCTGGAGAAGTCGCTGAACTGGAGTCTTCTGCTCTCCCAGACCATCAATAACACGATGGCGACATCGCTGATCGGCCGCTCGGTGCGCGTGGAATCCAACGCGCTCGTTTTGCAGGAGAACAAACCGGCGGACATTCATTTCGATCTCGACAAGGCCGCACAGAATGTCACGATCGAAATTGCCGACGCGGACGGAACATTAGTCCGTGCCCTACGCATCGATGGTGCCTCGGCCGGCGCGAATCAAACGACATGGGACGGGCTTGACGCCAGCGGCAATCAAATGGCTCCGGGCCGTTACACATTGAAGATCTCCGGTGAAGATGCCGAAGGTAAGCCCGTCAACGCGCGCGGCTACTTTAACGGAACGGTCGATGGCGTCCGCTATATCGACGGTCAGGCCATGCTGACGGTCGGCAGTGTGCTGATTCCGTTGAGTGATGTCCTCGAAATTCACACGGCGGAAGGATAGAGGAACCGGACGATGAACTTTGTTTCATCTGTACGAACCGCCGCGGCCCAGGCACTGCAGGGCCAGTCCCGGCCGCCAACGGGTCAGACCAAGGCGCAATCCGGTGAGTTTGCGCGTGTCTTGCGCGAACGGCTGAATGGACAACATATCGCGTTGTCCGCGCATGCGGCCGATCGGATGGTCCGCCGCGGCGTTATCCCCGACGAAGCCACCATCAGCCAATTGCAGGAGGCGTTCGACCTCGCGGAACAGAAGGGCTCCCGCGAAGCGTTGTTCCTGCTCGATAACCTGGCGGTGATCGCGTCGGTGTCGAACCGCACGGTCAAGACCGCGCTGGACCGTCAGTCTCTTGAAGCCGGAGTGTTCACCAACATCGACGCGGCGATTGTGTTGTCTGCAAAGCCGTTGCCAACTGACGAAAGCAATCAATCAATCAACCTGTCACCCGGATCGATCGGCTGGACCCCGAGCGGGGGAGCTGCGATCCAAAACGGAGGATTACCCCTATGATGGCCTCGCTGTTCGCGGGAGTCTCCGGGTTGCGCAATCACATGGTGCGCATGAACCTGGTGGGAGACAACATCGCCAACATCAACACGATCGGCTTCAAAACCGGCCGTGTCACCTTCCGTGAAGCGCTCGTTCAGACGCTTCGCGGCGCCGGCCGCCCCTCGGCGACCTCGGGTGGTTCCAATCCGGTGCAACTCGGGCTGGGGATGAATGTCGCCACAGTTGACAACAAGTTCTCTCAAGGCGGTCTGGAAACGACCGGCCAGTTGACCGACCTCGCCCTGCAAGGGTCGGGATTCTTCATCCTGTCTGATGGACGCCAGGAATACTACACGCGGGCAGGCGCCTTCGGATTGGACGCAAACTCCAATCTCGTCAACCCGGCAAACGGCTATTTCGTGCAGGGCAAAATGGCGACGACCGACGGGACGGTACCGGCCACGACGGCCATCGGCAACATCAATCTCCCGTTTGGACAGCAGGACCCGGCGAAGGCGACGACGCAGGTCTTCCTGGCCAACAACCTCGATTCGACCGCAACAACATCGTCTGCGGCGCTCTTCTCTGCGGGTGTAACAAATATCGATAGCGTGACGGGCGTCGCCGCCGATGGCGCCGGCGGGACACACACGCTCACAATTACCGGTGCCCAGCCGACCAATTCCACCGGTCTGACCGCCCATGTTGGGGTCATGACCGAGACGGGCACGCTCGGCTCACTCGGTGTGACGCAGGCCGGTCTGGATGCCGGGTTCAACATCACCGTTGATGGTGGCACAGCAGTTCCCGTGAGCGGGCTGACATTGAACTCGACCGTTGCCGATCTAATCTCGGCGATCAACAAGGTCAAGGGTGTGGCCGCAAGCTTCGATTCCGGCTCCGGCCAGATTCGTCTGACCCGCAATTACGCCGGTAACGGCGCCGTCTATAATATCGCCACGAATAATGCTGTCGCCGGCGACATCGTCAACACGATCATGGGCAGTGCCGTCGGATCCAACTTCAGCGTCAACAATGGCACCGCGCACACCTTCGCGGTCACCGACGTGTTCCAGCCCACCGGCGGTTCCGCGCTGCCGGCGGTCAATCTGGATGTCAGCCTGAACACCAGCACCGGCTTCGTGACCGGCATTACCGGGCTTGGCAAAGGCGGCGTGAACATTATCTCGTCGTCGCAGTTGGCAGCTGGTACGGCGGTGATCAGGACAAAAGACACGCAGCATGCAACATCGATCTCGATCTATGATTCCCAGGGGGGCAAACACACGGCGGTGCTCACCTTCACCAAGCAGATGACGCCGAATACCTGGAAATGGAAAGCCACCATGGCCGGGAACGAAATCGCCCTGAGCGGCGACGCCGGGATGATCAGTTTCAACAACGATGGCTCGCTCAGCACGTTCACGTTTGACGATCTGTCCAGCTCATTGTCGGTCGACCCGAACAACGGCGCCGGCATCATGGACATGAAGTTGTTTCCGGGCACCGGAGGCGGTTTCGATGGCCTGACCGGATTTGCCTCCAGTTTCTCCGCCATCGCCAAGAACCAGAACGGTTATGGCATGGGGATGCTGGACAAAATATCCATTGATGATCGTGGTGTAATCACTGGTATTTTCACCAACGGTGTCTCACGGGCGCTGGCGCACATCATTCTCGCGGATTTCAACAATCCGGGTGGATTGATGAAGGCCGGCGATACCCTTTATACCGCCTCCGCCAACTCCGGTGATCCGGTCCGTGGAGCGGCTCAGTCAACCATCAATGCCACCATCTCATCGGGGGCCCTCGAAGGGTCGAATGTCGATCTGGCGGAGGAATTCACCAATGTCATCATCTCGCAGCGCGGGTTCCAGGCCAACGCGCGCGTGATCTCGACATCCGACCAGATGCTGAACGAACTGGTCAATCTGAAGCAGTAGGCAACTTGGCCGTCACGGCCGGAACGGCCGTGACGGCTCACTTTGGCAGCCATGATTAAACTGACTCAACTGAACGGTCACACCATCGTCGTCAACGTTGACTTGATTGAACTGATCGAGTCGGCGCCGGACACGATTGTCAGTCTGACCACTGGCAAGAAGATCATGGTGAAGGAATCAGACGACGAGGTCATCCGCCGCGCCGCCGCCTACAAACGGCTGTGCCGGGTGGAGTGACACTTCATGCAAAACGTGGACGTTCTATGAAATCCATTCTGATTCTTGCAGGCATTATTGTGGTCATGGCAGGCGCGGCGTTTGTTGTGACCAAGATGGTTCTGAAGCCGGCGCTGGCCCCCAAGACGGTGCAGGCCGGGGACGAGTCGGGGGAGAACGCCAATTCCGGGGAGAGCAAGGGCGAAGGCAAGGACAAGGCCAAAGACGAAGTTTATCTGATCTCGAACCTGCTGGTCAACCCCAAGGGGACATCGGGAACACGGTACCTCTCCGCTTCCCTCGGTCTGCAAGTCAAGACGGCGACCGTCGTGGAGAAACTCAAGGCACGCGATCTGCAAGTGCGTGATCTCCTGATCCAGATTCTTTCAACCAGGACAGTTGAGCAACTGACTGATCCGGCTGCGCGTGAATCGATGCGCCGCGAAATCCTCCAGCGGCTCAATCAGATGGTGGGGGGAGAGCAGTTGTCGGCAGTCTACTTTGTGGACTACGTCCTGCAATAACCGGCTATGGCGAAATTCCTGTCACAAGAAGAGATTGACGCCCTGCTGTCGACCGTGGCCGTGCCGGAGAGTGATGCGGCGGCCCCCAGCACGGAACTCAAACGCAAAGAGGTGGCGGTCTACGATTTCAAGCACCCGAACCGCATCTCCAAGGATCAAATCCGCACGCTGGAAAACATCCACGACAACTTCGCGGGTCATCTGGGATCGGCGTTGTCGGGAATCCTGCGTGCCGTGATCGATGTCGATCTCGTGAGCGTTGACCAGATCACGTACTCCGAGTTCTTTACGTCTCTCGCCTCACCCTCATGCACATACACGTTTTCGATCACCCCGCTCGAAGGGCTGTGTGTGGCTGACATCAGCCCGAGCCTGGCTTTTGGATTTGTCGATCGCATGTTCGGGGGACGGGGCAAGTCGATGGATGTGAACCGGGAGCTCACCGGTATCGAGCTTAGCATCATGGACAAGATCATCGTCCGTGCCTGGCGGGAACTGGCGACGGCATGGGGCCGCATCCTCGAAGTCGAGATCAAGACCGCCGGTTTCGAAACCACGCCCCAGTTCATCCAGATCGTGCCGCCGGGTGAGACCGTCATCGTCACCACTCTGCAGTTGAACATGCCCGAAGCGGTGGGGATCTTCAAACTTTGTTATCCCTACATCACCCTCGAGTCGATCATCGACAAGCTGTCGGGTCAAAACTGGCTTGATCCCACCCGAATCAGCTCCAGCGCGGCCAACCGGCAGGTCCTACGGGAGAATCTCCAGTCCGTCGAAACCGGAGTCGTGGCCATCCTTGCCGATACCGATATCACGGTCCGCGCATTTCTCGGCATCAACACCGGGGATGTGCTCATCACGGAGACCCGGACCGCAGAGCCAGCACGGATTCTCGTTGGCGGTGTCCCGAGGTTCCTGGCACGTCCCGGAATGCGCGGAAAGCATCGCGCCGTTGAAATTCTCACGATACAGAAAGAAAATGAGTCCTGAGGCCCGGTCCGCTCCGGCGGACCAAACGGGGAAGAAGCATGACTGACCAGAACGAAGAACGCGACCAGACGTCGGATACGCCACCAGACGCCGCGCCGGAACTAAGCGCTCAAGCCGATTCGCCCGATCCAGTTCCGGATGCCATCAAGGCGCTGGGAACCGATGCCGTCGCGGACGTTCTCGCGGATACCCCACCCACCGCCGGCGGTGGTGATGCGCCGGCCGATGCCGAAGTGGTGACGATTAAAGAACCCTCGATGGACTTTCTTCAGTCGGCGGCAGCGGAAGAGCAGGCTGTGGCTCATCCCGCCGAATTCCCGCAACTCGTCCCCGGTCTAGTCGCCAAGGGATCCAGTAACATTGACCTCTTGCTGGATGTGAATCTGCCCGTTTCCATCGAACTGGGGCGCACGACGCTGCCCATTTCCGATATCCTCAACTGGACGCAGGGATCGATCGTCGAACTCGACAAACTCGCCGGTGAACCGGTGAATCTCATGGTGAATAACAGGCTCGTGGCCAGAGGCGAAGTTGTCGTTGTTGACGAAAACTTCGGTTTGCGCATTACCAGTCTCGTCTCCACCAAGGAAAGGATCGAAAGCCTGTAGTCGATACGAAACTTCGGAATGGTCCACTGAGTGCCGGGGGATTCCCACTGCACCGAGAACGCATGGCCGATTGGGTTCCGCCTGCGGTCTCCTGAACACATGGATGGTGTCTAATATGCTCACATCGATCAGACGAGTCACTCTCACTACATCAATCATCGTATATCTTGCGGCGCCGGGGTTTGCCCAGTTGCAGGGACCGCCAGCGCCGGTCACCAGTAGTCGGCCCTCTCTGACCTCGTTCGGCTCCGGTGATCTCGTACCCTCGCTCGGTCGCCTCGCTTTGACACTGGTTCTGGTAATCGCGCTGATCTGGGCCACGATGTGGGTGGCCCGGCGTTTCCTGAAGGGACGTGTCGCCAAAGGCGGACAATCAGACGCGCATGTCGTCGAACGGCTCTTTCTGGCGCCGAAAAAATCAATCGAGATCGTTTCCATCGGCAACCGCTTGCTGGTTCTGGGAGTGACCGAGGATCGCATTTCGATGCTGACCGAACTGGAGCAGGGGAATATGCCCGCCGTCGCCGGTACCAACCTCGGCGCACGCCGGGTGGTGGAGCCGAATGACCGCCGCGAACGCGATCTGCTGCGTCAGGCACGAACGAAAATGCGCGAGCTCTTCCAAGCGGCGCGGGTGCAGAATGTGGACACCCTGCCGCAGGGCTGACTCGCCGGCATTCCTGGTGTGGTTCATGCGTAAACTCGTACTCCTGACAATCATTGCGTCCCTGGTGTTTCTGTTGTGGCGTCCGGATTTCGCCGGCGCGCAGACCCTGCCCAAGATCTCCATCGGTGTGGAGAAAAGCGATAATCCCGCCGACCTCTCCACCACGCTGCAAATCGTGCTCGTGCTGACGGTCCTCTCGCTGGCGCCGTCGATTGTCATCACTATGACGGCGTTTACACGCATCATCGTCGTGCTCTCCTTTCTCAAGCATGCGATGGGCACCCAGCAGATGCCGCCGTCGCAATTGATGATCGCGCTGGCGCTGATTCTCACGTTTTTCATTATGTCGCCGGTGTTCACCACGGCATACGAGCAGGGTATCAAACCCTACACCGACGGAACGATTGATCGCACATTGGCGATCCAGAAGACCATGGCCCCGCTCCGGGAGTTCATGCTCCGCCAGACCCGCGAAAAGGACCTCGCCTTGTTTGTTGACCTGGCCGGCATCCCGAAGCCGGCGACCCCGGCCGATGTCCCGTTGCGCGCCCTCGTTCCGGGTTTCATGATCTCGGAACTGCGCGTCGGGTTCCAGATCGGATTTGTTCTGTTCATTCCGTTTCTCATCATCGACATGGTGGTGGCGTCCGTGCTCATGTCGATGGGTATGCTGATGCTGCCGCCGATCATGGTGGCCATGCCGTTCAAGATTCTGCTGTTCGTCCTGGTCGATGGCTGGTACCTGGTCGTGCAATCGCTGGTCACATCGTTTCACTGAGGTGCTGAGTCGGCAGGGTGGAGACCACATGACGACAGAATTCGTTCTCGGGTTGGGACGCGAAGCCATCACCCTGACTCTTCTGGTGGCGGCTCCCATGTTGATTCTGGGTCTGGTGGTTGGTGTCGCTATCTCCATTATCCAGGCCGTGACCCAGATTCAGGAAATGACGCTGACTTTTGTTCCGAAGATCGTGGTCGTCGCCCTGGCATTCCTGATATTCCTTCCCTGGATCATCAACATGCTGGTTGGATTCACGACCCGTCTCTTCACCAATATCCCGATGCTGACAGGCTGATCCGGCGATCTCGTCCGGTTGGTTCACCATGAATGATCATCTGCTGCCACTGTGACCCGGAAAGTATTTCCGTTTGCCAGCCAGACCAAAAACCACCGTTCTCCGCTATCGTGGCTTAACCTCTTCATTATCAACAACGTAAGATATCCCCACTGACCACGGCACCGGCCTTGCTAAAGGTCTTGACGAAACGGGCGATCTGCGTCCGTTGCGAGACCCGAGTGAGCGCCATGACCACAGCCCCGCCCTTCAGCATCGATTGGATCTGGTCGATCATGTGGTCGCTGTTCCGCATCAGCGGTTTCTTCGTCGCTGCTCCCTTCTGGGGATATCGGATCATCCCCAACGCCGTGAAAGTACCCATCGTTCTGGCCCTCGCCTTCTCGGTGGGTCCGGTCGTTCTCGGCCTGGGTCCCGTCGCGCCCAATTCCCTCTGGACAGCCGCTGGCTGGGCAATGCGCGAAGTCATGATCGGCGCCTTGGTGGGTTTCTGTTTCGCGACACTCTTCTGGGCCGTCCGCATGGCTGGCGATTTGATCGGTTTGCAGATGGGATTTTCCATTGTCAACGTCATTGATCCCAATTCGACCGAACAGGTCTCTCTGATTGGCGAGTTCAAATACCTCATCGCGATGCTCATCCTCCTGGTCATCGATGGGCATCATCTGATGATCGCCGCTCTGGTTGACACCTACCGTGTCGTCCCCGTGGGTAGCGGCCTCCCCGGTGGCAATGCGCTCGATCTGATCATTCGCCTTTCGGGGGCCACCTTCGTGTCCGCCATCAAGATCGGCGCTCCGGTTATTGTCACGCTGCTCTTGACCGACGTCGTGATGGGCATTGTCGCCCGCACCGTTCCCCAGATGAACATCTTCATTGTTGGTTTTCCTCTGAAGATCGGGATCGGTTTCCTGTTTCTGGCGGCTTCGCTGCCTTTTCTCGCACAACTGTTTACTCGGACACTGGGACAGATCCAGATCGACACCCAGAGAATTGTCGCGGCGCTGGCGCACACCTGACCTGAATCACGCAATCTCATGGCAGAAGAATCCTTTCAGGAAAAGACCGAACCCGCGTCTCCGCGACGCCGGGAAGACGCCCGCAAGAAGGGTCAGGTCGCGCGGTCGATGGAGCTCAATTCGTTCGCGATCCTGTTTTTCGGACTGCTCTTCCTCCTGTTCAGTGGGCCCGTGATGTTCCGCCAGGTTGCTGGCCTGATGCAGGAGATGTTGTCCGGTTTGTCGGCCGCGCCCGGCGATGTGGAGAGCTACTCCCGGCTGTTACTGAATGTCACCCTGAGAACACTGCTCATTCTCGCTCCTCTGTTTGTCACGCTGATGATCGTCGGCATCTTCATCAATGTTGCGCAAGTTGGCTTTGGCGCATCGGCTGAGGTCCTCGAACCGAAACTGGACAAACTCAACCTCGTCCGCGGACTGCAGCGTTTGATCTCCCGCCGCTCCGCGGTCGAGCTCGTCCGCGATCTGCTCAAACTCACCATCATCGGCGTCGTGGCTTGGTACGCGCTGAAAGCCGAACTGGACCGGCTGATGGGGCTGTCCGATGCCGACACGATGGAAATCCTCAGCGTCACTGCGTGGTCCATGTTCCGGGTCTCCATCAAGGTCGTCCTGGCCCTGCTGATCATCGCGCTCTTCGACTATGCTTTTCAGCGATGGGACTTTGAGCGCTCGATCCGCATGACCAAGCAGGAAGTCAGGGAAGAGTACAAACTCTATGAAGGATCGCCCCTGATGCGTTCGCGCATCCGCCAGGTCCAGCGTGAAATGGCAAGGATGCGCATGACCAAAGAAATCCCGCACGCCGATGTGGTGGTGACAAACCCCACCGCGCTCGCCGTCGCGCTGAAATACGATTCCGAGACGATGAGTGCGCCGACCGTGGTTGCCAAGGGGGCGCGCCTCCTCGCCGAACGGATCAGGGATATCGCGCGCTCCGCCGGTGTCCCGATTGTCGAGAACAAGCCGCTGGCGCGTGCCCTCTATGCCTCCGTTGAGGTTGGCTCCACCGTTCCGGCCGAGCTGTACAAGGCGGCTGCCGAAGTGCTGGCCTACGTCTATCGTTTGCGCGGAAAGACTATCGCCACTGCGACAACTGGGTCGGCGGCTGACGAGAGGGCGTCATGACCGGCAAGCCGCGCGCGACACGGGGATTCCTCGGCGCCAACGCCGATATCATGCTCGCCATCGCGGTGGTTGGCATCATCGGCGTCCTCGTGATTCCGATCCCCCCGAGTCTCCTCGACTTTCTGCTCGCTTTCAACATCGCCTTCTCGCTGGTGGTGTTGCTGGCGACGCTTTACATCACCGCGCCGCTGGAACTCTCGGTGTTTCCCGGGATGCTTCTGATCGTCACACTGTTCCGGCTGTCACTGAATGTTGCATCCACACGCCTGATTCTCGCGGATGGATATGCCGGTGAAGTGATCACGTCATTCGGCGGGTTTGTCGTTCGTGGCAACTATGTCGTTGGCTTCATCATCTTTCTGATTTTGGTCGTCATCCAATTTGTCGTGATCACCAAGGGCGCCGGACGCATCTCCGAAGTGGCGGCGCGATTCACCCTCGATGCCATGCCCGGCAAGCAGATGGCGATTGACGCCGATCTCAACGCCGGGTTGATCGGCGACGACGAAGCCCGCCGGCGGCGGCAGTTGATCTCGCACGAAGCGGATTTCTACGGCGCCATGGATGGCGCCAGCAAATTCGTGCGCGGAGATGCCGTCGCCGGGATCATTATCACGGTCATCAACGTGATCGGCGGATTGATCATTGGCGTGCTGCAGCACGGCATGAGTCTGGCCGATGCCGCAAAAACGTACACGCTGCTGTCTGTCGGCGATGGTCTCGTGACCCAGATTCCGGCGCTCCTGGTTTCTGTTTCCTCTGGCATTCTTGTGACGCGGGCGGCGGCGGAGTCCGACCTCGGCTCCGATCTGCGGCACCAACTGGCGCAACGACCGCGCGCGATCGCTGTGGCGGCGGCCATGCTGATTCTTTTTGGCTTTGTCCCCGGCATGCCGACGCTCCCGTTCCTGGGACTCGGCGCGATGGTGGGCGCCGGAGCGATTGCTGCCAGCCGCGCGCAGAAGCGCACGCAGGCGCAGGGTGAAACGGAAAAGCAGATTGCTCCCCCGCCCGTTCAGAAACCCGAAGAATTCCTCCGCCTCGATGTTCTCGAGGTCGAAATCGGCTACGGGCTGATTCCCATCGTCGATGCCGCGGCCGGAGGTGATCTCCTCGACCGTGTCGCCGTCATTCGCCGTCAGATCGCGCAGGACATGGGATTCGTTGTCCCGCCGGTCCGCATCCGCGACAACGTCTCGCTCGACCCTTCCACCTATGTGATCAAACTCCGCGGCGTGAAGATCGCCGGTGGCGAACTGATGATGAACTACGTGCTTGCCATCAATCCGGGCGGTCTCAATGAGGATGAATTGGGTGGAATCCCCGGTGTCGAGCCGGCCTTTGGCCTCTCGGCCCGCTGGGTGGCGCCTGCCTCTCGTGAAATCGCGGAGCTGAAGGGCTTTACCGTTGTCGAACCTGCGGCCGTGCTCGCAACCCATTTAACCGAAGTCATTCGCAGGCACTCCGGCGAGATCATCTCGCGTCAGGATGTCCAGACGCTGCTGGATCACCTGAAGCGCGACTACCCGGTGCTGGTGGACGAAGTATTGGCCAAGGTCGGGTCCGCCGGGCCCCTTGAGCGGATTCTCCAAAACCTCCTGCGCGAGCGCATTCCGATCAAAGATCTCGTCACGATCCTTGAGACGATCGCAGACTACTGGGGGATCACGAAGGACACCGATGTTCTCTCTGAGTACGCCCGCCGCGCCCTGAAACGTTCCATCACGCAGAGCTACGCCGACCCATCGGGGACCGTGATCGCCTTCTCACTCGACCCATTCGTGGAAAAACTGCTGTCGGAATCGGTCAGCCAGTCTCCAGCGGGATTCTTTCTCGCGCTGCCACCCGAAATCAGCGAGCAATTGCTGAGCAGCGTCGGCGCGGCTGTTGATCGCATGGTCGCCGAGGGGCACAACGCCATCGCCCTGGTCGCGCCGAATCTGCGTCTGCTGTTCCGCCGTTTTGCCGAACCACGGCAGCCGTCATTGGTGGTGCTCTCTTATAACGATCTGCTGCCGAACACACGTGTCGAAATCACGCAAGTCGTCTGCATCGCCACGGCTGGCATGGTGGTGGGCGACGCACGCAAACCGGTCGCGCAGACCATGGGACAAATCTGAATCACGGGTGAAACTGAGCCATGATTGTCAAGACATTCAGCGGTCCGACTGTTCGTGAAGCGTTGCAGAAGGTGCGTGACGCGTTCGGTTCCGACGCCGTGATCCTTGACACGCGTGTCGAGTCGGGACGTTCCGGTCGTCCCGGTGTGTCGTTGGACAGTGTCGAAGTCACGGCCGCCGTCGAGCATGAACGCACGGGTCTCGTTGCCGAAGGACCACGCACATTGCATGTCAGAGGCGCACTCGCCCCCGACATCGTCCCGGACGCGCTCCCCGCAGTTGCCGAGGGCGCAGAAGAATTGCCCCCGGCGACGGAGGTCATAGCCGTCAACGGTCCGCATCTCCAGCTCACCCCGGCCATCCAGCAACTGCGCCAGATCGCCGATGATCTCGCCTCTGTCACATCCAGGGATTCCGTTTGGGCGGCTATGCGCCGCTGGTTGCCGACGCAGTCGGCATTGTCAGAAAGTCTCTACGAGACATTCGCCGCGCACCTCGTCGAATCCCTGCCGCCACAACAGCAGTTTCTGAACGGCTATCCGAAGGGAATAGCCACGCTCATTCTGGGCGCGCGGGGAGCGGGGAAGTCCACGTTCCTCTTCAAAGGGCTGGCAGCGCGCTGGCAGTCCACGCAACGCAAACCCACACTCACTGTTCTGAGTGACGCAGCCGATCACGGACAGGAACGACTGAAGGGACTCTGTGACGGTTGCGGCGTTGAGTTCAGCAGCCACCATATCGACAGGACCCGACGTTTGCGCATCGAATCCCGTGGCAGGGGAGAGGACTGTTTCACGGAACTCGTTACGGGATCATTGTCACCTGATCTCGATGATCTCGCCCGCCGTGTCCGCCATGCGGTGAATCCCGATGTGACTGTTCTGGTGGTTAGTGCAACCACGGCGCCGCACGTGTGGCGTCAGCAGTTGGAACGTTTTGCCCCCTTCCGGCCCACGCACCTGGCCGTTTCCCAATGGGACGAATACCAGCCCTGGTGGGACCTCATGATGTTCTCGGGTCAGAACGGGCTGCTCTTGTCATACCGCACCAAAGGATCAGAAGCGTTCGGCGAAATTGAGCCATTCACTGAGACCGATCTGCGTGTCGGCCTCACCGGTCACATCTCACGGCAAATGCACCGTGCTGACTCGGGTGTCGGTGGTAATGAGGCGGGGCGATGAACGTGCAGCGAGAAGCATCCGCTGGTCCCCGTTTCATCGGGGTGGCGTCGGCCAAAGGCGGTATCGGTCAGAGCTCCGTCAGTCTGGACTGGGCCCGGACCCTGGGTAGTCAAGGCGAACGTACCCTTCTTCTGGAGATCGCCGGCGGAGACCTCGCCTGGATGGCCGGTACGACCCCAACGCACTTCACCGAGGACGTGGCCGCCGGCGTCGTCACTTGGGAGGCCGCAGTTGTCCCAGTCGGCGGAGCGCTCGATCTGCTCGCGACGGGAAACCAGTGGTCTGTTTATGGTAGCAACGACCACGAACTGCAGGCACGACTGATCGGACAGATCGTCCGCGGCCCCTGGTCCCACTGCGTCATCGATCTTGGCCAAACATGCCCGGACGCAGGACACCCGGCCTGGAGCGCCTGCGAGATCATCGCTGTCGTCCTGACCGACGATCTCGCCTGTGTCTCCCGGACATATGTGCTCGTGCGCCATCTCTTGGAATCGGGTTGGGCCGACCGGATCGGTTTGGTCTTCAACCAGTTGAATGATCCAGCGCAGGTGGAATCTCTGCGCCAGCGGTTCAATCAAATCACACAGACGTTTCTGGGCCGCACCCTGCCGTTGATCGGAGTCGTGCCCAATGCGTCGGCCGCCAAGCGCGCGGTGGCCCTCGCAAAATGGGTGCCCGTCGCCAACGGCCCACGGCTGGGAACGCCAGACATATCACGTCGCATCATCAAACCGGCCTTCGCGGCCGATAGAGAAACATAACCCGGAGCCTGACCTATGCCGACCAGTATGACTGCCGGCCGTCGTCCCACGGCCAAAGACACCAGCGCGACCCCCGGCCCAAAACGCGGGGTAACTTCTTCGCAGGTTCAGCGTCAATGGGAAGCCTACCGCTACAATGGCGACCCCGCGATCCGCCAGGAACTTCTCAACCATTATCTGCCGCTCGTGCGCAATGTCGCCGGACGCATGGCCCTCGGATTCCCCAAATCGGTGGAACTCGCCGATCTGGTATCAACCGGTGTCATCGGGCTGATCGAAGCGCTGAAAAACTTCGATCCCGATCGCGGAGTGAAATTCGAGACCTTCGCCGTGCCGCGTATCCGGGGTGCGATCCTCGATGAACTCCGCTCTCTCGACTGGATCCCTCGTTCGACCCGCGCCAAGGCGCGGGAAATCGACCGTTCCACCGTCAAACTTGAAAACAAGCTCGGACGTGTGCCCACGCATGGCGAACTCGCGCATGATCTGAAAATGTCACTGGAAGATCTCGCGGCGGCGTTGGAAGACGTCTCCGGCACCACGCTTCTCTCGTTGGATGAACTCGTCTATCGCGAAGAGGACAACCGCCAGGTCCCCCGCGTCGAGACCCTGGAGAGCCCGAAGAACGATTCGGTCCTGGGTCAGATCGAACGCCAGGAATTGCGTGCGTTTCTCATTAACGGTCTCACGGATCTCAGCGAACAGGAAAAACTTGTGATTGCCCTCTACTACTACGAGGAACTGACCCTGCGCGAGATTGGCGATATCATGTGCATTTCCGAGTCACGCGTCTCGCAGATTCACACCAAGTCCGTGGGGAAGCTGCGTCACATGGTGCGGGAGCGTTTCGGACTCTGAGGCGGGCTGACCAATCGGCCAAGAGCCTCTCGAATGGATTGTTGCCATGGTGCTGCCGGTTGAACTGCAGAATGTCCTCGCCAAGACACCGGCGGCTGAACGCATCACGCAGTTGCAAAAGGCCAATCCGGAAAACGACCAGCGGCAATCGATCATGGTTGGAGACCAGAAGGCGCACGAAGCGCAACGAAAACCAACGCCTGCCGTGCAATCCGACGAGGTCATCCTCCACCGCGACCGGCCCAAGGACGACAAAGGCAAATCGAAAAAAGAGAAAGAGCAACATACCAAAGACGGAACGGATGCAGATGGCCATGTCAAGCCGCCCGACGATGACGGCACGCCCGTGTTGCCGCCGCCGTCTCTGGACATCACGGTTTGACTTGGATCAAGCCCAGGAATCAGGAGAATAAAACATGGATGTCATGACCGATCCATCATTCTGGGGACAGGTGACTCTGACGGCCGCTGCGCGACTGGCGGTGCTGGCCGCCGTCATCTGGGTGGCGAAAATTGTCATCGCCGGAGTATCTCCGGCCAGCGAACCGCGGGCAGCGATCGGATCCCGCGCCGCCGCACCGCCGGACAAACGGAATCGACTCACGGAATCGGGATTATCCGGCTCACCCGCCTATTTCGATCTGCGCCTCGACGCTGGCTCCAGACAGCCCGCATCATCCGATCGCAATGTCATGCGGGATCGTCTCATGGATTACCTGCGTCAACGGTCGGCGGAGAGGAGCGCGTCATGAAACCCGACGAGAGCCCGTTCTTTCAGACACGCGTCGAGTGTCCGGTCTGCAAGACCGTGAACGACTTTGAGACAATCAAGATGGGCGCCTACACCGAGTCGGGACGCGACACCGATTTCTGTCCCACCGACCGGGTGTGGCGCAATCCGAAATACCAGGGGATCAATCCCCTTCTGTACTTCATGGCCACCTGCTCGTCGTGTTTCTACACGCGGGAATTCAACCGCAAGTTTCGTGAGTGGAAAGACGACAACGCTTTTCGTAACTATCGCCAGAAGGCCGTTCGTCAGAAACACCTGGGCGCGTTCGCGGAGGACGGCTCGGTTCTCAAACGGCTGGGAACCTCCCTTTGGCCGGCCTCGTATCCCACCGAGACGGCCATCAACAAACTCTTGCTCGGTATCCTCGATGAGTCGATGCTCGAGCAGCCGTCTCATTTCGACATCGGACGGTGGTATCTGCGCATTGGCTGGCTATTTCGCGACAAGGGCCCGGGGATGTCAGGCAGCCCGTCGCCGCGCGCGGTTGTTCAGGTGAGAATGGCGACGACGCTTCGTGATCTATCGGTCAATGTCGGCCGCTTGACCGCGGGAGTCACCGAGGTGCGGCAGATGGTTGACGGCCATCCCGAAGCCACGGCGGCCGGTCCCGACGACACCGACAAGCCGGACCGTTTCCGCCGCACGATCGCCAGTGTGACGGAGCACCTCGACGCTGTCGGCGCCGGAATCGAGACCCTGTTAGGCGCGCTGCAAGACGAGGGAGTGAATGAGCGCACTGCGGTCGTCGGCCAGATGACCGACGAACGTTACGGCGATGCTGAGTCACACAGTGCATTCCTTTCCTCCCTGCGTGGCAAATGGGACGGTGTGCCGGCCAGCGAATGGGATGCTTTGTCGCTCTCCCTGGAGCACTACCGCAAAGCTTACGTTGAGGAACGTGACATTCCCCAGGGCAATACCCAGATCCAACTGGCCTACATGATCGGGGAGTTGGCGCGGCGCGTGGGCCAGTACGATGAAGCGATGCAGTTCTTCAACGTGGCCGTCCGCTCCGGACGCGACTGGATGCACAAGCTCAACAACGACCAGACAAATACAGCCCTGGCGAAGCACCTCGTTGAGCTGGCTCTCGAACAAAGCCATCGCATCCGCGAAGCACTGGCCGTTGCTGGCTGATCAGACAGTCAATTTGTTGTCAACCGACTCACTACCAATGGAGGATCACATGACCAGTAAACAGAAGACCGAGGCAACGCAACCCCGCCAGAAGAGGCGTTATGTGCGGCTGGAGATATTTTCTCCGGTAGGTTTCTCGTCCATCGTCATCGATGAGGATGGGCGTGCACACACACTCCCCGCGAAAAAGGCGGGGATTCTCCTCAACCTCTCGGGCGGGGGCGCGCTGATCTCCAGTACCGACGACGTTGTGTCGGGTGATTTCATCCTGGTGAAGTTCGAGATCAAGGGGTTCGAGACACTCACGAGCATTCTCGGCCGCGTCAAGCGAGTGGAGAATTGTGAAGACGGTGAACGGCTCATTGGCATCGAATTTCTCACCCCTGACCAGATCGAGGACCCGGCGCTGGCGAAAGCGTTGGCGCGGCTGTCGGACGACCCGCTTGGGTTCTCCGAAAGCCTGCGGCGTCTGATTTCCCGCTTTGTGTTCCAGCGTCAGGTGGATGCGGAGGCGCAGGAGAAATGACACGTTGCCTGTCGTTCGTTCGTAACGCCGCAGTTGCCGCGAGCCTGCTGCTCATGCTCACCGCGTGTGCCTCCACAGGGTCCCCGCGGCGAAAGGTGACGGCCGCACCCATGACCGATGGGCCGGACCGGATCGCGTGCTGGATCGCCGATGGGGAGCGGATGCAACCCCCGGGCGATCTCGAGGAATTCCTCGTTGACCGGCTCAGCGCGAACGGCGAGCGAATGGCTGTCGATCCGGCCACCACACACGCGGTCCTGCGTGTGCTGGGGCTGGCGTCTCGCAGTGCATTCGATCCGGAGGCGCTGCAACGGGTCGCTTTCGCATCCCGGTCACGCTGGGTCATCTGGGTGAAACTTGTGTCCCGTGACATCCAGTCGAAGAAGCTGCTCTCGGTGCCGTACCTTTTCAATCATCGCCGGCTCGATGAGCACGTGTTTTTCGATGTGCGAATCTATGATGCTTTGCTCAAAGATGTCATCGGTTCGAAAAGGCTTAGTCTCTCAGACAAAGGGGAGAAGACCTGGCAAGTCATTGAAGACGAGCGATTTGATCCGGTTTACAACAACGATCCGGTGGAACTGCACGAGCGTCAGCGCCGCTTGGATTGGCAGTCAGCAGCCGCTATTTCCGGCTACAGCGCTGATGTGTTCCGATCTCCGCAACTGGCGGCAAGAACCGAGGACGCCATCGGCAGACAACGGGCAGTCAAGACCGCGGCCCGACAGGACTTGGACCCCGTCGCGCATCCCTCCACGCGCCCAAAGTGATGGTGTACATCCTATGACAGACGAACCAAAACCGCAGTACCCGTCTCACGAAGCCGTGAGCGATCTGGTCGAGTCGATCCGGTCGCTCGGCGATCGCGCACGGTTTCTGGCTGTGAACCTGGCCGTGGTCGCCGCCAAAATGAAGCAGCAGGGTGTCGGTCAGGTCCGGCTCAACGAGGACATCCTTGACTTGGTCTCGCGGGTCACGCGTGTGGCGCAGGATGTAACCGAATCCGTGTCCGCGATTGAGGCCAAATCATCGAAGGCAGCCTCATCCTCGGCGATCCTCCACGGGCAATGGCAGGATATTGGTGTGCCGGACGAGCGGACCCTCGAACGGCTCACGCGCTCGCTGCATGAGACACTCGAACTGTCGCGTTATGTGTTTCGTTGGTTGCGCGATGCCGCGCCGGCGGACACGACGCCATCCGCCCGGCGCGAAGGCAATGATCACACGTGGGCCGACGATGTCTTTGGTGGCGGTTCTCCCGGCGGTGGTGCCGGATCAGAGTGACACCAGAAGCATCACCACGATGGCGATCAAAAGAAACAACACCCACCGGCGGAAGTTGGTTCGGAACAACGGCACCCAGTAGAGGGGTGAACGAAACTGCCGGAGTCGGCCGCGTCCACTCAAGAACAACTCCAGAATACGCTTTGCCTCTTCGGTCAGGACCGTCAAGCTCGCCTCCGCAAATTCGCTGTCGGCGCGTGCCGGTGCCCCAAGATATCCCTGTCCTGCTGGCGCTTTCATCGGGCTTTTCGGGCGCAGTTTCCAGCGCGGCACCAACGCATCGGGAAGGTCACGATACGACTCGTCAACCAGATGCGGTCGCCGCCAGAGGATCATCGCCGTCTCCCACCAGCCGGCATGATAATCCATCGAAAGCGCCTGACGCTCCTCCAGTGTAAACTGCCGCCCGGTGGCGGCGGCGATTCGGTCGTGGAAATCCCCTGTGAGAAATCGATAGATGATCGTCGATGTCAAATTGATCGTTCGTATCCGATAAAAGCGCGTCAACTCCGTGGCGGCCTCATCGAGCGCGACCATGTGCCCCGGCCCGCCGTGGGCCGAAACGATCAGAAAACGCCGGAACCCCGCCGCCGCCAGCGAACGGCCATAATCGATCACCAGATCCCGGATGACACGTTGGCGGATGAAAATCGACCCCATGAACCGGTAGACGTGCGTTCCCAGCGGAATCAGAGGGGCGAGAATCACCTGAGTTTCCGGCTCGATCTCGGTGACCAGACGCGCCGCCATGTCAGCAAAAAACTCCGCGTTGATAGTATCCGTCCCCAGTGGCAGATGCGGGCCGTGCTCCTCCAGAGGGCTGATTGGAAGAATCACGACTGCATTCCCGGAGGCCAGTGCGGCGAGCTGCGGGGATCTCAACTCCTCAAGGCGATGGTGGTTCATTCGGCAAAAGCAGGGACGAGGTAACTTGGATCCACCGCCTCGTCGGGGAGACCCCGGCGCAGGACATCAAGGTTGTCGCCGTAATATAGGATATCTTCGGTGGCCATGTTAGAGTCCCAGTGACCCGAATACGACAATAAGACCTCGCCCGCCGACGCCGTCAAGGGAACATCACCGGTCCGGCCGCTTTCAGCAGATTCGTCCTCTCGCGCGAGAATTTTTTTCCCCGAAGTTCTCTTGTTCCTGTCCCTGTCGTTCACAGGTGGCCTTCCCAGAGGTCCGAATTGCCATTAACGTGATTCTTCATGGAAGCCGCGTAATCGGTTGTGCCGTCGTCCATTCCGTCCATATTCGGCAATTCGAGATCGGACTGCCGCTTCATTCGCATTTCGATTCCAAGTGCGACAGCCGAATTCGGCACACGGCTTGCCAATGCAGCACGGGGAGGAACTGCGTGCTCAAAGGAATCGCCTCTGCCGCGTCAGCGATGTTGCCTCGTATCATCAAGCAAGAGGCCATCGCCAACAATCTAGCCAATGCTTCAACCGCTGGCTTCAAGCGGGACCGGGTCTTCTTGGAAGATTTGTCACGGGCCCAGGCCAAGCTGATGAATCGCCAAGCAGACTGGCAGATACCACCGCGGGCGGTGTCGGCGATCGACTTCACACAGGGAACGCTCGAACGGACCGACCACGCCCTCGACTTGGGGATCGTCGGCGATGGCTTTCTCGTTGTCTCCGCGCCGGAGGGCGAACGCTACACGCGCAATGGTCATCTCTCGATTTCCGCGGATGGCGTTCTGACGACCTCGGACAATCATCCGGTCCTGACCGACAAGGGTGAAATGAAGCTTCCGTCGGGGAATATCACCATGAGCCAGGATGGCTCAGTCTCTGTCGACGGGAGCAAAGTCGGCACTCTGCGGTTGGTTCGCTTCGATGATCCGCGCACGCTTGTTCGCGCGGGGTCATCGCTCTTTGCTATCGCCCCGGGTGGCGCGGCTCCGCAGCCGGATCAGACCTCCGCGCTCCGGCAGGGATTCCTGGAGAATTCCAATGTGAACACGATCGAGGAGATGGTGGATATGATCACCACCTTCCGCTATTTCGAAACAGATCAGAAGGCGATTAGCGCACAGGACGAGACCGTCGCCAAGGCCGTCAATGAACTCGGCCGTGTACCGGCTTGAGTCGGCCTCGTTCCTCGACGCACACCTGGCAGCAAAATAATCGGAAGAGGAGTCTGACCATGATCAAGGCCTTGCGCACCGCGGCATCAGGAATGATTGCCCAGCAGTTGAATATCGACACGATTGCGAACAACCTGGCCAACGTCAACACCACCGGGTTCAAGAAGTCCAAAGTGGAGTTTCAGGACGTCCTCTATGACCGGCTCCGTGGAGCGGGTACGAATGTCTCTGCCCAGAACGTTGTCCCGGTGAGTCTGGAGATCGGGTACGGCTCCAAGCCCATTGCTACGACGCGCATGTTTGCCGAGGGCGATCTGTCCGCGACTAACAACCCGCTCGATGTCGCCGTGCAAGGGATCGGTTTCTTTCAGATCTCTCTGCCGGATGGTACCACCGCCTACACCCGCGACGGCTCGTTCAAAGTCTCGGGTGACGGACGGCTCGTGACCTCGGATGGTTTCTTTGCCGTCCCGGAAATCACCATCCCGCAAGACGCCGTGTCAGTCTCCATCGGCATCGACGGCAAAGTTCAGGTGACGCTCCCCGGACAGCCTCAGCCCCAGGAGGTCGGCCAGCTTCAACTGGCGAAGTTTCTCAACCCCTCCGGTCTCCAGGCTGTCGGTCACAATCTGTATGTGAACTCGGTCTCGGCGGGTGACCCGATTCTTGGCAACCCGAGCGAGAATGGGTTTGGTGAATTGGCTCAAGGGTATCTGGAAATGTCCAATGTCCAGGTCGTGGACGAGATGGTGAACATGATCATCGCCCAGCGTGCCTATGAAATCAACGCCAAGGCGATTCAAACTTCAGATGAAATGTCCAGCGTCGCCAACCAATTGAAACGGTAATGAAACGTTCACTCGTCCCCATCAAGTGCCTCGTGCCTCTGGCGCTCGCCGCCGTCATCGGTGGGGCGGTCGGTGCGTGCGCGGCCAGCAGTGAATGGCCGCCGGCTCTGAAGACAGAAGTAAAGAACGCCGTCTGTGCACGCAATGGATTCGACCCGGCCAACGTGGACATTACGTACCATCCGACACGTGTTCCCGAGCGTTGTGCGCTCGCGACCTCGTTTCGTGCGGACGTCCCCGAGTTTGACGATGCCATCGGACCGGTGACTGTCAGGGTATCCTGCGACAGCGCCCGGACGACGGTCGCGACCGTGGCCGTTCCCATCCGTGTATCGATCTACAGCCGGGGGTTGGTCACGACCCACCGTTTACAACGTTTCGAGGTGATCGGTCCGGAGGACATCAAGCGCGAACGGTTTGAAGTGACACGAATGCTGGACTGGGCCGTCACCGACGCCGATTCAGTGATTGGACGCCGTGTTGTCCGCACGATCGAAGCGGGACAGGTTGTTGACCGTCGCTGGTTGGCGGATGTTCCGCTCATCCGGCGGGGTGAACGCGTCACCATGACCTACGCCGCCGGAGGCGTCACCGCCTCCATCAATGCCATCGCCGCCGAAGATGGTTATCCCGAGCAGCGAATCTACGTTATGCGTTCCGGCCACCAGCGGCTGATTTCTGCGGTCGTCGTCGATTCCACGACGGTCCGCCCTCTGCGGCCCTGACGATGAATGGTGTTTTTCTAAAGGAGTGGGACACATGAAGACCAATGCCAGCCAGTCTCAGCGCACGGAGAAATCCTCGTCCGGGATTCTCTGGATCCTACTGCTGCTGTTTTTCGTCCTATCCAGTGTGGCGCTCGCCGGATCGCCATACTCGCAACTGCGCAGCGTCTCGATGTTTTCCGACATCAAGGCGCATCAGATCGGCGATCTCTTGACGGTACTGATTGTCGAGTCGGCCGAGGCGCAGAACGCCGTCAAAACTGACGTCAAGAAGAGCGGTAAGTTCGATCTCAATGCCGGTCCCGGATTCGGTTCGCTGAACATGATTCCGCTGTTTGGCGCCTCAGGCACGTCGGAGAACCAGACGAACAACGAAGGGCAGACGTCACGCTCTGGCCAGCTGAAAGCGCAGATGACTGTGCATGTCGCCGGGGTGCGCGACAACGGCGATCTCGTGATCGAAGGCACCCATGTCATTGGCATCAACACCGACAAGGAAATGATTACGCTCACCGGCGTTGTGCGCCCCGAAGACATCAGCTCCGGTAACGCAATCTACTCCTCTCAAATTGGCGATGCGCAAATCACATACCGGGGTAAAGGGTCCTCCAACAACGGCGGCAAGCCCGGCTGGATCATGCGTTTCCTGAATTGGGTGTTCTGAAAAAGCGTGCCATGGACGGCACGCGCAGGGTGGGCTCCGATCCCGATCGATCGGAAACGGAAAGGATTCAGCGGTGAAGGCAAAACCAAGAGACAACGAACAGTCCGGTGGTATATTCCTGATTCTTGCGCTCGTCACTCTCCTCGTGCTTCCGGTCAGTTGCGCCAAGGCGGGAGTCCGGCTCAAGGACATCTCCCATATCGCCGGCGCCAGCAGCACATCGTTGTTCGGTTATGGCCTCGTTGTGGGCTTGACGGGTACCGGCGACGGACAGGGAACACAGTTCACCGGTCAGACGCTGACCAATATGATGAAACGCATGGGCATCACCGTCGATCCCCGGCAGGTGAAGGTGAAAAACGTCGCTGCCGTGATGGTTTCGGCGACCCTCACCGAAGCGTTAGTGCGGGGAGAGAAGTTCGACGTGACCGTTTCCTCGGTGGGTGATGCCAAAAGTCTGCGTGGTGGAACCTTGCTCCTCACGCCGCTGGCTGCCATGGATGGCATGGTTCATGGCTTTGCCCAGGGACCCGTTTCGACCGGCGGGTTTGCCGTCGAATCCCAAGGGACCAGTGTTTCGAGAAATTATACGCTGGTCGGGCGTGTTCCCAGCGGAGGCGCTGTTGAAACTCCGATATTCAAGTTGCCGGTCGATCCATCCTCTCTGGAATTGGTACTCCAGGACCCTGACTGGACGACTGCCCGGCGTGTGGCCGATGCGGTCAATCAGCGCTGGCCGGCTGTCGCCGAAGCAGAGCAGCCCTCGGTCGTGAAAGTCGCCACTCCGTCTGTATACGCTGATCCGAAAATGCGCGCCGAATTCATTTCCGAACTGGAGGCGCTCACGATCGAACCCGATGTCGTAGCCCGAGTGGTAATCAATGAAAAAACAGGCACTATTGTGGCGGGCCAGAATGTCACTATCGCGCCGGTTGCCGTTGCCCACGGCGACATCACCGTCCAGATTGAAACCCGCCCCGTGATCAGCCAGCCGGCCCCGCTGTCAAAAGGGGAGACGGTTGTCGAAAAGGAAAGCGTCGTCTCCGTCACCGACAGCACCGCACGGGTTATCCTGCTGCCCGAAACCACCAATATCCAGCAGGTGGCCGAAAGCCTCAACGCCATCGGCGCGACGCCGCGCGACATCATCGCCATTTTCCAGGCGCTGAAGCAGGCGGGAGCGCTGCGTGCCGAGTTGATTATTCTGTAGACCAAAGACCATGGATCCTTTCGCGTCGATTCATCCAATAGCGCCGGACCTGACGCACCCGCAGGGCACCCCGCGTCTCGACCAGCCCCAACCGGCCGATTCTCACGAAGCCGAGATTCAGCGATTGCGTAAAGCGTCGGGCGATTTCGAGTCGCTCTTTCTGGCGCAATTGCTCAAGCCCATGCAACAAGCGGTCCAGAGCGGCTCCAGTTCAAAGAGCTTTGGCGGCGGGATCATGCTGGATGTTGCGACCGAAAAACTCGCCGACGGAATTGCCCATCAGGGGGGGATCGGTCTGGGCAAATTGATCTTTGAGTCGATGCAACGGCGGCTGATGTCCGATTCGGCAGCAATCCCTGAGCCGGGGAAACCCATTCCCTTGCGCCAGCCGGACCCGCCTCGCGCGCTCCAGCGGGCCCCGTTCCTCTTGTTGCAGCCGGACAAAGCGAAACAGCACGAGGGAAACTGACTGGCTGAAGCATGGACACCTCTTGTCCGATAACCTTTATGAGGGCCGTACTCCGGTGATCGCAGCCGGCCTTCTCACCATTCATGGTGAACCATTCAGGGTAAACCATCCAATCAGGCGGACGCATCGTGAGAGAACTCGTTGAACAACTCGTGTCGGTCGTTGCCGATGAGGCGGAACACTGCGAACGCCTGCTCATGCTGTTGCGTCATCAGCAGCGTCACTTGATCGAAGGCAACACGGAGGAACTGCAGGGCAACGTGCGTGAGCAGGAAGATGCCGTGCGCTTCTCACGGGAATTGGAGCAGCGCCGTCAGTCGCTCCTGTCACGTTTGGCAGAATCAGACCTGTTTGGCGGTGAGAAACCCAACCTCGCCCGTCTGATCGCCACGGTTTCTGACGATTACGCGCGGCAGCTCAACCAATTGCGCACCTCGATGTCGCGCTCCATCCAGAATGTGATCAAGACCAAAGAGCAAAACCGGATGCTGATTGAACGCTCGTTGTCCAATATCGACGAGACCATTCGTCTGTTGGCCTCGTCCAACGTGGCGCCGGCTGACTACGCGTCAAACGGCGCGGGACGTTCGTTGTCCGCGGGACCGCTTTCCGTGGACCACGTGGGATAGCCAAGAGGGCGGAGCATGCGATGGGCGGATTATTTGAGGGACTCGAACTCGGCAAGAGAGCGCTGCTTGCCCAGCAATACTCACTCACAACGGCCGGTCATAATATGGCCAACGTCGACACGCCGGGGTACACCCGTCAGAGGGTGAACCTGGCCGCGACCGATCCCTTCGTCTCGACGGTCGGACGGATCGGCTCGGGCGTGCGCGTCACAAATGTTCTCCAGGCGCGCGACCTCTTCCTGACCGGGCAGTATCGTCAGGGTAATGATCAGCTCAACCGCTGGTCGGCGCGCCAGCGCGCGATGAATGAAGTGGAAACCATTTTCCAAGAGCCCTCGGAAGAAGGATTTGGTAAGTCGCTCGATGGCTTCTTCGCTGCATGGCACACGCTGTCGCAGAATCCTGAATCGTCAGCCGGACGCGCCGCCGTCCGTGAGCAGGCTTCCCTCGTGGCCAATGCCTTTCACCAGACTTCTGCGCGTCTCAGTGATCTGGAAAAGTCGCTCGACAGCGAAATTGCCGGACGGGTGACGACCATCAACCAGCTCGCGGCCAATCTTTCGGAAGTCAACCGCGCGATCGCCCGCACCGAATTGGGGGGGGCGCAGGCCAATGATCTGCGCGATCGCCGGAATCTGATGATTGACCAGCTCAGCCAGTACACGGATGTCCAAGTGATCGAAATGAACAACGGGGTTGCCCGCGTGTTTATTGGATCGATGGAACTGGTCGAGCAGGCATCGTACAATCCCTTGTCGGCGGTCACCACCGGCGCCGGCAATCAGACACAAACGACCATCACGTGGCAGGGAAGTTCCATCCCGGTGAAGTTCAGCAGCGGCGAACTGGCGGGACTGATGGAAGCCCGCGACGAACTCGTGCCGCAATACAGCGCCCGGCTCGACGAACTGGCGGCCTCGTTTGTCCAAAATGTCAATTCGCTGCACGCTCAAGGGTATGGGCTGGATGGTGCTACGGGGCGCAATTTCTTCAATCCCGCAGGCCTCACCGCCATTGATATCGAACTGTCTAGCGACATCACTGGTGACCTGAACAAGATCGCCGCATCCAAATCCGGTGGACCGGGCGATAACGCCGCTGCCACCGAGATCGCCAATCTGCAGAAAACATACACGATGAATAATGGCACAGCGACGTTCAACGACTACTATGCCGAGATCGTCGGAACCGTTGGCGTCCGTGCCGCGGAAGCCAACGATGCCACAAAGAACGCCGACCTCGTCCTCCAGCAGATTGAATTCTCCCGTCAGTCCGTGCAGGGGGTCTCCCTCGACGAAGAGATGACCAACCTGATCAAAGCCCAGCACGCCTACGCCGCCGCCGCGAAAATCGTGGCCACGATGGACTCCGCCATCAACACTCTCATCAACGACATGGGCGTCGGACGGTAACGTCCGGTGGTATCTCATTCTGTTCATTCCGTCCATTCTGCCCACTTCGCGATTTTGTCTATATCATTACGTGTCATCGTCTTAACGCTATTTCTTAAAGTATAATATCACTCTGTGCATTGTTGGGAATAACTGTTCCCCTCATCGGTATTTGACATGGGGGATGAGACATGGCAGCCATCGACCAGACTAAACGACCGATTGTGGGCGTCCTTTTTTGGGTGGCGCTGGCTGCCTGCCTGAGTCTGATTCATTCCTGCAGTTCCGATTCCGGTGCGAATGTCCATACGGCAGGAACTAGTTTCTTCCCCTTGGCGATTGGCAATAAGTGGATATTGGTCAGCGACCTGTCTGCTGGCATGCCCAAGAGTACCGCTGATACTGTCCTCGTCGACAATCGCGTGATTCGTGGATCGAAGACATTCTACCACGTACGCTCTTCACTGGTGTTCCTTAGGTCAGAGACATGGGTGCGCCGTGATGACCAGGGCAACCTGCTTTGGTGTGCGACTCCGGGTGATGTCGAGCAGCTGTTCCTGAAGTTCGACGGCCCCGTGGGACACAGCTGGCGGACGGGCATGGCAAATTGCGATGATTCGCTCTCGACGCGTGATGACTACGCTGTTGTGAACACTCCCTATGGCCGGTTCGATGGCGTCCTCGAGATCGGTGATAACGGACGTTGCGCCGATGCCGGCTGGGAGATTAGATTGGCGCGTGGCGTTGGACCCGTGTCCGTAGTCCAGGTGACCATTGCCGGGGCGCGTCAATGGCTCTTGTCCGGCGCTCAGGTTCACGATGATGCTTCTGCCCACGGGGGAAGCAGACCGGAACGAATTGTCGACGAAAGGTAGGACGCTCGTCCGATGACATGTCCCCGAACTGGTCTGCTGGGGCGGTATTTCGTGATTTTCTTGGGGCTGTCGCTGCTGGTGTCCGTCAGTCTTTCTTCATGCAGTTCCGGCAGTAAGTACAAATCCCCGCCTGTTTCCAACACCTTCTTCCCGCTGGCCTTGGGAGACCGGTGGGTCTTCTTCCACCAGCCGACAGGCTCCGACACGACTTTTGATTCGATGTGGATTAACTTCGACTCGGTACGGACAGTCGGGGGCGTACAGCAGCATTGGTATGTCTTGCGCTTCGTGCATTTTCTTGACCGACGGATCTGGGTGCGCCGGGACTCCGTTGGTGATCTGTGGACAAGCGTCGACGATCACTTCAGCGCCGACAGTCCGTTCATGTTGTTTTCCAAGGTGCAGGGAGATCCCTGGCTTTTCCACCGGTTCTGCACCTTTCCCGACAGTCTCAGAGTGACCGGGACTGACGGCATCATTTACAATCTCAGTGTTGGGGTGTTGCGTAGTGTCCAGACGATTAGCGCCACAGCGCGTTGTGGGGCTGATTCATGGGGGATGTCGTTTGCCCCGGGTGTAGGCCCCGTGGCTCTCCAGATCGGTTCGAGTACTTGGCCGTTGGTGCGTTACGTCGCCAATGATGACAAGGCCGAATCTCGAAAACCTGTTCCCCGGCGAATCATGAACTCGGAATAGGGCGCGTGCCCGCGCCCGCTTTCCTTGTGCTGGTCTCGCGCACTGGATGATATGGAGTGCGGCGGCTTGCCGCCGCTTTCAGAGCGCAGGCAAGCCCGCGCAGTTCGAGAAAGTGGACATCTCTGGCAATGGCACAACGGCGTTAAGGATCGGGCAGAACAAACAGGGGATGATGCGAGGCATCATCCCCTGAAATGCAGCAAACGAGTGATTGTCTAAGGTTAGCCCTGTCCCCTTAGCACGGATTCGCCGGTCCGGGGCCGCCGCTGAACGCATAATCGATGACCGATGTGACATCCAGCACGTCGGTCGAGCCATTCCCGTCGAAATCACAGCGCTCGATGGGACAACCAGGGTCGGTTGTGCACGGCCCTCCACTGAATGCACGGTCAAGAATCGCGGTCACATCCAGCACATCGATCGAACCCGTTGCATCGGGATCACCCAGGAACGGGCAACTGCACCCACCGGCGCCATACCAGAATCCAATCCCCGCGTTGTAATTGGCGGAACTCGCCTCGCCCGCGACCGACTGCCCCGCCGAAGCGCCCAGTTTATAGCTTGGCGATGACGCGCTGATCGTACCGCCGCCATTGATCGAATACCAGTCAATCTTGTAGAGCGGCGCCGCTCCAGTTGCGGACGGATTTGCCGGAGTCGCTCCCTGTGCCGTCGTGGGAAGAACCGCCTTGGTGTCGAGGGGAAAGGGCACAGTGCTTGAGACTTGTGAACCGGGATTGCTCTTGCCGGCGGAGATGCGAGCCGTCCCCGCGTAGGCGACTGCGCCCACGCACAGCGCGGCCAGCGTCCCGTAAACTGCTATTCTGATCCGTCGCTCCACGGTGTTCCTCCTATTCTTCAATATCGCCAATTCTCACAGATTGTCAATGGCGCTGATCCCTACTTGACCTCGGGTGCCGCTTGCTGTGTCTGGAGCTGCACCACCAAGTCCCGCAACTCATTCAACTGCGCGCGGAGATCATCGATTTCCAGCGACTTGCGATACAACTCCTGGATCGCTGCCAGCGCGATCCCGGCCGGGTCGATGGTGGAGATGGATTTGTCGTCATTGCCCACGCCGAAGAGGGCGCGGAAGTCCTGGGCCACCGGGCCGATGTGCTGCACGGCGGGATCGTCGTCTCTGTAGTTCCAGCGGGTGATCGGCAGCGCGGCGATCTTCTTCAAGAGAGCAGAGCGGTCGACGACGGCGAAGTTTTCCTTCCGGTTGCGATCCGAAGCATTTGTCCATGTGGTCCCGTTGCCGCTCAGGTAAGCTCCGCCCGGGGTGTTGATAATCTTGCCTGCATCGTAAGTCGCCAATCCAGCCGCGTTAGTGATGTACAAACCGCCCTTGGCGTACAGGACCATTTGTGACAATCCCCCGGACCGGATGGAGTCGGCTAGATTAATGAACTGGTCTGCTGTCGCAATGACCACGGAACCATGGTGGTTCGCATGGGCGTTGGCGCCTGCCGCGACGGAGTTGTCCCCCCCGGCTACGTTAAATGCCCCTCCCGGTACGGTCGATAGTATTCCGCTCGCGGTGTTGGGCCCGCCCCCAGCCACCGTGGCCCCGTAGGCGCTGACAATGTTGCTTACTCCTCCGCCAGCCGTAGAGTAATCGCCACTGGCGGAGTTGAAGCGTCCCCCTCCCACTGTGGCATAGATACCGCTTGCGATGTTACTCTCACCGCCGCCCACCGTGGAGAAATTGCCGCTCGCGGCGTTTAGAAACCCCCCGCCCACCGTGGCGCGGTCGCCGCTCGCGGTGTTTTGATACCCCCCGCCCACCGTGGCGGTGAGGTTGCTTGCGGTGTTGGACGTACCCCCACCCACCGTGGCGGTGTTGCCGCTTCCGGTGTTAAACGTGCCCCCGCTGACCGTGGCGTGGTCACCGCTTGCGGAATTGAGTGATCCTCCGCCAATTGAGGCGTTTAGCCCACTGGCCGTGTTGCGGTCTCCACCGGCAACCGTCGCGAAGTCGTTGAATGCACCGTTGGAATAGCCGCCGCCGACCGCCGCCCTGGCGCCGCTGGCGACGTTTGCGTCACCGCCCGCGACCGCCGAACGTGCCCCGCTGGCAACATTTAGGTATCCCCCTCCCACCGTCGCATCGAAGGTGGTTGCACGGTTCCCGATGCCTCCGCCGACGGTGGCGTTCGCTGCAGCGAAGTTTCCACATCCCCCGCCGACGGTGGCGTATGTGCCGAGGGCGGAATCGAGCTGGCCTCCGCCGATCGTGGAGAAATCGCCGCTGGCGACTGATAAGTCGCCACCGCTGATTGTATTGTTATCCCCCGTGGCCGTGTTGTTCGAACCGGCGACAAATGAATTGAATCCCGAATTTGTTTCACCGGGCCCGATCGTTGCCTTTCCGGAGATGGTCACGTTGCCAGAAATGTAGCCACCTGACGCTCCATCAACCTCCGTGATGCGATGCGCGTATGGAACGGTGACCAGCGGCGTCCGTGGAGACATCTCCGGATCAGGGGAGACGGCGATGGACAGGAAGCGGCCGGGATCAGAGAAGACCGAAGCGGGGAGAGGGTTGATCTGTCCCAGGATCACCGTGAAGAGTCCCCCCGCCGTGGAAACATTCTGTGTCTCCGTCCAGAGGAGTGTCCCGCCGGCCGGGACCGGGTAGACGCCGAATGTGATGCTGTACATTGCATCCGGAACCGGATTCCCGCTGGCGGTTTTCAGAATCCCCTGATAATTGATTAGTTCCGGCGCAGTGGCAAAGACGGGAGCCAAACCGAGCGTGAACAGTACGCCGAGAAGAACAGCGGCGCTGATGACGTGTCTGGTACGATGGAACATGAGCGAACCTCCTCGATGGCTGCGTGGAAGAAACGACACCGGTTGAGTGAACTGTGTCGCGAACAGTCATGTCCGTGCAGCGGACAAACCTCACCTGGCGGCAATATACTCCGGCGCAGCAGAAAAACAAGAGGAAAACTGTAATTTATGTGGCCAGCGAAGTGCCGTCTTGAAGGCACCATCGTCGTCGTTGCGATGAATCCGTTCCCGCCGGATGTGACCGCACGGGCGCAACGCTGTACCACGGGCGTCCCGCCCGTGTATCTTTTGCTCGCGCGAATCAGTTTCCCCCGCCGGTGCCACGGGCGAGACGCCCGTGCTACGACAACTGTGCGGTAACGCCATCGCCAGTTCGTCGTGAAACGCCGTTGACTTTGCTCCGGGCCTCCCTATATTCCCGCCATGCTGGGGCTGTAGTTCAGTTGGGAGAACGCTTGACTGGCAGTCAAGAGGTCACGGGTTCGACTCCCGTCAGCTCCACCAGACTTGCGGCCCCGTTCGGTGAGCGGGGCCTTGCCATTGCTGAGGATTGCACGAAACATGCACGACGTGCCGGTTTCAGTTGTCCAAGTGGGATCTGTAGGGGCACGGCTCGCCGTGCCCGCTGGGGTGAGCGCGGGCGCGATCGAGTCGGGCACGGCAAGCCGTGCCCCTACTGAGCCAGCGGTCGTTTTGTTCCATTCTTCATGAGAGCGGCGGCAGTCCAGGGTCGACAACCCCGGGATCCAACGGTGCTGATCTTGAATTTCCATCGAATCGAGTCTCCAACCGGTTTGGAAATCACCCGGATCACCCCGGCCCGCTTCGGCCGTTTTCTGCAGATGATTGAGCAGAGCGGCGTGACCGTTGCCAAGCCGCAATGCGATCCTCTCTCTGCCGAGAACCAAGTGCTGCTGACCTTTGACGACGGCTTCGCTTCTGTTGCCCGGAACGCACTCCCGGAACTACGGCGTCGCGGATGGGGGGCAGTCGTCTTTTTGATTGCCGCATCGATCGGCACAACTGATGATTGGGATGTGCGCCTTCTTGGGCGCCCGAGAATGATGATGGACTGGGATGACATCTACGAGTGGTCCGCTGCCGGAATCGAGTTTGGCTCGCACACGATGACTCATGCCGACCTGACCGCGCTGTCTGATTCGGCCTTGACGGCAGAGCTTGGCGACTCGAAGGGTCTGTTGGAAATCAAACTGGACCATCCGGTTCGATTCCTTTCGTATCCGTTTGGGCGGCATGATGAGCGTGTGCGGCAGGCGGCCTCTGAGGTTGGCTACGAGGCCGCGTTCGCGACAGGTGGCACAACATGGGACCGCGGTGACCGCTATGCGATCTCGCGGATCAATGTCAGCGCGCTGACCAGTCTCTTCGAGTTCCGGACAATCTTACGGGCGGCGGCAAATGCCGGAAGGGGAGAGAGGCCAATGCGGTCCCGCTGGCGCAACCGGCTCTTCGAGTCGCTCAATGCCGGCAGCGCTGCCGTGGGTAACTGGCGGCGTGCGCGACAGTCGAGACACGGCGCGAAGGATCACGCAGACCCGATCAATGATCCGTCGTGCAATGCAGATAACCGAAATACCACCGGCCCTGCCGGACTGAGGTCAATCACATGAATGTCTACATCTCCGATCTGAAAAATTATACCGGCCAGACAGTCACCGTGCGCGGTTGGCTTTACCAAAAGCGTTCCAGCGGAAAGATCAAGTTCGCGATCCTGCGCGATGGTAGCGGGTATCTGCAGGGCGTGCTCGCCAAGGGGGAGGCAGCCGATTCGGCGCTGGACGATTTCGAACGTCTGACCCAGGAGTCGTCTTTGACCATGACCGGCCCGGTGCGTGAGGACAAACGCGCTCCCGGCGGATTTGAGATGACCGTGAAAGAACTCTCCGTCGTCCAGATTGCCGGAGAATACCCGATTACACCAAAAGAACACGGCCCCGGCTTTCTCATGGATAACCGTCACCTGTGGCTGCGGTCGTCGCGCCAGCATGCGATCATGCGCATCCGCAACGAGATCGTCATGGCGATCCGCCGGTTCTTCTACGACCGCGATTTTGTGCTGCTCGACTCGCCCATTCTCACCGGCGCCATCGGCGAGACGGCCTCGACCTTGTTTGAGACCCAGTACTTCGATCTGGGCAAGGCCTACCTGGCCCAGACCGGACAACTCTATGCCGAGGCCGGCGCAATGGCGCACGGACGGGTGTACTGTTTCGGCCCGACATTTCGCGCCGAAAAGTCCAAGACGCGCAAGCACCTGAACGAATTCTGGATGCTCGAGCCCGAAGTCGCGTTCAACGACAACGAGCAGAACATGCAGCTCCAGGAAGAGCTCGTCGGCCACATCGTCGATTGGGTGTTGAAGAAGTCGTGCCCTGACCTGACCGCGCTCGGCCGCGATCTCTCCAAACTGGAGGCCATCAAGGCGCCATTTCCCCGGATCACTTACGATGAGGCCATTGCGCGCCTGCACAAGGCGGGCATGTCCATCCAGTGGGGGAACGACTTTGGCGCTCCCGATGAAGAAAAACTGATGGAGGAATACGACCGGCCGTTGTTCGTCTACAACTGGCCGACCGAATGCAAAGCGTTCTACATGAAACGGAATCCCGATCGCCCCGAAGTGGTTCTCTGCGACGATCTCTTGGCGCCCGAAGGATACGGCGAACTAATCGGCGGCTCGCAACGCGAAGACGACCATGACATGCTCTTGGAACGCATCCGCGAGCAGAAATTGCCGGAAGAGTCCTATGCCTGGTATCTGGACCTGCGCAAGTATGGCTCGGTTCCGCACGCCGGTTTCGGCCTCGGGCTGGAACGCACCGTCGGCTGGCTCTGCGGCCTCGATCACGTGCGCGAAACCATTCCGTTTGCGCGAACCATCGGGCGCCTGTATCCATAATTTCAATCGACCGATTTGTCCATTCCGTCCATGATGTCCATGCCGTCCACGATAACCCAAACAATACGACCATGACCGACACCCCACACTCCACGCCACGCATCCCCGACCCGTCGGCCAAATGGCAGGCGCGCTGGGAGGAGATGCAACTGTTTCGTGCCCCGGATGTTCCCCGGCCCGGAAAGAAATACTACGTCATGCCGATGTTTGCTTATCCTTCCGGCGATATTCACATGGGACACTTCCGCAACTATACGCTGACCGATGCGATCGCGCGGAAGAAGATGATGGAAGGGTACGATGTGATGCACCCCTTCGGCTGGGATGCCTTCGGACTGCCCGCCGAACAGGCCGCCATCAAACGCGGCCTGCACCCAGAGGCATGGACCTTGTCCAATGTCGCGCAGTCGAAAGCCACCCTTCGGCGGTGCGGGATCTCCTTTGACTGGTCGCGCGAGGTGACATCCTGCCTGCCCGATTACTACAAGTGGACCCAGTGGATGTTTGTCCAACTCTTCCGGCATGGCCTCGCCTATCGCAAGGAAGCCGAGGTCAACTGGTGCGGGTCATGCAACACGGTGCTTGCCAATGAACAGGCCGCGGGCGGTGTCTGCTGGCGCTGCGGTAATCCGGTCACGAAAAAGAACCTGACGCAGTGGTTCTTCAAGATCACCGCCTATGCCGACCGCCTCCTGCGCGACATCGACACGCTGGACGAGTGGCCGGAGAATGTCCGCACGCTCCAGCGCAAGTGGATCGGCAAGTCGGTCGGCGCGGAGATCGATTTCCGTCTCGCCGATGGCACGAAGATTCGAGTCTTCACGACGCGGCCAGACACAATCTACGGTGTCAGTTTCATGGCGATCGCGCCGGAGGCGCCGCTCTTGGCGCACCTGCCGATGCCGGCCGCGCGACGCGCCGAGGTGGACCGCTTTGTCGCCAAAGCGCAGGCGCAACTCACGGTGGAGCGTCTTGCCAACGAGGAAAAGGAAGGCGTCGATACCGGTGTCTGGGTGATAAATCCCGTCACCGGCGGGCAGATACCGCTCTGGGTGGCCGACTATGTCTTATCTGGTTACGGCACCGGCTGCCTCATGGGCGTGCCTGCGCATGACCAGCGGGATTTCGAATTCGCCAAGAAGTATCATTTGCCGATTCGTCCCGTCATCAAGGTGGCCGGCAGCGATCCCTCCGCCTACGAAATGACAGCGGCAATCGAAGACGCGGGCGTAATGATCAACTCCGGTCCTTTCGACGGTCTCGACGGTCAAGCGGGTATCGATGCCGTCATCGCTCACCTGGAGCAAAACGGAACCGGCCGCGCGCAGACGCAGTTCCGACTGCGCGATTGGCTCATCTCTCGCCAGCGGTACTGGGGCGCACCGATTCCGATGATCCATTGTGCCAAATGTGGTGTTGTCCCCGTGCCGGAGAGTGATCTGCCGGTGTTGCTGCCCACCGGTGGAATCGACTTCCTGCCCAAGGGACGCTCACCGTTGGCCGATGTGCCGGAGTTTATGAATGTCCCCTGCCCGTCCTGCCACGCCCCTGCGCAGCGCGATCCGGATACCATGGATACGTTCATGTGTTCGTCATGGTATTTCCTGCGCTACATCGACCCACACAACGAGACGGCCCCGTTCGACCGGAAGAAGGCCGCTGCTTGGCTACCCATCGACTACTACATGGGCGGGATCAGCCATGCCACCGGTCATCTGATCTACTTCCGCTTCTTCACGAAATTCCTCAAGGACATCGGCTGGCTTTCGATTGACGAACCGGCGGTGCGTTTGTTCAATCATGGAATGGTCATGGACTCACAGGGACAGGTGATGTCCAAGTCGAAAGGCAATGTCGTTTCGCCGGTTGACGTCATTGAACGGCACGGTGTCGATCCGGTGCGCGTCGCGATGTTTTTCGCCGCGCCGGGCGAACGAGAGGTCCTCTGGAGCGACAGTGGCATCGTCGGAGCCGAGCGCTTTCTCGTGAAGGCCGACCAATTTGTTCGTGGCGCGCGCGTCGCACTGGGCCGCGGCCACTTTGATCCGGATATGCGCTTTGACGTAGGCAGACTGACTTCAGCGGAACGAACGATCTACCGGAAACTTCATCAGACCATCAAGAAGATTGACCGCGACTTTGCCGCCTTGCAGCTCAACACGTGCATCGCTGCGGTCATGGAGCTGGTCGGCGAACTCGGTTCGGGCGAACAGTTGCGCCCGGAGCTGCGCGCTGTCTGTGCCGCCGCCATTGTCCGGCTGCTGGCGCCTATGACGCCCCATCTGTCCGAGGAATGGTGGGAAGCGCTCGGCTTTGGTCCGTCTGTCTTTCGGGCGCCGTGGCCAGTGGTTGACGAAGCCGCCCTGTCGTCGGACATGATTGTCATCGCCGTGCAAATCAATGGCAAACTTCGTGGTCAGGTGACCGTCCCGGCCGACGCCGATGAGAAGGCAGTCATCGCAGCGGTCCAAAGCGAGCCGAAGCTCAACGCGCATCTGCTGGGGAAGACCGTGGTCAAGACAATTTATGTGCCGGGACGACTGCTGAACATTGTCGTAAAGTAGGGGCACGGCTTGCCGTGTCCGTTTTTCTCGTCGGGTGAGGCACACGTTCGCGGTGCACTCCCATGATTCTCATCCTCGCCATCGTTCTCGCCTACCTCTCCGGTTCCGTTCCGGCGGGTGTGTGGATCGCGCGCCTGGTCCGTGGCATCGACATTCGTGACCACGGTTCCGGGAATACCGGCGCCGCCAACGTGGCGCGCGTGGTTGGCGTGCCTTGGGGGATACTCGTCGGCGTGATCGATGTCGCGAAGGGATTCGCGCCCGTCTTCTGGTTGGGGCCGCTCGCCGCGCCGGGTGCCCATCTGGCGATTCCTGATGCGCGTCTGATTCTGGGCGCGGCTGCGATCGTCGGCCATCTTTATCCCGTGTTCGCAGGGTTCAAGGGGGGCAAGGGCGTCCTCACGGCGGCAGGAGGGTTCATCGTTCTCTTGCCGAATGAACTGGCTATCGCCGTTGTCGTCTGGGGCATTGTGTTTGGAATGACGCGAATCGTGTCCGCTGCTTCCCTGCTAGCCGCGCTCACGCTTCTCGTGGCGGTGCTCATCCGTCGCTTTGTCATGGACGCACCGATCACGACACCACTCGTGCTTGCCACCTCGGCGATGACCGTACTGGTATTTGCCACCCATCGGTCCAATATCAGACGGATTCTCAAGGGACAGGAAGCACGATTCGGCAAACATGCGAATGACCGTCGTCCGTGAGTCGGTCGTCGGTGATTAGAACCGCGCTGCGATTCCGATACTCGACAGTCCTGCCGCCAGGACGATCTTGGATTCTGATTTCTGTTCGGGACGGGATACAAAAAAGCCGGCAGCAATACCCAGCGTGGCCGCTCCCACGACGTCGGAGAGGAAGTGCTTGCGGTCTTCGATACGGTCATACGCGGTCGCCGAGGCCAGCGCAAAAAGCGGAAGTGCGGCGCGCCATCCATATCGTCGTGCCAGAACGGTCGAGATCGTGAAAGCACCGGAGGTATGTCCCGAAGGGAATGAGCGGTGATCCGAGTGATCGGGCCGCTCGCGTCCCACAGCAAACTTGATGACGGTGGTCAGCGAAAAATCGATCGCAAGTGCCTCGGCCATCATCTGTCCGGACTTTTGCAGTTCATGATGTCCCGCAATCTGGCCGAATCCCCATGTACCAAGAGACAGAACCCCGAGTACAGCGCCGTTCCCATAGAGATCGCCGATGTCCACGGCACCGAATTCGAGCAACTTGTGGCGCGTGACCGGTTCACGAACCTGCTGGTCGTAACGTGTTGACAACGCCGTCAGGGCGCCCCCAATCATCAGTGTACGGATTACTGTCTCCGGGATCTGCTTTCCCGTGTCTGACCGTGTGCTCGCAGGTGCAAGCGGAAGTTCTCTACCCCAAGTGGGCGGGGCAGACAGCAGCATAGCAATGAGTAGAACCAGAACGATCATTTCTCCAAGATGGAGCTTGTAGACGGAGTACACCACTGCTTAAACCGTTCTGAAGTGAGAATGTTCGCAGCCGGGTTCGCGTTGGTCGGGCGTACACGATTCCGCTTGCGGGTGGCCGTTACGCAAGGCAGTTTGATGGTATGGTCGAGCATGGCATATTACAGTCGGTCGCGGTCTTGGGTGCAGGCAGCTGGGGGATGGCTGCCGCTGGGTTGCTCGATCAAGCCGGCCATCAAGTTCGATTGTGGGAGTTCGACAATGCGGCCGCCGTCCGCCTCGCGGAAACACGTGTCCTGCTTGACAAATTGCCGGGCATAGAGTTACGGAACTCAATTAAAGTAACAAGTGATCTGCAGATGGCGCTCGATGACGCCAGCGCTGTTGTCTTTGTGACTCCCTCTTCAGCCGTGAGGGTAACAGCAGCCAAGGCTGCTCCTCACATTTCGACTCGTTCCCTGGTGGTCAGCCTAACCAAGGGGATCGAAATCGAAACGGGCTTGCGAATGACCGAGATCATCTCCGAAGAACTTGCCGGCCATCCTGTTGTGGCTTTGGTTGGACCATCTCATGCCGAGGAGGTGGCCCGTGGAGTCCCCACCGCGGTCGTCGCTGCGTGCTGCGACCAGAATGAAGCGCAACGGGCGCAGACCTTGTTCTCCACCGAACGGTTTCGCGTTTACACAAGCGACGACCCCATTGGTGTGGAACTCTCCGCGGCCTTGAAAAACATTGTCGCCATCGCGGCGGGAATCGTTGATGGATTAAGTTATGAGACGGCAGATAACCTCAAGGGCGCCTTGGTGACACGAGGCCTTGCCGAGATCACTCGTCTCGGTGTCAAGATGGGCGCTCGTGCCGAAACATTCGCCGGACTTTCGGGTGTCGGTGATCTCGTGACCACCTGCCTGTCCAGACACTCACGGAACCGTTACGTTGGAGAACAGATCGGGCGGGGCCGTTCGCTTGATGACATTCTCACCACCATGTCCATGGTCGCCGAAGGCGTGAATACGACCAAGGCCGCGCTCCGTCTCGCAGAACGTTACCAAGTTGAGATGCCGATCACGCGCTCGGTCGCATCGGTGCTCTTTGCTGGCCGGCCTCCAGCCGATGCCCTTGCGGATCTGATGACCAGGCCGCCTCAGCCCGAGATACGACGCTGAGACGGGTTCTGGAAAGCGGCGCTTTCTCTTAAAGCTGAGAAATGGCGCGTCTGCACTTCGCATTTGGATTCTTCCCGAAGTTGTGTATCTTTGTTCCATGACAGACGGTGCCAATGACAATGAAGTTCAGGGGTCGGGCCTGCCACGGCTTAAGCTGAAGCGGGCGCCCGAGCGCATGTACTATTCGATTGCGGAGGTATCGGAGGAGACGCAACTGAAGCCGTATGTCCTGCGCTTCTGGGAAAAAGAGTTCCCCATGCTCCACCCGAAAAAGAACCGGGCGGGAAAGCGCACCTACCAGCGCAAGGACATCGAAGCCGTGATGCGGATCAAGCATCTGCTCTACAAAGAAGGGTACACCATCGAGGGCGCCCGGACCCGCCTGCGCATGGAGATGGGCGGCGATGCCGAGTTGCCAGAATCGCTCAAGACCAGACAGATGCTCGGCGACATCCGCAAGGATCTGGAGGCGATCGTGGCCCTGCTACCGTAGGGTGGGCGCTCTGCACCCACCAGAACCTGATGGAGAATCTTCCGCATACATGGTGGGTGCAGAGCACCCACCCTACGATATTGTCGGGGCGTAGCGCAGCCTGGTAGCGCACTCGCTTGGGGTGCGAGTGGTCGGCCGTTCAAATCGGCTCGCCCCGACCATGATCAGCGGATTCCATGCCATGAGGGGCATGACGCGACGGTGGCGGCCGTCTTTTCTTCATCTGGGATGGTATGATCTCTCTCGCGCCATGGTCTATGCCATCGTCATACCTGTCTACAACGCGGCTGCGGCACTCCCCGAACTTGACGCACGCCTCCAGCGGTCCGCCCCCGGCGTGACGGTCTTGGCCGTCGATGATGGCTCGACCGATGACACAGGGCAGACCCTGCAACGGCTTGGGATACGCCATGTCTGTCATGCGTACAACCGTGGCAAGGGAGAGGCATTGAAAACCGGTTTCGCGGAAATCTTGAAAGAGCCCGTCGATGCTGTTGTTCAGCTCGATGCCGATTTGCAGCACGAGCCGGAGTATCTGCCGCAGTTCTTTGCAGCGTTCGAAGCCGACCGGGGAGACGTCCTAATTGGCACGCGTGACTTCCACGCCGGCGCGATGCCATTTCATCGGCGCATGACCAACCGTGTGACATCATGGGCGATCACCCGTCTCACAGGGACACTGGTGTCCGATTCCCAATCGGGATACCGTTTGATCGGACGACGCGTCCTCGAGACAATTCACCCTCAGGCCGGCAAGTTCGACTACGAATCCGAGTTTCTCATCCTGACGATCCGCGCTGGTTTCACGGTCGGAACCGTGCCCGTGTCCACCGTGTATCATGGCGAGTCATCATTCATCCGCCCTTGGCGCGACACGGTGCACTTCGTGATGCTGATGACAAAGTTCTGGCGTAGGACATGATGTCTGCGCACTTCTGCACGAATTCACAACTTGAGGTCAGCGAATGACGTACCATCGGAATCAGGGAACGATCAATCACGGAGTCATCAGAGGAGGATGAAATGAACGAAACACGCAGAAGTTTTCTCAAGCAGGCCTCCGGGACAGTTGTGTCCGGCGCTTTGCTGGCAGCGCCGTTGACCACTCTCGCTCAGGGACAGGGTGGCGCCGCCCCTGTCGAAAGCAAACCGCTTGGGGCGCTGACAAAGCACGAATTGCCCAAGCTGGCGTACGCGTACGATGCTCTCGAACCGCACATCGACGCGCGCACCATGGAGCTGCATCACAGCAAGCACCATCAGGCGTATGTCGACGGCTTGAACAAGGCGGAACTGGAACTGGCCAAAGTCCGTGGCGCCGGTGACTTCGCGTTGATTCAGCACTGGTCGCGGTCGCTGGCGTTCAACTACGGTGGTCATTTCCTGCACACGTTGTTCTGGTCGGTCATGGCGCCCGGTTCCGGCGGTGAGCCGGGCGGACCGCTGGCTGGCAAGATCAAAGAAGACTTCGGTTCATTTGAGGTATTCAAGAAGCAGTTCAGCGAGGCCGCGGCGAAAGTTGAGGGTGGCGGCTGGGCGATCCTGCATTATCGCCCGCTGGACAAACGGCTCGTGATCGGCCAGATCGAAAACCAGCAGAAGATGGCGCACTGGGGAGCAGCGCAATTGCTGGGCCTCGATGTCTGGGAACATGCGTACTATCTGAAATATCAAAACCGGCGCGCCGACTATATTGCAGCGTGGTGGAACGTTGTCAACTGGAACGCCGTGGGCGAGAACTTTTCAAAAGCGCAGTGATGGCCACGTGCCAGATACACAGCGCTCTTCACCGGGGGGAGCGTTGAAGGACCGAACGAGCGGCCAACCCTTGAAGAGGCCACCCGTGCCTCTCAAGATGTCAGCACGCCTTTCAAGATGCCACGCCCGCCCTTCAAGATGTCACCCCCGTGAAAGGGGGGGCCACTGCGAGGGACGCAGGAGACAATGGATTCCCGCTTTCGCGGGAAGGACGATTCGTAGGTGCTTCAACAGGCCAACCGCGATCGAAGTTCGTATGACGCGGTGGCGCGGACACTCCTGTCTGCGCAATCAGGAATCTGACCGCGAAGAGTCCGCCTTTCGGTATGCGATCACAACCATGAGTGCGGCCACCCCGTGTCGCGCGACCAGACAGAACCAGACCCATGCCACTACGCATCCTTCTTTCCAACGATGACGGCGTCCACGCCGCCGGGCTGAAAGCGCTGGCGCGCGAACTGCGCCGCATCGGCGATTTAACCGTGATTGCGCCCGACTCCGACCAATCCTCAGTCAGTCACTCGCTGACGCTCAACCGTCCGCTGCGCATCAAGAATCATGGCGACGGTGTCTATTCGGTCGATGGCACGCCGACCGATTGCGTAACGCTCGCGTTCCACAAGCTCCAGAGACACCACCCGCCGCAACTGGTGGTCTCCGGTCTCAACCACGGCGCTAATATGGGTGAGGATGTGACCTACTCCGGCACCGTGGCGGCGGCAATCGAGGGGACGATCATGGGTGTCCCCGCCATTGCGGCGTCCATGACTGTGGCGGATATTGAAGGGCGCTCATTTCTGTCCGCCGCGCGCTTCATCCGCCGGCTAATCACAAAGACACACGGACAGATGCCGCTGAACACGCTTCTGAATATCAACTTTCCCAAGATGCCGCGAGGCGGCTACAAACAGTACCAGATCACCCGTCTGGGAAAGCGCGTCTACAAAGACATCATTTCGACCAACACCGACCCGCGCGGCAAGAGTTACTTCTGGATCGGTGGCGAACCCACCTGGGAGCGCACCATCGAAACCGACGCCGGCGCCGTCGGCCGCGGCCTCGTTTCCATCACCCCTCTCAACATCGACATGACCGACGAAGCGCTGCTCGCCAAGATGCGCGCGTGGCGGGTGGTGTAGATTTCCGAGCGCCAAGGACGCGTTGTCAGTCCCTGAAGCGGATGGCACGAGGATGAGGACTATGGAGCATAGCCCCTTGTGGGCGCTTTCTATTGCCCCTGAAAGGGGCATTCTATCTCAGCCCAGGGCGAAGCCCTGGGAAACGAGGCACGGGAAACTCCATCAGCCCTGATAGGGGGCCTTATCGCGCCACCGAAGAAACAATCACAATCTTGTGCAATCGGCGGAGGGTGTTTACAGGCACGGATTCCTCGGCGCGGGGCCGCCGCTGAACGCATAAACGATCCCCGCGGTGACATCCACCAAGTCGGTGTGGCCGTCGGCATTGAAATCACACCGCTCCACGGGACAAAGTGCTTCCTGCGCACACACGCCGCCTCCCAGCACACGTTCGATAATCGCCACCACGTCCAACACGTCGAAAACCCCATCCATTTTGGGATCACCGTGCGAGGCGCAGGCACAGGATCCTTGCATGAAATCCGAACGGACGTATGCGGCGATGCGCTTCAACTCGCTAATGGAGGAGGTCGAGTTGACGGGCGCGCAAACTCCCCATGGCAGCGGGTGATCGCCAGATGGCGGGGGGGACGTGAACGTGAATTCGTCGGCATCGGTGTTGTTGATGTTGCGTGTGATGATGAAATCGTCGCCCGTCTCGAACCCCGCGCCGTTTCTCCTGGCAAATGTCAGGAAATACATGACCGGCAACGGACTCGTATTTGCATCAACCTGAAAAGCAGGATTCGGCGTCTCCGAGTAATCGGTGCCGAATATCCACAGCCATTCCCTCGGACCTGTCGCGGCCACGTTACTGGCGAGCGAATAGATCGGTGGCCACCATGTCCCATCTACCGTCCCACCCGCGACATTGTTCTCGAGGAAACCGACAGCCAACCGACGGGGTGGATCGGATTCCATATCCCACGCGGATAACGGCACACTCTTCTTGAAGTCCTGGTAAGCATACCCACAACTGGCGGAATTGATAATCAACGGTGCGAAACTCAGCATCGCCGGCGGGTCGCAGAACCGCCGACCATACCGGTACGCGTAGGAGACATTTGGATCGGCCCCATCAAAATTTCCCCACGGAGTTGTCGTGGCGAGTTTGATCAGGACATTCTTGAGGTCGGTTACAGGAATCCCCTGCTGTGGCTGGCCGCCGAACAAATAAGCCGGGCTCATCCACCCAACCGAACCGCCATATGCCTCGAATTGAAGGTCTCCGGACCCGCCCAGCCAGGTGAATCGTTCATTGCCGCTTTGGAGTTTGAATTCTTTCACGCCGGGATGTGCATCGCACACCTTGACCATGAGTCCGTCCACAATCGGATAGTTGTCGTCTCCGGACTGGTTGGCCAGATCGGTGATTACATCCGCTCCGGTCGTCACATCGCGCAGTGACCAAGGATATTGAACGCTGTTGTCGCCGATACGGAAGCGGATCCAGTAATCGTGCCCGGTG
>JAVHPP010000071.1:0-13898 GCA_036170655.1 Candidatus Zixiibacteriota bacterium | reverse complement strand
CCGCAGAATCCGGCTCTCCACTCTTGATCGTCTCCCCAGCATATCCTGTCATCAACAGCCCGGACAACAACTACTATTACAATACGCCGCCAAGGGCATTTGCCAAGAGAAAACGAAATCGGGGGACCGGGGTTCCTCCGAAAAAAAACAATTCCCGACCAGTCCGCGCAAGGTCGGGGGACGCAATGGCTCTTGATGGGAAGTGCCCCGCGGTCCTGTCTCCCGGACCGGGAACGATTCAGTGAGAATCGCGATACAGAACCATCAGTCCCCGTTGCGACAACTGCACGGCACTGAACAGCTCACGGAGTTCGGAGAACCGTACGACCGGGAAGTCGCGGTGTGTCACCCGCCAGATCCGTGTCGCCACCACCTGACCGGAATCATCGCGCAAAATGGAAGCGCGGAACTCAAACCCATCGCCCAACATCTCTCTTGATCCCGGCAAATCGTTGAGCGTGAAACCCTCGGGCAACCGCCAGATGATGCGACAATTCTCTGACCACGGCGAATCAAACGAGATGGGATAGTGCCGAAAGGAAGTCATCAGCGGATTGTTGTCCAGTTTACGGAGCATGGCCGGACGCAGAAAGAGACGGCTGTCATCCACCGTTGCCGCTTCGGGCCACTCGAATTCCGCCGCGAACTTGATCGGCGCCCATCCATTTTCCGGGTCGCGGTCAATCGTAAACGACACGAGACTGATCTCGGGCAGCCACTGAGCATGAAGATAGCCGAGTGTATCACGATCGGCCAAAGCACGCAACAACTCGTAGGCAGCCTGACCAGCCACATGGGCCTCCAGATGGCCGTGTGCTGATCCATCGGCACGGAGCTCGATGTTCGCGACTCCCGTAACTTCATTGCCGACCAGCGGGCCGGGAATTTCCAGCACAACGTTATGGTCATCGTCGGCATGGGGGAAATCAATCAGGATTCCCGCCTCCACTTGATCTTCGGGCGGCAGGTATCCCGGCCAGGCCACGGGGACGTTGACATCACAGAAGACGCGATCGCCACCAAGATCAACCATGACCAGTATATGATTAAACTGGTCAAGGCGATGGTCGCGCCCGTCGAATCGCAGATGGTCCCGGCGGGAAATCAGCACCGGATAGGCCGCAAGACCGTGGTATCGCAACAGGGACACAAGGAGCAGATTCTTCTCGATGGGATTGCCGCGACGCTGCACCATAACGGCTCGCGCCGACAACAACTCTGGGGCAATCACGGAACTGGCCTCGCCGCTGGAGACGACCGAATCGCGGACAAACTGATAGACCCGCTCCAGCAACGCGCGTCTGGCACGCACCACATCCGGCACCGCTTCAGGGATTTTCCCCAGAGTAGGCCATGTGTCTTCGTGACGCAGCAACGGCCGGTAAACCTTCCTCACCTGCCCGGCTAGATCAGTCCAGCTATCGACAAATTCCCAGATTTTCTCCTTCTCGCGGAAGCGGACAATCTGGAAATCGATCTGTACACGGTAATCCATGAGAGAGGGGACACACGGCTCGGCCATGATCGGCGGCAGCGCATGCGCATGCCAGGTGAATTGACGTATCTTGCCACCTTCGTATCTCAATGACGGTATGTAAGTCGTGTCCGGCCCGCGAACAAAATCCGTATTGTTCAGCACGGATTCGTATTCGAATCCTTCCGGCAACCTCACCGAGAGTTCGGAATACTCAGTCGGGATATCATTCTGGAAGACCCACGGACGCAGGAAGTAGAAGTTGTCTGAAGACAACCAGTAACGGTACTCAACAACACACTTGGGACTGACCTCGGGAAACGCGAAGACACTGCTCACCCGGTCGCCGACCTGTGTCTCGCGAATCTTGTCCAGCGGAACTTCGACGGTGCGGTTGTCAGGAGTCAGCGTGTGCGCCTCAATCCTGACGATGCGCTCCGAAACGTGGTGGGGAATTTCCACATTGGCAAAACGATAGGCATCGGCGCGGAATATCTGAACCCGGCGATGCCTCTCGTACGTAAACCTGAAACCGGGGCCAACCGTGATGAGACCACGGTCAAAGACAACAACAGCCCCTGCTGTCGGATCGTCGTGGAGACGATCTCTGGATTCCGTCGGGGTTAACTGCCCCCATGGAACAAATGTAGCGTCTTGGGCAGACACATGACGTGGTGTCAGTGCTGTGACGGCCGAGAGGGCGATTATTAGTAGCGTCCGATTGATTTGGGACTGCACCCAACTTTTCGCAACGCGCATCAAAACCCTCTTAAGTTTTCCAACTCATTGCGGTGGGTCGGGGGGGACCCACTGTTCCCCGTGGAAGGGGTGGACCCTAAGGTCCCGTGGGAAGTTACGCTTTGTGCGGCGTTTGTGCAAGAACAAAAGTGCGTTAAAGTTACAAGTGGGCGACGAAAGCATCCCAAGCCGGAGACTCCGGTATTGTGGGAACACAGCGCATAGTTAATCCCCTCGCTCCGAGGTGCCAACACCGGGAACGGCAATATCTTACAAGAGAAGAGACGCTTCTACTGCCTTCGAGTGTCATTACCCCAAGGTACGCTTCCCCTGTTCTACTCCCTCGAGCATATCGAATACCTGCCGTAGCCCGGTCGGAAGGGTAAATCTAACGAGAACCCCCGCACCGGTTTCCCAGCGCGGGGGTTGTTCGTCAGTCCCAATCAGTGAACGAGTGGATTAGAAATCGTCGTATCCGCCGCCGCCCATACCGCCACCGGGCATGCCGCCGGGGCCGCCACCAGGCATTGCGGACTTCCGCTCCGGCTTATCGGTAATCATCGCCTCGGTGGACAAAAGGAGTGACGCGATCGACGCAGCGTTCTCCAGCGCCGTTCGGGTCACCTTGGTCGGGTCGATGACACCCGCTTTCATGAGGTCTTCGTAGGTGTCCGTCAGGGCATTGTAACCAAAGCTGCCGCTCTCGGACTTGACCTTGTTGACCACGATCGAGCCCTCGACGCCAGCGTTCTCGGCGATGAGACGCATCGGCTCTTCGAGCGCCTTGCGCACGATATTGACGCCAACCGACTCGTCATCGCCGCCCTTGCCGTTGAACTTCTCGAGTGCCTTGAGCGCGCGCAACAAAGCCACGCCACCGCCGGGGACGATCCCCTCTTCAGCTGCGGCACGGGTGGCATGCAGCGCATCTTCCACACGGCCCTTCTTTTCTTTCATTTCGACTTCAGTGGCCGCGCCGACATTGATGACCGCCACACCGCCCACCAGCTTCGCCAGGCGCTCCTGCAGTTTCTCTTTGTCGTAGTCGGACGTGGTGTCTTCGATCTGCTTTTTGATCTGATTGATGCGTCCCTTGATCTTGTCGGAGGCGCCGGTACCCTCAACAATCGTGGTGTTGTCCTTGTCGACCGTCACCCGCTTGGCTTTGCCGAGGTGCGACAGCACGGTGTTTTCGAGCTTGAACCCTAGCTCCTCGGAGATCACCTGGCCACCGGTGAGAATGGCGACGTCTTCGAGCATGGCCTTGCGGCGGTCGCCGAACCCAGGCGCCTTCACCCCGCAGACCCGCAGCGTGCCGCGCAACTTGTTGACCACCAGCGTGGCCAGTGCCTCGCCCTCGATGTCCTCAGCAATCACCAGAAGCGGTTTACCCAGTTGTGCCACTTTTTCCAGGACCGGCAGCAGGTCCTTCATGGTCGCGATCTTCTTGTCGTGAATGAGGATGACCGGCTCTTCGAGAACCGCCTCCATCGCCTCCGGATCGGTAACGAAATAGGGAGAGATGTAGCCGCGGTCAAATTGCATTCCCTCGACCAGTTCGAGCGTGGTCTCGGTCGATTTGGCTTCCTCAACTGTGATCACGCCATCCTTGCCGACTTTGTCCATCGCGTCGGCAATCAGATCGCCAATGGTCTTGTCGTTGTTGGCGGAGATACTCGCCACCTGCGCATATTCCGTCCGGGAAGTGACATCCACCTTCTGCTTCTTCAAGTCGGCAACGACTGCCTCGACCGCCTTCTGAATACCGCGTTGCAGACCCATTGGGTTGGCGCCAGCGGTCACGTTCTTCAATCCCTCGCGATAGATTGCCTGCGCCAGAATCGTGGCGGTCGTGGTACCGTCACCGGCCACATCAGATGTCTTGGATGCAACTTCCTTGACCATCTGCGCGCCCATGTTCTCAAAGTGATCTTCCAGTTCGATTTCCTTGGCGACGGTGACACCGTCTTTGGTGATGGTCGGGGCACCGAACTTCTTGTCGATGACCACATTACGCCCCTTGGGACCAAGCGTGATCTTGACCGTATTGGCCAGTTGGTCAACGCCCCTCTTCATCTTCTCCCGCGCCGCGTTGGAGAATTCCAACATCTTTGCCATTTTACAATCTCCTCATTTAATGATCGTTTGTCTCAGTGATGGGTTCAGGAATCCCGGATGCGATCCCTGTATCAGCCAACAACAGCCAGAATGTCGGACTCGCGCATTATCAGGAATTCCTTGTCGTCGATCGTGACTTCGGTGCCGGAGTACTTCCCGTAGAGGATCCGGTCGCCCTTCTTGACTTCCGGCGGTACGGTCTTACCCTCATCGGTCTTGCGTCCGCTACCGACCTCCATCACCTCGCCCTCTTGGGGCTTTTCCTTGGCGGTGTCGGGGATGATGATCCCGCCTTTCTTCACTTCTTTTTCCGTGTCGAGTGGTTTAACCACGACGCGATCTGCCAACGGCTTGACGTGCATTTCTTCCTCCCTTTCTTGCTTTGGTCTCGCTTCGGACCGATTGTCATTGTGCTTGAACTGGCACCTGTTGTCGTATTGGCAACCAGGTTCCATTCTTCCAATGTTGGACTGTGGCCAAGATACTTGTTAGCACTCGATGGCAGTGAGTGCTAACAGGCTGTGCGATTATACGCAGACCGACCTGATGTATGCAAATCTTTTTTGGAAATATGCCAACTCGCGGCGGGATGACGCACAACCAGCCCTTGGCGGGGCCACAGGTAGACATCTAAGAAATCATGCCGCGTCAGGGGAAATTCGATAAGTATATGATTTTCAATCCCTTAAGCGTTAACGCTGAATCGACTGACTGGATCGTTTTCGACTCCTTGGATATCGCCGAGGCCAGCCCTCCAGTCGCCACAACTTTGACCACCCCGCCCATTGATGCCATGATCCGCCGGACAATCTCGTCGACAGCCCCCACGGCACCATAAAACAGCCCCGATTTGAGCGCATCCTCTGTGGTAGTACCAATCGGGGACACCGGTGGCTCGATGCTCACCTTGAACAGTTGTGCAGCTTTCTGCGAGAGCCGCTCGGCCGATGTCTCGAGACCGGGAGCGATGGCGCCCCCCAGATAGGCGCCGTCCTTGGAGACCACATCAAATGTCGTCGCCGTGCCAAAATCGACGACAATGCCCGCAGCATGATGCCCGACCCAGAATCCCTCGGCATTGGCGATCCGGTCGGCGCCGACCTGATCGGGGAACGGCACGGCCAGACGTATCGCCATCTTGAGTTGATGCGAAACAATCATGGGAGTCACGTGGCAGGTCGATTCCACCGCCGCCGTGATCACTGGTGTCAGAAATGGCACCACCGAGCAAGCAATTGCACCATTGATCGATCCCGCCTGCAACCCGGCATCCGAAAACACGTGGCGCAATAGAAGCGCCGCTTCATCGGGAGTGCGAGTGTGCGTCGATGCAAGACGGAACGAAAACACCAGCCGGTCGCCATCAAACGCCCCGATCTGCGTCGTTGTGTTGCCGATGTCGATGGCGAGGAGGATGTTATTCATGCAATCATGATACTACATCGTGCCTCAGCGAGGCACCTGATTCCACGGCTGAATTTGTTCCCAGTGCCGCGAACTGAGTTCGCTCCATTGTCATTATGCCCTTGAGTGAAGTGCCAGAGGACTGCCTGAGGCAGCATGGCGGACACTCCGACCCTCAGGGACCGTCTCGCCACCAAGATCGTGTGCCGCCCCGCGCCTACGTAGAGTATAGGACCTATTTGTCCCATCCCATGCCACTCCCCCAACCGAGTGGCAGTCTCCTCATTCACCGCAGTGTCGCCTCTCCCGAATGCACGACGATCTCTTTTTTGCCTTTGCGCACAACCAGACCGCCGGTGTCATCGATGGCCATAGCAACACCGGTGATTTTCTCGCGCCCCTGACGCACAGTCACCTTCTTCCCCAAGAGAAGCGACCGCTGCCGATAGTCAGGGAGAAGCGGGGAAAGGCCCTCGTGCCGGAAGCGCCGGTAGATTGTCTCGAAATGCAGCAGGAACGAGCGGTAGAACGCGAGGCGATCAACCGGAGCGTCCTTGGCCATCGCCAGCGACCCGGCGGTCTTACGCAGGGCTGAGGGGAAGTCTTTGGCGCTGTGGGCGGCATTGATGCCCACGCCGCAGATCGCGTAGTGCACACGGTCAACTTCGGCGGACAGTTCCACGAGCACGCCGCAGATTTTGCGGCCTTTGATCAGCCCGTCGTTCGGCCACTTGAGTTGAACCTCCAGACCGAGGTCCGATTCGACGGTCTCGGCGAAGGCCAACGCCGCCAGAAGCGACAGACCCGCGGCCTGCGCGGGCAACACGACCGGACGCAGAACCACCGACGACCAGATACCCAGACCGGGGGGCGAATGCCAGCGCCGCCCCAGACGCCCCCGTCCTTTGGTCTGTTCTTCGGCGACCACGACCGTGCCCTCCGGGGCCCCCTGCTCGGCCAGTTCGATAGCAGCGGCGTTTGTCGATCCGATCTTCCGGTAGCAGTGCAGATAACGTCCGAACGAACGTGTCTTCAGCCCGGACAGTATCTCGATGTCGGTCATCTGATCGGGTGATGTCAGCAGTGATAAACGCTGGTCGTGGTCCATTCCGATTCCATAACCAAGTTCTCTGATGTTTTCCACAGCCCGCAGCAGCCGCGGCTTGCTGATATTCAGCGTCATGGCCAGACTACCCAGTGTCGGCGGGCGTTTGTGGCCGCGCAGCAAACCGATCACTTCGGTGGTAAGCGGATCCATGGCCGGATTTGCGATCATCGGGAAACCCACTTCATACTGAAATCGACCGCTGGCGCGGAGTGGGTGATGCTCCCGGACGAGATATAGTCGGGACCACAACGCGCAATTGCGGCGATGGTCTTTGCGGTAACCCCTCCGGAGACCTCGACGACCACACGGATCCGGGCGTTTTTCTCAAGCTGCCGGACTTCAGCGATCATCCGGTGCAACACGATCGGGCTGAAGTTGTCTAGCAACAGCCAGCGCGCACCGAGCGCGATGGCGGTTCCCACCTCCGACGGATCATGAACCTCGCAGATCAGCGGCTGCTTCCCCGTAGCTTTCCGTGCGCGCTGAACTGCCTCTTTGAAATCCCCGACCGCACCGACATGCGTGTCTTTCACCATCAGGGCATCGTGCAACCCAAGCCGGTGGTTCATAGCGCCGCCCAGAAGTGTGGCGCGCTTTTCGAGATACCGCCAGCCAGGGGTGGTCTTACGCGTGTCGAGAAGACGAGTTCGTCCCCTGGGGATCAAGTCAACAAGATGGCGCGTCGCCGTGGCAATCCCAGACAGATGCGCCAGGAAGTTGATTGCCGTCCGCTCTCCCGTCAGGAGCGCCGCTGCCCGTCCATGGATTTGAACAACCATCGACCCTGAACGGAAGCACGCTCCCTCTTCCACACTCCATTCAAACCGGCAGTTGCGGTCGAGATGCCGGAAGGTCGCCTCGAAAGCATCAGCACCAGCCAAGACACCGGGGGACTTGGCAACCAATGCCGCTTCGCTTGACTCCCGCCCAAGATTCATGGCTTCCACAGTTAGGTCACCTCGCCCGACATCTTCGTCGAGCGCCTGCCGCACAAGCAACAGAAGCTGGCGCCGATAGGCGCTGACCGGAATGTGAAATGGCACAGTCGTTGTGCGCGGCATCTCTCAGACTCCCGAAAACGTCCGAATGGATGAGACAACCCGGTCGGTGATTCGGCAAGTGGAGGGGCACGGCTTGCCATGCCCGCTGTGGTGTGCGCGAGCGCCACAGGTTCGGGCACGGCAAGCCGTGCCCCTACAGATTCCACCCCGAAAACGAGAACTGGCGGGTCGTGCGTTTCTCATGCGATCCCCGATAATGGCAGCGGCTTGCCCAGCTCCCAGTTTGGCACGGCGTCGATGGCTCCGGCATCTCCCCCATCTGGTCGCCAGTGATACAGGCCGACACCCGCAATCATCGCGGCATTGTCGGCACACAAGACAGATGGTGGAATGATTGCCGTGCGCTTTGTCCGGGCCGCCCATTCCGTGACAGTCTGCCGCCAGCGGCGGTTGCGCGCGACTCCGCCGGCGATCGCGACACAACCGATTGACAGGTCCTCGGCAGCGCGAAAGAGATTGTCACACAGTGCGTCGATGACAGCCGCTTCGAATGATGCAATCCAGTCGGCGCGATCAATCTTTGGCTTCCGGCCGGACTCCCGCTCCTCCCAGTCCTGTGCCGCTGCGGTCTTCACACCAGAGAACGAGAAGTCATATCCCTGTCCCTCAAACTTCGCGCGTGGGAATCCCACCGCTTTGGGATTGCCGCCCTGACCCGCTTGATCCAGCGCCGGTCCGGCGGGATAGTCGTACCCCATCCACTTGCCGACCTTGTCGAGCGCCTCCCCGGCGGCATCGTCGCGTGTCTGCCCAAGGAGACGGAATTGGCCAATTGTCTCAACGAGTACAAGCGAGGTGTGTCCGCCAGAAGCGATCAGAGCCAAGTGTGGGTAGTCGATGGCCGGATCGGTCATCGCCGGCGTGTAGGCATGCCCCTCGAGATGATTCACCGGAAACAAAGGGATATTTCTCCCCTTGGCCACGGCGCGCGCAAACGCCACACCCACCAGAAGACACCCCACCAGCCCTGGTCCTGCGGTAACGGCAATACCAGCCAGATCGCCAATGCTCACACTTGCTTCAGCAAGCGCCGCCCCAACAATGCCCGGCAGACGCCCCGCATGCTCTCGTGACGCCAGTTCTGGGACGACGCCGCCGTATGACGCATGAACCGACTGTGAAAAGATGATGTTCGAGAGGATCCGCCCGTCGGCGGCGACCACCGCGGCCGCGGTTTCATCGCACGAAGTCTCAATGCCGAGCACGGGGCCGGGAGCGCGCATCACGCCATACGGTAACCGAATCCGGGCTGATCTTCAAGACCCGTAACGGGGCGGGAACCTGAGCCCGCAGATGACGGCGCAGACCGGTGGAATCATTCACCGTGGCGACATAGACAACGGAAACAGAGTCGGCGACGATCTTCTCCATCTCCGAACGTGGCCCGCCCACTTGGACGCTGACCGTGGGAGGAGTCACCCCGAATGTGTCCGGAGAGTCCGGCATTCTCACCTGCACAGGCTGGCCGGAATACTCCCGCTCCATGTACTCCTCCACCATACGGCGGAGACGCACCCTCTGGGGAGAGATGGAAATGTCGTTCCCCGGCGGAGGCGTCAGCTCAATCTCCCGGTCCACCGGTCCCTTCAGGTCCGCCAATTGCACCCGCCGGGTGAACACCGAGCTGATGCCAGCCAGAACAGTCCGGGGACCAGTGACCCGCACAGAATCTGGCGTCCACTCCTCCGCCCCGACACAGACATGTCCGGCATCCGTCTCGAAAGCACAATTGGAAACGAGGGGCACGATTTTGCTGCCAATTCTGTCAATGTGCAGCTTCAATTCGTTGACATCATTCAGCCCCAAGACTCTCGCGCCCTCGATCCCGAGGAGAGGCACTTGAGCCGGACCAAGGGGAACAGTCATGGTACCGGCCTTGGCGCCCGTCAGATCAATCGGCCACACGAACTTTCCCCATAAAGAGGGCAGCAGCAGCTTCCCCGTGCCACGCATACGGGCGTCAATCGCCGCCAGAGGTGCCTCGCTGAAGGTCAGCGAATCGGGAAGATGGCGATAGGCCAACTCATAACGAACGTCGACTTCATACTCCCGATCAGTCGCCACATGAAACCACAAGAGGAGAGCCAGAGCCAAGGCGAGCAGCTTCACGCCCGGGTTGTGGACAACTCTCCTGAGGATGTAGCGAATCGTGGCCATAGTGAGACGGCGTTGGCGCCCGGGGAGTGCTTCAGTTCAGACTGAACTTCTCCCCCAAATAAATCTTGCGCGCTTCCGGATCGCTGGCGAGAAATTCCGCCGTCCCTTCACGCAGGACATTGCCCTCAAACATGATATAGGCCCGGTCTGTGAGCGACAGCGTCTCGCGAACATTGTGGTCGGTGATGAGGATGCCCAGCCCCTTCTCTCTGAGACGCGCGACAATTGACTGGATATCCTGGACAGCGATGGGGTCGATGCCCGCAAAGGGTTCGTCCAAGAGCATGAACGTGGGACGGCAGGCGAGGGCCCGGGCAATTTCCACACGGCGCGTTTCGCCGCCGGACAACTGAAATCCCCGCGCTCTGGCGACATTGGCGATGTTCAGCTCTTCCAGCAGTTCATCCAGCCGGGACTTTCGCTCTGCCCGTGTCATGTTCTGGACTTCGAGCACCGCCATGATGTTGTCCGCAACGGACAGCTTGCGAAAAATCGAAGTCTCTTGCGGCAGATAGCCGATGCCGAGGCGGGCTCGCCGATACATCGGCAACTTCGTGATCGTGCGATCGCCAAGCAGCACATCACCCGATTCGGGCTTGATGAATCCGATGATCATATAGAATGTGGTCGTCTTGCCGGCGCCGTTGGGGCCCAGCAACCCCACGATTTCACCCGGAGCAATCGTCACCGACACGCCGTTGACCACGCGACGTCTTCGGTACGACTTGACGAGCTCGAGCGTGCGGAGCGACCCATCGGCGGCGGGCTCGGAACCGGGGACATTCATGTTCCGAAGATCTTTGCGCTTTGCGTCCCGATCAAGTGGTATCTCGGCGCAGCGTTACTCGGCCGCAGAAAGAATATGGGGCGTGATGAAGATCAGCAGGTCAGTCTTCTTGGTCTCGACTGTCTTGTGGGTGAATAACGCCCCCAGAAACGGAATGTCACCGAGAAGGAATACCTTGTTGCGCTTGTCCAGCTTGGTCTCGCGCACCAGACCGCCAATGACCAGCGTGGCACCGTCAGCAACGCGCACAGTGGTCTTGACCGTCCGCTTGGCCGTGATCGGCCGCTCGTTCTCCGGCGGGCCGGTAGAGCCGGTAATCTCTTCCACCACGGGCTCAACCTCGAGCGTGATCTGGCTGGAGTCGTTCAACCGGGGAACCACCGTCAGGGTGATACCCACATCGAGGTCCTGGAAGTTGACAATGTCCTGGATGACGGCCCCTTCCGTGAATCGGTTGAGGGTTTGAACCGGGATGGTCGTGGTGACCTTGATGGTCGCCTTCTGATTCTCCAGCACAGTGACGCGCGGGTCTGACAGCAGGCGCGACGTGCCGTTCTGTTGCAGCATATCCAGAACCCCCGTGAACTGATCGATACTGAGCGTCCCGAACTTCCAGATCTTCCCGGCGGGGATCGGGTACTCCGCAGCCGGAGTGCTGACAGACTGTGTGGTTGAGGTTGTCGTGTTCTTCTTGGCCACAGTAGCGGTCAGAGTGGTCGGCCAATTGATCCCCACGCCTAAGCGATTGTCGATATCGGTCTCGATGAACTTAACCCCGATCTCGAACTGCGGGATGGGCACATCAAGCGAGTCCACAATGCTCAAGAGACCGGGAATCAACTGGGGAGATTCGGTCAGGACGAGAACAGGGCGGCTGGTTGTGTTGGCACCTGAAGCAGCCGCCGTGCCGACCATCTCGACCTTGCCCCGGGGAGAGAGCACGCTCGCCAGCACGCCTTTGACAGCCAGCGGATCAGCATAGCGAAGCTTGACCACCCGATGCACAACACCTTCGGGGGCATCTTGGGCCGCAGGCAGGACAACGAGGACATTGTCGTTCCAGAAATACGAATACCCGTTGGCGGCCACGATCGTGTTGAGCGCCACCCGCCAGTCAACATCCGCCAGATGAACATCGATGTCGCCTTTGACATCCGGCCCGACAACCAGGTTAAAGCCCACTTGGGTCGCGAGCGCCCCGAGGACGGTCTGGATGTCGGTCCGGCTGAACTGGAGGCTGACGGTCTGCGCGCCCGGTTCGGCCTTCACCGCCTTCCACGCCGGCACAAAAACGATCGCCATGACCAGGAGCATGACCACACACTTGGGATGCACACGTTTCATCATTCACCCACTATCCTTTGTTGCCGTGGGCTACGCCAGCCCGCAGCGCAAGACGCTTCTGATCCGACACATGGACGATGACCACCGAATCGGCTGTAATCTGGTCGATGCGCCAGCCCTCGATAACATCACCGGCGCGCATCACCTTGTTGCCCATGACACAGGCCGGGGCTTTGCCGACAACCACGATTCCTTGGAGAATGGGAACGGCAGACGGAGATACTGGCGGCCGGGGCGCACCGGGTTCCGTGGAAACGGCGACACCACCGAATGGATCTTTCGTCCATCGGCCGGTCACTCCCGCCACTGTGGCTCCCACGGGAGTGGTTGCGACCGGGACAATGGATGCGACAACCGCTGGGGCTGCATTTGGTGCCGGTTCGCCCGTGCGGGATGGAGCATCAGGCTGGGAACGCTTCCACGGCTCCATGGTGAGACCCCACAAAGCAACCAGCAGGAAGACGCCATAGACCATCTGTTTTCGCCGCTTCTCGGTCATCAATAAACTCCGCGCATTATCTGATGTCGGCAGCAACCTGACCGCTGGCCACGATCAACATAACGTGTCCTTCAAAGACAGTTCCTGCCGGGTCATCGCCAGCGGTCCAGCGGCATGACTGCCAGGTACGGAAATCCGGCCTCGCTTCGACGCCATCCAGCCATGCACCAATGTCGAGGAACCGGCCGGCACCCGTCAGCGCCACGACCAGCGTGTCCAAATGGATGCCGGTCGAGGGCGTTTCCCAACCGGCAGAGCGGTGCAGCAGACTGGCCAGATCCGGTTCCGCCCGCACGCTCCTGAGACCGAGACGAGTTCCATCCCCGCAAAGACGGGCAACAAGGTTCACGATGCTATCCGACTGTGTCAGGGCCGCCAGATGATTCATGAGTTGCACGCAGCATGAATCGGACTGCGACACCAGGGCGGGCGCTTGCTTCAGACGCATCTGCAATTCGGCACATTGCCGGTCTGTCCCCCGATGCTGCTGGTCACATGACTCGATGCGTCGCGCGAAAACCGGCATGACGACGAAGAGCCAGACACCCCAAAGAACCACGGCGAGAACGCTCCAACGGACCCACGTGGGCAATTGCTTCAACATCAACGCCCCTCCGTTCCCGAACTGCGGGAAGGGTCGATCTGCAGCACAAACTCTGATGACCGGCGCCCCTTCCATTCAACGGCGCGAGTGGAAAGCAACCGTGCCGCCCCATGGCCTGCGATCCGGTCGAGATCGCGGATCCAGTCGGCATAGACCAGCGAATGCGGCCGCGCCGATGGCGCGATGCGTCCCTCCAGGTGCGCGGCGGGTCTGGTGGTCGCCGGGCTGGCGCCCGGTGGCGCGTCCAAACCAAGTGACACGAGTTGCGTACCCATGGGAAAAGTCGCTGTCAGTGCCTTGGCCCAGGGCATCCAGCGCTGCGGCGCGGCGGAGATGCAGGCGTTCAGCGCCCGCGTCTGCTGCAGTTGTGCGACGGCACGGCTCATTTCCTCGCCAGCCGCTGACTTCTGGAGAGCATTAAGTTCTTGCTTCGCCGTTGCCACAGTCCGGTCTGCGACATTGGCCTGCATCAACAGCAAGACCATCCACGCAACGACGACAGCCGAGGAAAGGATGAACGCCCCGCGCGCAATCCGGGCATACGACCGCCGCTGACGGGTAACGGCCAGTGCCGATGGGGTGAGATCATCAGTCGCCCGACCGG
>JAVHPP010000070.1:0-13898 GCA_036170655.1 Candidatus Zixiibacteriota bacterium | reverse complement strand
ACCGTTTCACTCGGCCCGCCAGAAAACGAAGAGCGCATTGGGGCGCTCTTTTTTCTTGGTGCTGTGCTTTGTCTGCATCCTCCGAGCCAACATGCACTCAGGCACTGAGCTCCAGACCAGATTTAGTTCTAATCCCTACCGGCTCGCTGTGCGGTACCATCCGTCCTGTCCCGACCCACGGCCGTGAAGATTCCACTCCGGGAAGTTGAAGTCGGCGGTGACAGAACGCGGCATGATCAATACGGCATGCAGAAATGCGGACAGATCGGGGACACCGTAGATGTTGAGCGCGAACCCCCACTCTTCAAAGCGACCGGCCAGTTTCGCAGCCAGTCCCGAATCCCAGTGAAGTGAGAAGCGTGTCATCCCCTGATCGGCCAGTCGCTGAAGTTCACCGCGCAGACAGGCTTCATCATCGCCACACTGAAGGATGATTGAACCGACAGGACACTGACGGATGGCATGGGGATGATACGACGCCAGCACCCGGAACTCGGGGAGAGAGACATCGTCCAGCACGGCGTTGAACCAGAGTTGCGCATCGGGAATCTTGAACCGTGCGATCAAGTCGAGAAGGGCATAGAGAGCAGGCCCGCCTTCCTTGAGATCAAACTTGAACGATTTCCCCCGCGCGAGCAGCTCCCGGACGATTGATTCCACCGTAAGAAAAGGGACATGCCCTCGGGCAATCCCCGTCGCCAGCGAATCATGGTAGGCAACAAGCCGCCCATCGGCGGGGTTTAATCGCACATCAATCTCCGCCCACTCGAACCACGAGGACACAAATTGCTTCAGATTGTGCGCGTCGTTGATCCCATGCCAGACAGACTCGACACCATGGGGGAGATCACCCGGACCGATGAACGTCTGCAAGTCAACGGCGGCGCCTTCGGAAGACCGGTGTGCGTTGAGCAACGTCCGCGCCGGAATCAGTTGCAGTTCGGGATCATCGAGCGCGTGCCCGATGGCGGCCAGATCGGCCTCGTCGTTGTCGACACAGGCAGCAACGCGATACCCGGCATCGAGAAATGCGCGTACGGCATCCGCCTTGGCTTTGGCCACTCCCTCTGACCAGCCATCTGGGCGCATCGCCAGCAGCCGGTCATCGACCGAGAAGCGGTTCTCACCGCCCAGCATCTCCAACCAGTGCAGTGTCTCGCTCCGCTGCGATTCGACACGGCCAGTATTAAATCCGACCGACACGCCCGGCTGAAGCTGAAACCAGCGCGCCAGATCGAGCATCCCCTGGAATGGCCGGTACGATGCCATCACGTATCGAATCGTCCAGAATCGCTCATGGAACCACGTGCGGACCTGTTCGGCATCACGGGCGCTCACTTCGCGGTCGGCGAGGACTTTTTCCAATGCGCCTTCATACTTACTGATCTGGACCGGAAGAAGGCTGTCGAAATGGCGCGTTCCATGTTCACGGTCAAAATCCCGCAACGCCAGAAGCACTGCTTCGCGCATGTCAACAACGGTCCCGTCAACATCAAAGACAACGAGAAGACGATCACCAGGATGGCGGAGGTTCACATTCCGGCAATGAGCAATCAGACGCGACACCGGTGATGGCGCGTCAATTCTGGTGTCTGATGCTGCAGTTTCCGTCATGAGAACAACCTATACTTCAATCTTTATCGGCACAAGTTGGCTTCTGTGCACCCATCTCGCACCCAATGTGTTCCCGTTCAATGCCTTGATGCCACATACCCTATAGGCCAGAACGGGACGATTTGTGCCGGATTTTTTGCATTTCGGCATACAAGGTGTTGACAAGCCAAGGATTAAGAGTAGCTTATTGAAGAGACGGGGCGTGTATCGTTCCGCCAGCGCGAAAAACGGGGGAACTTAATCATGTTTCCGGTGGTAGAGGACGATGACGTGATTAGACACTTCTAACCTTATGGAGGACGGAATGACATTCTTGAAGCGTTACAAAGCACTTATCGGTTTGGCGGCGGCGTTTGTGCTGTTGGCCGGCGGTGCGCATCTGGCCGGATGGCCGGGATGTGCTGGAGGAAATTGTCCGATCACGGCGATCTTCGGGACTTCCAGCGCCTATGCCGGACCAGGTTGCGGCGCGGCGAAGGCTGAAGGCTCTTCGTGCAGCGCAACGACGAACGCGCAAACGGCTTCAGCGAAGACTTGCACCAAAGAAGAGTGCATCAGCAAGCTAATGGCTGAAAAGAAACTGACCCGTGAGCAGGCGGAAGCCGCTTATGCCGAATGCTCTTCCATGAAGGCGAGCGGCAAGATGGCGAGTGGTTCGTGCTGCACTTCTCACGGCAGCGCCATGACCGCCAGCGCGACGACGACAGAGGCCATTCCGGCCAGCGCTGCGTCCGGGTGTTCTGGTCATGCGAACGCTTCCATGGCAGTCGCCACCTCGGCAGATTCCAAGTCCGTGGCTGCCGACAAGGAGACCTGCATTGCCAAGTGCATGGCGGAGAAAGGCATGACCCGCGCTGAGGCCGAGGCCTGCTATTCAAAGTGTCAGTCCGCCAAGGCGGACGGTAAGTCGTGTGCGGCTGGCGCTGGAGTTAACATGATCCAGACCGCTGCTGCGACTGATGGCAAACACTCCCGCGAGGCGTGCATTGACGCCTGCATCGCCAAGGGCATGAGCCGCGCCGATGCCGAAGCCGCCGCCACCAAGTGCGAGGCCGCCGGCTTTCACACTGCCGTTGCGACCGAGATGACCGGTGACAAGGCGGCCACCTGCCCGCATGCGGCAAAAACAGCCGAAGCCGGTGCGAAGGGCACCTGCTGCTCGAAGGCCAAGGGATCCGCATCTGCAACGACCACGACCACAGAGACACCAGCCGCCGCCACGCAAACTTCGTCCGGTGGCTCAAACTAAGTATCGCTGAAAATCGTTTGTATTGAGAAACCCCCGATGCAACGCATCGGGGGTTTCTTGTTGGTCTTTCAGATCACGGATGAGAGCGGCGCCCAATCGGTGATGAAGATCACACCTCCGGCGCTGGCATCCCGTACTGCGCCCATTCCTCCATCGCGGGGCCATAAATACCCGGTGGCCGCAGTCCGGCCTGGCGCATCAACACAAACATCTCCCCACGGTGGTGCGCTTGATGCATGAGGAGCGCGGTCAGCGTGATTCCCCGCGCCCACTTCTCGCCATACATGTCGTCTTCGCTCTGCAACGAAGCATCATTCCAGTTGGTCTTGATCTGCTGCACGAGTGATTTCGTGGCTTGCGAGTAACCGCTCCTGATCGCCGCCACGCCCGACGGCGTGGGAGAATGCGGATCGGGACCGCTGACCGAGATCCCCGTTCGGTTCATCATCTCCGGGATGGTAGTCACCAGATGCCAGGCGAGACGTCCCAACGTGCGATGCCCGGTTGCAACTGCCTGCGCCAGCGATTTGTCGGTGAGAGCGCCGAACACACGATCGGTCATTTGAGATTCATGCTCCCAGTTCTTGAGAAAATCATCGATCTTGCGGTACATAGTCGTGACCTCCTTTGCGTGCAAGTTGGCCGGTCGGCCGCAGCTGGGTCAATCACTTTCATGGGCGGCGGGCAGGCCAACCAGAATTGCGGGAGCGCAGGCGTAGTGCAGGGCCCAAAAGCCAAAGATGATCTTCCTGATTTCGCCGCCACTCCATCGCAGGAGATCCGCGTATCGCAAAGCAATTGCCATCGGGCATTGTGTGTTTTTGGGTTGGAGTCCGCAGGCGAATGATGAGCCGCGTCCGCAATGGTTCAGCGTTTCCTGCATGAGCTGTGCAGAATTCGCATCGAGGACATCTGATAGTACACCCAAGCGGGCACCGGCTATTTCCGCAGCCCTCCCTACGGCCCAAGATACAGCGCCGGATCGGCGGTTTCTTCGTTGAGACGGATTTCGTAGTGCAGGTGCGGCGCCGTGGATATGCCGCTATTGCCTGACAGCGCGATGATGTCCGCCCGTTTCACGTTGTCGCCGGTCTTCTTCAGCAACTCGGAGTTGTGGCCGTAGAAGGTCTTGAAGCCGTTGCCGTGATCGAGCACGATCAGCATTCCAAGAATCTTGTCCCATCCGGCCGAGACCACGGTTCCGGCGGCGGGGGCAAAGACCGGCGATCCCTCGCGCGCCGCGATGTCGATCCCGTAATGACGCAAGACCGGATTATCCACTGTCGGTGCGTAGGTCTGCGAGACTCTACCAAGGACCGGCATGCCCCGAGGGCGGTTGTGGGGATCGGCGGAACAGTTGATGACGAGCGTCCCGTGCGGCGCCAGAGATGCCGGCAATCCCGATGTGTCGGATGCGCGAAGCGGGACCAGGCTGGAGAGACTTTCTGTCTGCGGGGATGATCTTCCCGGTGCGGCAACGGCCACGGGGCCGGCGCGATGCACGGAATCCTCGTCGTCGGAAATCTGGATCCCGATCATGCGGGCGATGCGCCGCGTAAACTGCCGTTGCTGGTCCATCTCGGCTTCGAGCTGGGGCAGTTTGGCGACGGCCTGCCGGAGCGCGGCATTCTCGGCGCGCAGCGGTGTGATTTCATGGGTACGCTGCCAGAAGTAGACCAGCCCAAATCCGCCCAGCGCGATGACGATAACCAGCAGCGCGCCGACCACCATTGCCAACCGCGGGAAATAGGCGGGCAAAGAGAATGACCGGACCCGCTGCCCAGTCCCCCCTTCTCGCGTAATTATGACATTGATCCGTGGCTTGGACATCGCCGTCTCCGCAAGACGGGGGTCAATATACACAAAGACGTCTGATCGCACCGGTCGATTCGCGTCACCTCGCCGCCACTCTTCCCTGTGACCAAGCCCCTGCGCGCTTGTATATTGTGTTTCCGTCCGCCGGGGCGGGATCGTGAGGATATGACCATGCTGATGGCATCTGTTTCCGGTCTCCGGGGAATCGTCGGCTTTGACCTGACACCGGAAGTTGTGGCACGGCACGCGGCCGCGTTTGGCGCGGTCATGCACGGTGGGCGGATCGTCGTCGCGCGCGATACCCGCCCGACCGGGCCCATGATTTGTGAGATCGCCAAAGGCGCGCTCCAGGCGGTCGGCTGCCATGTCATCGACATCGGTGTCGCGCCCACGCCCACGGTGCCTCTGGCGGTGACCCATTTCCGCGCCGACGCCGGCTTGGCGGTCACGGCATCGCATAACCCAATCGAGTGGAATGCCCTGAAGTTTCTGGGATCATCCCGGAAGCTTCTGTCACCCGCAACCATCGAAGCGGTTTACCGGACGGCCAAGCGGGGGGAAATTCCGTACCGGCACTGGGACAAGATTGGGGATTGGGCGCCGTGCGATGACATGATTGACCTGCACGTACGCAGCATCCTTCGGCTTCCGCCCGTTGCCGCGGCCGCGATTGCCAAGCGCCGTCTGCGGGTGGTGTTTGATGCGGGCGGTGGGGCCGGGTCGCTCTATGGACCCGCTTTGTTGAACCGTCTGGGCTGTCGCGTCGAATCAATCAACTGCGTTCCGGGGCCCCGCTTTCCGCGAGGACCCGAGCCCGTCCCGAAGAATCTGAAGGCGCTGGGCGCGGCTGTGCGGCAGTTCCGGGCAGACATCGGTTTCGCAACCGACCCCGATAGTGACCGTCTGGCGATCGTTGACGAGCAGGGTCGTCCGCTCGGCGAAGAGAGAACTCTGGTGCTGGCCACGTATTGGGTGCTGTCCCGGACACCCGGGCCGGTCGTCATCAACCTGTCCACATCGCGGGCGGTGATGGACGTGACCTCGGCTTTCGGTCAGAGGGGGTACACGGCAAAGGTCGGTGAGGCCAACGTGGCCGCCATGATGCGGCGACGGCACGCGGTCATCGGCGGTGAAGGCAATGGCGGCGTGATCATGCCCGCGCTGCATTACGGGCGGGATGCGCTGCTCGGCATGGCGCTGGTCCTCTCGCTTCTGGCGAGCGCCGATGCGACGATCTCGTCCATTGCGTCGGGCCTTCCCTACTACCATTTGGCCAAGGTCAAGGCGCCCAAACCGACGGATTTCGCGCGGCGCCTGAAACATTTGGCATCGTGCTACATACAAGAACATGTGGACGATCGCGACGGAATCAAAGTCGACTTTGCCGACGGTTCCGTTCATGCCCGCCCATCAAACACCGAACCAATCATACGGATCTCCGCCGAGGCCAGAACCTCCAAGCGGGCCCACGATCTCTTAGGCGAGGCGATTAGAGCGCTGGGAGTGTGAACAGCAGAGATACGAGAATCAATCGTCACGGAGCGCCAGAGGGCAATCGGTCATGTGCGGAATCATTGGATATGTCGGAGAGAAACAGGCGCTGCCCATCCTGATGGAAGGGCTCAAGCGCATGGAGTACCGCGGGTATGATTCGGCCGGTATCGCCCTGTTCGGCCCGGCGGGGTTGCAGTACGAAAAACATGCCGGGAAGATCGCGTGCCTGGAAGAACATCTGCAAGGCAAGGAATACACCGGCACCTGGGGGATCGCTCACACACGCTGGGCGACGCATGGCGAACCCAGCGATAGCAACGCCCACCCGCATCTCGATTGCTCCGGCGAGATCGCGCTGGTGCACAATGGCATCATCGAAAACTACGCCACCCTGCGTGAATGGCTGCAGCGCCGTGGTCACCAGATCACCACGGAGACCGACACCGAGGTCTTGGTGCATCTGATTGAGGACACCTACGACGGCGATCTGCTCGAGGCGACGCGTGTGGCGCTCTCCCAAGTCGAGGGCACATACGGCATCGCCGTGATTGCGAAAAACAACCCCCACTTGATCGTGGTGGCACGTCATGGTTCGCCCCTTGTGGTCGGACGCGGCAAAGGAGAGAATTTCGTCGCCTCCGACGTTGCCGCCCTCCTGCGTTATACCAATCAGGTGATCTACCTCGACGATATGGAGATCGCGGCCATCACCCGGGACACATGCGAAATCTCAAAGATCGACCGAACGGTTGTGACACGTGACTCCGAGGAGATTGAGTGGTCGCTGGAGCAGATCGAGCGTGGGGGATATGCGCACTTCATGCTGAAGGAGATTCACGAGCAGCCCACCACGATCATCAACGCCATGCGGGGACGCCTGAACCGTGATGAGGGCACCGCGCGCCTGAACGGGATCAAACGCCACTTAGACGAGCTGGGCCAGATCGACCGGATCATCCTGACCGCCTGCGGAACATCCTGGCACGCGGCCCTGATCGGCGAGTACATGATTGAAGATTTGGCACGCATCCCGGTCGAGGTTGAGTACGCATCGGAATTCCGCTATCGCTCGCCGATCATCCGTCCCGGCACAGCCGTCTTCGTGATCTCACAGTCGGGCGAAACAGCGGACACGCTGGCCGCGATGCGTGAAGCCAAACGCAAGGGCGCCACGGTCCTTGGCATCTGCAATGTCGTCGGTTCAACCATTGCGCGTGAATCCGACGGTGGCGTTTACATCCATGCGGGGCCGGAAATCGGCGTGGCGTCGACCAAAGCCTTCACCTCGCAGATCACGGTCCTCGCGCTCATTGCGTTGCTTCTGGCGAGAATGCGCACCATGTCGTTTGAAAAGGGCACGGAAATGATCGCCGCCCTCGAAGCACTACCAGCGAAGGTCCAGTCGATCCTCGATCGCGACGACGAGATCAAGGGAATTGCGGCGGATTACTACCGGAAGGAGAACTTTCTCTATCTGGGACGCGGCTACAACTTCCCGGTGGCGCTCGAAGGCGCGTTGAAGCTCAAGGAGATCTCCTACATCCACGCCGAGGGCTATCCGGCCGCCGAGATGAAGCACGGCCCGATTGCCTTGATTGATGAGCGCATGCCGGTGGTGGTGATTGCCCTGCGCGATTCTGTCTACGACAAGGTACTGAACAACATTCAGGAGATTCGCGCGCGGCACGGCACGGTGATTGCCGTCGCGACGGAAGGAGACACACAGATCGACCGCCATGTCGATCATGTGATCTCCATCCCCGAAACCCTCGAGCCATTGACCCCGTTGCTCTCGATCATCCCGCTGCAGCTTCTCGCCTATCACATGGCCGTTCTGCGTGAGTGCGATGTCGATCAGCCGCGAAACCTGGCCAAGAGCGTGACAGTTGAGTAGCGGGAGACCTGACCCAATCAGCGTCAGATTGCTTCCGGAGGGGACGAAGCGTTTTTGCGCTGCGGGACTGGTCCTGGTATTCGTGATTCCCTTTATTTGGCTGGCCATTTGCCGCGCCGATGACGACGACGTGGCTGCACAGGAGAGTCAGTATTCCGCAAAGACCAGTGGAGTCAGGCAACCACCGTGGGATTCCATCTACGCCGGCATTCAGGCGGGCTTCCAACAGGTCCGGCCGATCTTCCAGAGGGCATGTTTCAATTGCCACACGGACCAGACACGCTACCCCTGGTACCACCAGCTGCCGGGCGTCCGGGCGTTGATTGATAGCGACATCCGCAAAGCGCGCAAGCGACTGGACATGTCGAAGGGATTCCCATTTGTGGGTCACGCAAGGCCCGCTGACAATCTTGTGGGCATAAAGGAACAAATCACGGAAGGGGAGATGCCCCCTTGGGAGTATCGCCTCATGCACTGGGATGCCAAGCCGTCCCGGGCCGAGGTAGACTCAATTGTAGGCTGGATCGATCAGAGCCTTCACGCTTTGGCGGCCCACGGGCAGTTTCCATTGGGACAACCTGACCTGGTCCCAAACCGCCCAGCAGACATCTCGTCTAAAGAATCCCACTGAAGTCCGCCCCGCGGGACAGGGCCGAACTCACCCGCTCAGAAGAAAGAACCCCCTGCCGAGTTGGACTCAGCAGGGAGTCACAATTGTTTCGCTTGGAACGAGAAGGGAACTCCTGTTACAAGCCAACCGCGGAGATCAACAGGGCGGCGGACCACCGCTGAAGGCGTAGTCGATCATGTAGACAACGTCCAGCACATCAACAGCGTCGTCGCAATTCACGTCGGGCAGCGTAACAGGACACGGTGATGCCCCCCCGCTGAAAGCGATGTCGATTGTCTGGACAACGTCCAGGACATCGACGGCGCCGTCGTAATTCAAGTCCCCCCGAACGGACGGCAGGACAGTCACCGATCCTGAGGCGAACGATACTGGGGTGATCAACTGTCCCTTGGTATCGCTGAAGTATGTTCCCAAGAGATTACCGTTGACGGACACTGTCCGGTCCTGGAGTGTGTCGGGGATGTCGCACAGCACATGGCCGATAACCTTGATGAGAATCCCACTGGTGAACGGGAGAATCGGCAGGGGCAACCGGTCAAAGGTGTTGTCCGCCAGACCGGTCAGCCGAATGTCGAAGCCCCCCGTCGTCCGTGCCTGCACATACTCCCAGTTGTGTGTCAGTGTGCCCTCGGTTGTCATCGGAACAATGGAGACAGTGCATGGATAGGCAACAACGGACGTGCAGGCGGAGTCGGCGCAACGGTAGCATGTCTGAACCTGCGTGTAGGAAATGAACTCCATAATGTCAGGCCGCGACAGCGACATCATCATCTGAAAACCGGCAATGGAATCCTGGAGATTTTGAATGAAAACCGAGACCTGCACAGCCGAACCCGGGCTGGCCGTGGTGTCATTCAGGTCGAGATAGATCTTCGGCGTCTGCGCGGACGATTCCGAAGCCCACAATCCGGTGACGAGCACGAAAACACCAATCCACTTCAAGAAGGGTGAACTGCGGGACATGGACCTCTCCTTGTTTCTCGGGACTTGACGTTTACGCTATTGGCATCGTACAACTGGGGTCGCCAGTCGTGCGCCGGACAATCCCAACGGAGCGAACTGATCGATCTGACTTTCGACTCCGGAGGCGTATCCAACCGAGATGGTCCCATTCCTCTCGGACCAGCGCCTGTCTGTAATTATCGAACTGACACACTGTCACCTACAGCTCAACCGAGTAAAAACTGAGGCCGCGTCAGTTCAACAAACCAAGCGCTGTCTATGCGATACCATCTCCTGCCGGTTGTACGTCTCAGGCATGAAACACACCTTGGTTTATATCCGGCTATCCAAGCCAAGGCAGATGTGGTACTTGTGGTTCGGCACGGGTTGCCGAAACGCTTAACCCATACCGATTGCAATCAGTATATAGCACAATTCCTCATAAAGTCAAGGCACTTACGGTTAAAACTTCCGGCCGGACGAAAAAGAGCGGATACCGTCTGCTTCGAGTAGTGAGGAAGTGTATTGCGCCAGATCCAGCGCGAGGACACTTTCAAGGACCAGACTTAGGGCGGCAGAGCGCCAAACTTATCGGTGCTTACGGCAGGGCAGAACAGAAATGATACCGTCATGTAAGTCGAGGCTATTGAATAACTTGCCGTGAGTATCCGAGTATCGTGTCCGCTGTCTGTCAAACAAAACGATGGCTGAATCCCCGTCCAAAGAATCTTTCTGGGATGTGAGAACTTTCACCGGCAAACGGAAAAGGAGACCAGTATCTCCTGGGCAAATAGGCCGAGGTTTCGATCCCCCGACAAGATAAGCGATACCAGTCACCTTGACCCACGCCCCAGTTTCACCTCGGGCGGCAACATACTCCCATGACCGCAGCAATCCCCGCGATCGATCCATCCGCGGTTCGATACGCGCCGAAACTCCGGATTCGGTCAGTGACTTGGCCGAGAGGGAATCTTTCCCGGTCGAATCGGGACTGGCCATGCGGACCTTACTCGTTTCGAACAGCCCTACTCCGGGCCGATCCCAAGCAAGATAAACTTCGATTCCCTGGATGGAATCGGTTGTACGCTTCAGCCACACGTCGACCGCCATCGGGCAGCCGCGAGGGTCAGTGACGATGCGTGCTTCCAGCGTAGCGTCTGTGGGAGAAGCGGCCTGCGCCACCGAACTTGAAACTGCGCCTGCCATCCACACGAACAAGAAAGCCATGCTTGCGATCCAGCCGAATGTTCTCATGGTAGTCATTTCCAGTCTGCGCCGACTGCGGAGTTCACCACGCCAAACATCGAATTCTCTGCACCGGAGCAAGTGGGAGGACTTTCGATCCCACCAACACAAGCTGCGAGAAGGACATGATCTCAGGATGCGATCACTCAATCCAGTCGGCGATAAAAATGTTCGTTTCCCCGGATTTGGCGTTATGGCGGTTGGAGGCGAACACCAGCTTTGTGCCATCCCGATTGAACATCGGGAAGCCATCGAAGGTCTCGTTGTAGGTGATCCGCTCCAATCCAGTCCCATCGACATTGATGAGATAGATCTCGAAGTTTCGTCTCTTGGGATCGTCCATGTTAGAGACAAAGATGATCTGTTTCCCATTCGGGTGGAAGTAAGGGCAGAAGTTCGCCGCGCCGTTGCTGGTCACCTGCTTCTGGTTCTTGCCGTCGGCGTCCATGACAAAGATCTCAAGTGTGGTGGGGCGGATAAGTCCGTCCGCCAGGAGTTCCTTGTAATCCGCAATCGCCTCCGGCGTCGTTGGATGGTGGGCGCGGTAGACAATTCGCTGACCGTCGGCGGAGAAAAAGGCGCCTCCATCGTAGCCCACGTCGTGAGTCAGGCGCGTCTGGTTTGACCCGTCCGGGTTCATGGTGTACAACTCCAGATCGCCATCACGCGCGGACGTGAACAGAATCTTGGAACCGTCGGTGGAGTACACGCCTTCCGCGTCATACCCCGGTGAGTCTGTGAGACGCCTCAGGTCAGTACCATCCGGTTTTGCAGAATAGATGTCGTATCCTTTGTGAAGAGCCCAGACATAGCCTTTGTCAAAGGACGGCTTGGGCGGACACGAATCGTCCACCAAGTACGTGGAACTGTAAATCAGACGCTTTCCATCGGGCTGGATGAATGCGCAAGTCGTGACGCCGCCGGGCGCGGAAATCTGACGAACATCGGAACCATCGATGCCCATGATGAAAATCCGGTCGCAGTTGTACCCGTCGCGTGTCGACTGAAAACTCAGCCGCTTCCCCTCGCCGTCAAAGTATGCTTCCGCATTCTCACCGCCGAAAGTAAGTTGCTTGATATTGGCCAAGTGGCGCTCGCCGGCAAAACGCAGCGAATCCCCGCCGGTACCACTCACGGACGCACCGCTCCCGTAGGCACGGGCAAAACTGACCCGCTCGCTGAGCGCCGGATGGTCGTAGAGCCAAAATTTAATGAACGGTGACGGGTCGGGATTCGACAGATTGACCGATGCCAGCTTCTCAAAAGCCCGTGCCGCCGACATCCCATCTCTTGTCTTCTCCAGACCGAATACATCGGCACGGTGTTCGAATTGCCGCGACAGTCCATTCTGGACTGGCGACATTAGGAATCCGAAGACCAGGAAACAAAGCATGATAAGAGGGAGACTGGCAAGACTCGATAGCCGGTCAAAACCCAGCCGTGACTGGTAAGCGGCAATGATTCTGCTCATAATCAGATGTGACAGATACCCGATGAGGAAGATGAAGACAACAACAATGAACAGGCCGATCCAAACATGATGTAAGAGATAATGCCCCATTTCGTGGCCCACAACAAAAAGAATCTCCGGGGGTGTCATGCCGGCCAGTAAATTGTCAAAGAGAACAACCCGTTTCGTTTGCCCCAACCCGGTCACATAGGCGTTGAGCTTTTTCGTGTCCCTTGACGCATCGATCACAAAGATTCGTGAATCCGATATCCCCGAGTCCTGCGCCAGCCGGAGGATCTGAGTCTTGAGCGGGCTGTCGTCCAGAGGTGTTGTGTGGTAGAACAGGGGCGTGATGACAAGGGGTGCGATCACGATGAAGAATACAGCGAACGGCGCCGCCCCAGCCCCGAACCACGCCCACCATGAATGAGGATATCGCCGAATTAACCTGTAGAGTATGCCAACGACAATCAACATCAGAACAAATGTGACGGCCTGGGACTTGGCCGAATCCAGAAGCCATCCTCCCACCGTCTGATTGGAGAGGCCATACTGGTGCTCCAAGTGATAGCCCAGAAAGTAATCAAAGGGCAAGGACGTGATGGCGAGGACGATCAGGAGCTCGGCGAGATAGATGAACAGGACCAAAAAGCGGCGCGTTGCGAACAGTTTCGCCCATTTAAGAAGGTGGGAGGAAAACCCCGTGAGCAACAGCACAATGAGAACGATCGCATCATAGGCGAATTGCACGAAGTAGAACGTGTTCTTGGTCGCCGAGTATTTCACCGCCTGCTCCCGCCGCTCCGATGTCATGTCTCCCCAGCCCGGCTCGGCCTGCGCCGAGGCGGACATCTGACTGGTGGGGAAAGACGGGATCGCCGCGCCCGCTTCTGACGGAAGTCCGGCCGCCGGTGTCTGCCCGAGGGAAGTGGCGACGCAGATAACGGCCAGGACGGCCGCGAAAATACAGGTGGGAAGTAATCGAGCCCAGAATTTCCTGTGACCAAGAGACATATCGATCCTCTGTTCAGCCTGTGTCGGCACAAATTGTACACAGCCCAGACGCTGGTCAAACCCCAAATGGCCGGGTACGGGAAAAACGCACCGAAAAAGTCGGCAGAACCCGACCGAGAGACAATCGATGGACATTGGTTGCGAGCAGAGGTCACCCGGGAGGAGATGGCCATTGCAGGACGAAAACAGAGCCTCCGCCAGGGTTTGGCATGTGGGATATCGACGCCCCGGAGTTTTCCGTAATCTTTTTGACAATCGCCAAGCCCACCCCCGAGCCCGGCGCCACCGCATTGCGACCGCGATAAAACAAGTCGAAGATGTGTGACGCCTCATCCGGCTCGATGCCGATGCCGCTGTCGCGGATCTGCAGCTCGATCTTGGCTCCGCGGTTTTCCCAAGTCACCTCGACGCGAGCTGGCCCCTCCGGAGAACTATGCGTCACCGCATTGTCCAGCAGATTCTCAAGAACCCGCTCCAGAGCCACGGGATCGGCCCACAGAAGGACGGTTCGCGGGGGCGCAATCAACCGGGCGCGTGCGGCATCTCCGCG
>JAVHPP010000069.1:0-3004 GCA_036170655.1 Candidatus Zixiibacteriota bacterium | reverse complement strand
CGGGGAGGCTTAAGAGGACGTTGAAGATACGCTGTCGATGTGTGGCTGGTGTTCTACGGATGACGGGTGAAATCACCCAGTCTGCTTGGAGGGGGAGAGTCACCTGCTTGCCGCTCGTGGTCATGCTGCTGGCAATTGCTTCGGCAGCGGCTTTCGCCGACAGTCCTCCGCGGGCTGGACAAACAGCGTCAGACGTCGATTCGCTCCGCGATGCCGATCGTGTCGAACATCTGATGTCGTGGGGAGAACAAGCGTTGGCCGGCGAACGCTACGCTGAGGCCGGTGCGCGGTTTAGCGATGTCCTCCGCATCGACTGGAACAACCCGAAAGCCTATCGCCTTCTCCAGGAGACACGTGAGGCTCGTGCCCGCGCCCTGCGCGACTGGGAACGTGCCGGGCGGTCCGCCGAGGCGCGCGGCGACCCGTCCCTCGCCGTGCAATACTATCAGAAGATTCTGGCGGAAGACTCGTTGCAGCAGAATCTCACCGGTGTCATCGCGCGTCTCGAACGGCGTGCTCGGGCCGATCACCTGATCCGTGAGGGTCTGCAGAAATACATTGTGGATGATTTCGCCGGTGCGCAATCGGATTTCGAGAAGGCCCTGAGCATCTGTCCCGCCGATTCTCTGGCGGCGGGGTACCGCGAGCGTGCTTTACAGAAGGCAACGATCTCTTCTAGCATGGCAGACTTGCGCGCTGACACGCTGATGTGGGCCCGCTACTCCGAAGCCCTGAAACTTTTGCGCGCCGGTGATCTCGGCGGCGCCGAGCGGCTGTGGAACGAAGTCTTGGCGCGCTACCCGGGGAACGAGGCCGTGCGTTCCAACCTCGAACAAATCGCGCGCCGCCGTAAACAGGAGTTCTCGAACGAGGAAATCGCGCCCTGAGCGCGACCGCATAGCCCCCGATGTTTGGGGCTTCCCGCAGGTCAACGACCCATGCTTTTTTCACACCCGGTGACAGAACACTTCGCGGCCTTCGAGGCGCAGCAAAGCCCGCTCGATGATATCCGTGCTTTCGTGCAGGCGGCGCTGCTCGAAACGCCGCTGGAAAAGAAGGTCATCGCCGGTCTGATGCTGGCGGTCGAAGAAGCCGTCACCAACATCATCCGCCATGGGTATCTCTTCGGCCCGGGACGCATCCATGTCCGCGTGCGCCGTGAAGCGCGCTGGACCTCCATCGTGCTGACGGACACCGGACGCAGTTTCTCGCTGGACACCGAGTCGGCGCCGGATCTACAGCATCTTGCCGAAACGGGACGGCGTGGTGGCTTGGGACTGTACCTGATGCGCAAAGTCACCGATCGGGTTGACTACCGCCCGGCGCAGGGGCCGGGTGACGAGAATGTCCTCACCTTGCTGAAACGTTACCGGCTGGCCCCATCGCCGTCTCTTTCCCATTCGAGTCTGCGGCATCGTCTGCTTTGGGTCGGCATGCTGGCGGTTGCCATGGTGGTCGCGGCCGGGACGGGGTTGATTCTTCGCCAGTCTGCTGCCCGCATGACCACGGAATTCTTCGAGCAGTGGACGCAATTTGGGCGCACGGCCGCTGCCGCCACGACACAGCATATTCTTAATGATCGCTCCGATGCCGAATTCGATCAGCTGGTCATGGGTTTGAAATCGGCGCATCGGGGGATCGCCTACCTGGTGATCCTTTCGGAATCGCCCGGTCACGATGCTGGTCCATCGCGCATTCGCGCTCACTCGGAGAATCCGGCGCTTGTGCATGAGAATTATGAATCTCCGCCGGGGACCCTGGCCGGTCGGGATGGACGCTGGCTGGTTCAGATGGGTGACCAGCAGGTTTACCATTTTGTCCAGTCCGCTGAACTGGATGCGCGTGCCGTGGGGGCGGTTGTCTGGGGTGTGCCCGTATCCGAATTGACCGGCCTGCTTTCGTCTGACAGGCAGCGTATCCTGCGCTGGTCGGCGGTCATTCTTCTCATTGGATGGCTGCTGGTCCTGGCCACGGCCGTTTGGATGATCCGGCCCATTCTCAAGCTGATCGAAGCGTTGCGCGCGTCCAACATCGGGGGCGCCAATCCCCAGTCAGCGGTCGCCGGCCCCGAAGAAATCCGTCAGGTGGTCGCCGCTTTTAACGAAGCCAAAGAAGCCGTGGCGCAAACCCACCGGGAAATGGCTGAACGTGATCAGGTGCGCCGTGAGATGGAGGCGTCGCAGCAACTCCAGCGTGCGTTGTTGCCGCAGCGCCTTCCCGATCTGCCCGATTTTCAACTGGGTGCGGCCTGCCGTATGGCCCGCCAGGTGGGCGGAGATTACTATGATGTCTTCCCGGTTGATTCCGATCGTTGGCTGATCATCGTGGCCGATGTCGCGGGCAAGGGTCTGCCCGCAGCGCTCCTGATGGTGGCGCTGCGCACGGCCACCCGGCTGCTCGCCCCGTCACATCCGTCGCCAACTGATCTTTTGGGAGCAATTCACTCGTATCTCCTCAGCAATCACACCCACGGGCCGTTCATCACCGCCTGTTGCCTGCTGCTCGATGTCCGCAAACATGAGGCCCAGATCGCATCGGCGGGTCATACCCCTGCTCTACTGAGAACCGGAACCTCCTCCACACTGAGACATATCAACCCGCAGGGGAAGCCCATTGGACTGCCAGTGACTCAGGGCGAGGAGCCCCACAACCACCTCGATGTTATGATGGTGACATTCCATGTCGGCGATCAACTCCTGCTCTATACAGATGGCGTTACTGAGGCGCGCAGCGGAATGAGAGAGAGTTATGGGCTCCCACGCCTCGAAGCGGCCGTCATGAAGGCATCCAAAGAAACCCCCCAAGCCATGGTGGATGAACTTTTGCGAGACTTAGACCAATATACGGCCAGTTCGACTGTCACCGACGACCTGACCTTATTTGCGATCCAATGCAAAGTGTCTGTTGAAATTGGAACAGGGCCTTCAAGTTGTAAGTCCGCCGGGACTATCGATATTGTCGATCCGGGCGACGCTGTAAAGACTGGGACTTCTGAAGTAGTCGC
>JAVHPP010000068.1:0-14325 GCA_036170655.1 Candidatus Zixiibacteriota bacterium | reverse complement strand
CCGGCATTGACGAGGGCAAGGACGTCATCGAAAGGCCCCCGAAAGAGATCAAGTGACGCTGGCGATCATACCTGGATGGTCCTTCCCGGTGTCATCCGCCCTCAGCAAGGGTTGACAGGAACAGACATGGCTCTTGACGTATTCGTGACCCAGTTTCTGCGCGACTTGCGGTCGCAAAAACTTCGCACATTTCTGACCGTCTTCGGCATCTTCTGGGGAACGGCGTCGGTCATCTTGCTGCTGGCTTTTGGCAAGGGAATTCATGCCCACCAACAGAAAGCGTTCCGTGGCTTGGGTGAATACATCGTCATCATGTGGCCCGGACGAACCTCCATTCCATTCCAGGGACTGGGGAGAAATCGCGTTATCCGATTCCGTGAAAGCGACGCCGAACTGCTCAAGCGCGAAGTGCCCCATATAGGAGCCATCTCGCCGGAGTATGTGCTTTGGGACGCAAAGGGGCGGGTCGGCAAAGTGGAACGCCTCATTCGCATCATGGGCTGCTGGCCCGAGTTTGGGCCGATGCGAAACATCATTCCCGACGAGGGATCGCGTTTCATCAACGACGAGGACATGAACCAGAAACGGCGTGTCATCTTCCTCGGCACCGACATGAAGAAAGAACTCTTTGGTGAGGAGGACGCCATCGGCCGCCTGGTCTTCATCAATGGCGTCCCGTTCAGGGTCGTCGGGGTTATGGTTAAGAAAGAGCAGGACTCGTCGTATGGCGGCCGCGACGTCAACAGCGCGTTTATCCCGTCGTCGACCTTCAAGGCCATGTACGGCCGCGAGTATGTCAACGATATCGTTTTCAATGCGGATGAGGCTGGGCGAACAGAGTCGGTAAAGAAGGGAGTTTACCGGGTGCTCGGATCACGCTACACATTCGACCCGGATGATAAGGAAGCGCTTTCGCTCTGGGATACAACTGAACAGGAGAAATTCTTCGGAACCTTCTTTGTTGCATTTCGCGTGTTTCTTGGGATCATTGGCGCATTCACGCTGATCGTCGGCGGCATCGGGGTCTCCAACATCATGAATGTGGTCGTCGAGGAGCGGACCAAGGAAATCGGCCTCAAGATGGCCTTGGGCGCCAAGCCGAGTTTCATCATGAGCCAGTTTGTCATCGAAACCTTGATGCTGACGGCGATCGGCGGCGCGTTTGGATTTCTATTCGCGTGGTCGGTTGTGTCGATCGTTCCGCATTTCAAGGTCGAGGATTACATCGGCACACCGACGATCTCCCGTTCGGTGGCGGCTGCGGCCATGCTGGTCCTCGGCATCGTCGGGATGCTGTCGGGTTACTTTCCCGCCCGGCGCGCCTCGCGATGTAATCCGATTGAGGCGTTGCGGCTGTAGGAGAAACGCGATGATCGGGCAGAGTGCAAACACGGACGATCGCGGATATGCCGTGCCTCACCCCCGACCCCTCTCCCGAAAGCGGGAGAGGGAAGAAAAGCAGAATGACCCGACAATGAGAGAATCCCCTGGCTCCCTCTCCCCGGGCGGGGAAAGGGTTGCGGCGAGGGGGCGAGCCCTGCGCAACGCGATGCACGTATGCAAATGTGAGATATCATGGGACTGAAACTCTTCCTCCAATATTTCTGGCGCGACTTCCGCAAGCAGAAAAAGCGCGCGACTCTTACAGTCGCCGCGATCGTCTGGGGCACATTTTCCATTCTCATGCTGCTCGCTTTCGGCGAGGGATTGAAAGACCAACTCGATAAGAACCGGCGCAGCTTGGGAGAAAACATTTTTATCATCTGGGGTGGCCAGACCTCAATTCCCTACAAGGGTCTGCCGCGTGGACGGCGCATCACCTTCCGCCCCGATGATCTTGATCTCATCAGCAAGAGCATCCCCGAGGTCGCCAGCCTCGGGGGTGAGTACTCCAACTGGGGCATTGATGTGGTCTACGGAAAGAAGGTCCTTTCACAGCACGTTACCGGTGAATGCCCCTCTTATGAATTGATGCGCACTCAGTACCCGGAATCGGGCGGGCGCTATCTGAATGACAGCGACATGGAGCTAAAGCGCCGGGTCGTCTTCCTCGGCTATGAATTGAACAAGAAGCTGTTTGGCGACGAGTCGCCGGTCGGCAAGTCGATCTTCATCGCGCGCATTCCGTTCACAGTCATCGGAGTCGGTCAGACCAAGCAGCAAATGGGAATGTACGGTGGACCCGACGTGGAAAAAGCGACGATTCCGGCAACGACCTACCAATCGATTTTCGGCGACAAGTATCTCGACAATCTTGTCATTCAGCCGAAGGATGAACAGTCCAGCGAGTACGTCAAGTCCCGGCTCTATCAGGTCCTGAGCACCAAGCACCAGTTCGATCCGACAGACAAACAGGCGCTGTCGATTTGGGACACAATTGAAGGCCGCCGCGAAATGGGCAAGATGATGCTGGGCATGCAGATTTTCATGGGTATCCTCGGAGGTCTGACGCTGCTCATTGCCGGGGTCGGTGTCGCCAACATCATGTATGTGGTGATCAAGGAACGAACCAAAGAGATCGGCATCAAGATGGCCCTGGGAGCCAAGCCTAAGACCATCCACAATCAGTTTCTGCTCGAGGCGCTGCTGATTTGCTTCTCCGGTGGCGCGATAGGCATCTTCATCTCGCAGCTTGTCTGCGATCTGGCGTCTATCATCCCACGCGATCCGAAATCGTCGATGTCCTGGCTCGGCAATCCGACAATCTCGCTGCCGATCGGGCTCATCACTGTCTTCATCCTGGCGATCGTTGGCCTGACAGCGGGGTACTTCCCGGCACGCCGCGCGGCGAGCCTGAATCCAGCGGAGACGTTGAGATATGAGTAACATGGTGAAGGCGTATGCCGCGGCGAGCGGGCGCAAGGGCGCAGATCACAGGCAAGGGGTTGAAAACCCCTTGCCCGAACCCCAGGTTCCGGGCAAGGGGCTTTCAGCCCCTTGGACTTTGGCAGGCCAAGAGTCCGCGCGATTTCGTCAAGTCACTTTGAGGACACACAGATGAACACCAATGGCACCATGGTCAAGCTGAGCGGGGTCCGCAAGATCTACGACACAGGCAAAGTCAAAGTCGAGGCCCTGCGCGGCATCGATCTCGAAGTCCGTCGCGGGGAATTCATGACTCTGGTCGGCCCATCCGGCTCGGGGAAGTCGACGCTGATGAATATCCTCGGCTGCCTGGATGTGCCGAGTGAAGGCACGTACGAATTCGATGGTCAGCGCGTTGACCGTCTCCCGCCGAACCAACTGGCCGAGATACGCAATCGGAGTGTTGGCTTCGTCTTCCAGAATTTCAACCTGCTTCCCTACTCCACGGCTCTGGAGAATGTGGAACTCCCAATGGTTTTCCGTGGCATTGCCGCGCGTGAACGGCGCAAGCGCGCCATCGAACTCCTGGAGCGGATCGGTCTGGGTGACCGGCTCGAACACAAAGCGACCGAACTATCGGGTGGCCAGACGCAGCGTGTCGCCATCGCCCGTGCCCTCGCCAACAATCCGCCGCTGATTCTCGCAGACGAACCTACCGGCAACCTCGATTCTGCATCGGGCCGTGAGATCGTCGATCTCTTCGAGGAATTATGGAAGGCGGGTCACACGATCATGATCATTACGCACGATCCGAATCTCCCCATGCGCACCGAACGGACGATCCATCTGCGGGATGGGCGGATTGATGGCGGTGTGAGATGACCGGATCAATGGCTGGCGAAGACGGCCCTACATTGACTGAACTATCGCCTCGGCAAATTCCATTGTCTTCGCGTTGCCGCCCAGGTCCGGAGTACGCACCTCACCGCGTTTGAGGACAGTGAACGCGGCGTCTCTGATGCGGTCGGCAACGTCATCCTTGCCCATGCGCCGCAAAAGCAGGATGCCGGAGAAGATGATCGCCAGCGGATTGGCGATGCCCTTCCCGGCGATGTCGGGGGCGGAGCCATGGACCGCTTCGAAGATTGCACATTGGTCGCCCAGATTGGCGCCCGGGACCACGCCCAAGCCGCCAACAAGTCCAGCCGCCAGATCGGAGACGATGTCGCCATACAGGTTGGAGAGAAGCAGCATGTCGAAACGCTCCGGGTGCATGACCAGCTTCATGCAGAGCGCATCGACGATGCAATCATCGAACGGGATGTCGGGATACACGCGTGCGACCTTGCGCGCCGAATCCAGAAAAAGCCCATCGGACACCTTCATGATGTTGGCCTTGTGCACGACCGTCACCCTGTGGCGTCCCTTCTGGCGCGCATAGCGAAAGGCAAAGTGCGCGATCCGCTCGGAAGCGAGCGCCGTGATGACTTTGATCGACTCGGTCACCCCGGGCGCGACAATGTGCTCAATGCCGGAATAGAGATCCTCGGTGTTTTCGCGCACGATGACTAAGTCCACGTTGTCGTAGTGGGATTTGATCCCGGCGAGTGTGCGCACCGGGCGGACATTGGCATACAAGTCGAGTTCCTTGCGCAATGTGACATTGGCTGATGCGAATCCCTTCCCCACAAATGTGGTCAGGGGCCCTTTCAACGCCAGGCCGTTGCGTCTGACCGACTCCAGCAGCAAATCGGGCACGGGCTTGCCAAAATCGGCAAAGACCTTCATCCCGGCATCATGACGTTCCCATTCGATATCCGCACCGGCGGCATCAAGAACACGCACAGCGGCATCGGTGATTTCGGGGCCGATACCATCCCCGGGAATCAGAGTTACTTTAGTCAACATGGATCACTCCTTCGGTTCCGTCCCCGTTCGATGGGGCTTTGAGAAGTCATAAAGCAGTTGTACATTCGTTTTCCCTGATTTGCGACGGGCACAGACAATTTATGACGATCTGCGCGGGAACGAGAATTGAATTTGAATCTGGGGCGCCAGGGGCCGTGGGGGCACAGCCACCCATCTTGCACCGGAATTGACATGATCACAGACGTCTTCGATTTCATTATCCATATCGACCGTCACCTCAACGGACTCATCCAGCAGTACGGGATCTGGACCTACGCTATTCTTTTTGTGATCATCTTCGCCGAGACCGGACTGGTGGTGGTGCCGTTTTTGCCCGGGGATTCGCTGCTTTTCGCTGCCGGGGCATTTGCCGCCCAAGGATCGCTTGAGGTAAGTTTCCTGTTTTTCCTCTTGGGTGCAGCCGCGGTGTTCGGTGACACAGCCAATTACTGGATCGGACGCGCCGTCGGTCCGACAGTCTTCCATGACGGAAAGGTGCGTTTCCTGAAGAAGGAGTATCTGGACCGTACACACCGGTTCTACGAGAAGTATGGGGGGCGTACCATCATTATCGCGCGGTTTGTCCCCATCATTCGCACTTTCGCGCCCTTTGTGGCAGGCGTGGGCCGCATGAGCTACATGCGATTCATGAGCTACAATGTGTTCGGTGGAATCGGATGGATCGCGTGCTTTGTCTTCGGGGGGTACTTCTTCGGCAACATCCCCAGTGTAAAGAACAACTTCACGGTTGTCATTATGGCGATCATTCTCATCTCCGTGATGCCGGCGATCATCGAAATCTTCCGGCACCGTCGTCACATGTCGGCGGCGGATTAGCGGTGCTCTTGCGGGAACAGTGCGCTCAGGGCGTTCTGTGAAACCGGAGAATGGCTCACCGATGGTAGAACTTTTCGAGCACGTTCTTAATATCGTTCATTTTGAATGGCTTCGTGAGAAATCCATCGGCACGGGCGGTGGCCTGCTGTTCGCCCGCGCTTTGCAGTGAGAATCCGCTGATCAGAACCACCGGCATACTGGGATCCTTGTCCTTGATCTTCATAACCAGTTCGGCCCCTGACATCTTGGGCATGCGCAGATCGCTGATGACCAGGCCGATCGGCTCCTCGTCCAGCTTGCGCAGGGCATCTTCGCCATCGGTCGCCCGCACACTTCCTACGGCAAACACTTCCAGCATGTCCGCCAGCAGACTGGACATGTTGGGGTTATCCTCGACAACGAGGATCTTTCGTTCCATAGTGTTGGTCATCGCCGGATTTCTCCTGCTGCAGACAGGTTTCGCCACTGCGGACCCTACCGCTTGGTCCTCTCAACTGTATTGTCGTCAGGTCTGAGACGAAACTGAACTTGTCCGCCGACGGGCTCTCGTGAAGTCCTGGGAATACTTATTCGTCTGAGGGCTGGGTTTCCCAGTGGATGCGGGCCCGCGCGGTGCGCCCCCTTCGCCTAACGCTCGGAGATGCAGCCATTGTCGCGTATTCGTCGATCGCCTCGACGAGACGTTGCATACCGACCCCGGTCCGCGCCGAGACGGCAACGAAGGCCGCACCCGCCGTGGACCCAAAGGGGCCTGTCGGTGCGTCATTCAGGAGGTCGAGCTTGTTCAGCACAATGAGACGGGGAATGTGATCGGCATGAATCTGTGCCAGTGTATTCTCCACTTCGGACGATTCTTGCTGGTGCAAGGGGCTCGCGTAATCGACTACATGCAGGAGCAAATCGGCGTCTGCCACCTCGCCCAACGTGGCGTGAAAGGACGCAAAGAGGGCCACCGGCAACTTGCGGATAAATCCAATTGTATCGGTCAGCAGGATATGGCGACCGCCGGGATAGGACATCACCCGTGCCGTCGGATCGAGCGTGCAAAACAACCTGTCGGCCGCCCAGACGCGGGCACGGGTCAGCGCATTGAAGAGAGTTGATTTCCCTGCATTCGTATAGCCGACCAACACGGCCTTGAAGAGTCCCTCGCGCCCCCGGCGCTGGACCACCCGCTCCCGGTCGATCTTCGCCAAGTCGCGCTTGAGACGCTGAATCCGCTGGCCCACGATCCGTCGATCCACTTCAAGTTGTGTTTCGCCAGGGCCCTTGGAGCCAATGCCGCCCCATTGCTTCGACAAGTGAGTCCATTGGCCGACCAGCCGGGGATAAACGTATTCGTACTGAGCCAATTCCACCTGTGTCTTCGATTCCTTGGTGTGGGCGTGCTGGGCGAAGATGGCGAGGATCAGAATCGAACGATCAATGACCTTGCAGGAGAAACGCTCCTCGAGATTCCGCACTTGTGACGGTGACAGTTCGTCATCAAAGACGATCAAATTGGACCCGGTCTGCGATATCAGCGTCTCGACCTCGTCCAGCTTCCCCTTGCCGATGACATGCGCCGGATGCGGTTTGTCGCCCCGCTGGATCACCCGTCCGGCAACCTGACCACCCGCCGAATCAAGCAAGCGAGCCAACTCATCCAGCGACTCTGTCAAAAGAGACGTGGGTGTGTTCCGCCTGCCAAACCCCACCAGGATGGCCTGGTCAGGACGCTTCCGGGTATCGTGGATCAGGGGACTCACTGGGAAACCGTGGTCCGTCCAGACAAGGGACGAACATCCACGTAAGTATCCTTCCGGATCTCGGCGATCCAATCAGCCACCACGCGATTGGTTTTCTCGCGTCGCGCCATGTCCTTGATAGCATCCCAGTCCGAAGTCAGATCAAATGCATGACTGGCGCGGCGGTCAAGAACACGCAGAACATGCCAGCCGAATTTGGTCGACACCGGTCCGATGATGCTGCCAACGCCCGCGTTGGCCAGCACTGCCTTGAATTCGGGAAACATTTCCGCCACGGGATACCATCCGAGTTCGCCGCAATTCTTTTGCGTCTCCGCGTCTTGCGAATTGACCTGCGCCAGTTGGCAGAAATCCGCTCCGCCACGGGCGGCCTGCGCAATTGAATCAGCACGCGCCATAACCAGCGCGGAGTCAGCCGGAGTCGGCGCCAAAGAGATAAGAATGTGGCGCGCATGCACCCGGTCACCGGACTTCTCCAGACATTGAATCAGATGGAACCCGTAGCGTGTGCGCACGACGCCAGAGATCTGATTGGGCGTGAGGGCAAAAGCCGCTGTCTCAAAAGGGGGAACCATATCCCCTTTGCCAAACCAGCCCAGATCACCCCCGCCGGATGACGTTGCGTCTTGTGAGTACCGCGTGGCGGCCGTGGCGAAGTCCAGACCACCCTGGATCTCCTTGAGGATACGTGTGATCTGTTCGCGAGACGAATCGACAGTCGCCGACGATGACTCCACCGGCAGAAGAATGTGCGCCAGCTTGATCCCCTCGGGCTGTGCCGGGAGGGAATCTTTGTATTGATGGAAAAAACTTTTGACTTCTCCGTTCGAAATGGCCACGTCTCCCAGCTTGCGCTGAATGAGCTTCTGCTTCAAGATTTGATTCCGGACTTCGCGGCGATAGCGGACGCGCAGATCCCGTTCGGACAACCCTTCGCGGGTCAGCTCTTTCTGGAATTCATCTTCATCGGCAAACTGATCCCGGAGGCCCTGAATATGCTCCTGCAAGGCATGGTCGATCTCTTCCGGCGTGACGGTGATGATGGTGTCACGCTCGGCTTGAATAAGAATCAGTTCATCATTGATCATCTGCTCCAGAATACGCGGCCCAATGGAATCCTGAATCCGGGGATCATTGACATCCCGCTTGGTCTGCATCGCGAAGAGACTGACCTGCGCCTGCCACTCGGAGCGAAGGATGACACGATCGGCCACCATCACAATCGGTTCGTCCAGAACATCCTCCGCCATTACCGTCAGAGGCGCCATCACCGTCACGACGAACAACACACCCAAGCGGGTCACTCGCGCCAGAACGCGGTGCACACGACTCACTTCAACGACAGGTTCGGGCATTGACGTTCTGCCAGGTTCAGTCACAGTCACCTCGTATTCTCACGTTCACAATTATTGGGACACATGGATACCCGCAGCCAGAATCTGGTCATGGATCTCGACCGGATAGAGCACCCTCATGGAATCGGCATAAACCCCCATGATGGAATCGGTGCGCCACGACTGCAGCTTCTCATAGATCTTCCCTCTGACATCATCATACGGCTTCTGTCCGGCGGGCTTGACATCCAGCACCTGGATGACGGAGAACTGGTCTATGCCGGGCACCGGTCCGCCAATTTCACCCGGTTTCAGAGTCGCGGCGGTGGTGTAGAGATCCGGATACCGATCCGGCGACACCAGCCCCAAGTCGCCCCCGTTATTCCGAAACCCGGCTCGCATTGTGTATCGCTTCGCCAGATCCGCCATCGGCGTTCCGGCCTGAGCCTCACGCAGCACCCTCACAGCGGACGGTTCGTCGTTGACCATAACCTCACGGACATGATACGACACCGGTTCGACAAACGAGTCGGCGTGCGCATCATAGAATTGGCGGACATCGGTCTCCTCGACGTGGAGTTTTCCCTGGACGACTTCGTTGCGCATCTTGTCAGCCATCAGTTGTTCCTGAAACTCGCGCAGCCGCTCCTTGTAAACCGGGCTCTGATCCAACTGCAGGCGCAGCGCCTCATCACGCAACAGGTCATAGAGACCGAGTTGAAAGACGGTTTCCTGGATCTGATCATCCAGGCGCAGATCGGGACGCCCATCCGTCGGGGCCGCATTGTAGGCCTGAATCAGTTTGTCGACAGTCAGTTCGCCCTGACGTCCGTAGGTGGCAAGCACCTGTTTCTTGAGCTGATCTGGGACCTTGGACACGGGGATTTCGGGAAAGTATCCGACGGGCAATTGCGACGAGTCAACGACCTCCTGGAATTGCTGACGCACCTGTCCGGCGACATCCGCGCGGACCTGGATGTTCGCTTTGCTCCGCAGTTCCTGCAACTGCGCCGTGCGCCGCTTGTCCTGAAGCTTTTGCCGGAGACGATTCTCGATTCCCACTCGCACCGAATCGAGGGGAAGTTTCGTCAGTTCGCTGCGTGAAACAATCTCGAGCACATGCCAGCCGAATTGACTCTCGACCGGTCCGCCAATCTCCCCCTGCTTCAGGTCAAAGACCACCGATTGGATCGGCGCAATCAGTTCTCCCCAGTAAAACTCACGGCCGAAGTCACCGCCGCGCCTCGCGGTGGCGGGATCAGCCGAGTATTTCTCGGCCAGATCGCCAAAATCCCCTCCGGCCTTAAGATCGGTTACGATGGAATCCGCCTTGGCTTTCGTTTTCACCAGAATGTGTTTCGGTCGCACGCGATCAAACCAGTGCTCATACCACTGGCGCACCTCGTCCTCTGCCACTTGGGCCTTGTCGATCACTTCGTGCCGGAATAACTCGTCGAGCAGGAACTTGTCCTTTTCCTTGTCGACGAGTTCGATGATGCCGATATCGGCGTCCAGTGACCGTGCATACGCGCCGATCACAAGGAACTTTTCTTCGATCAAGCGGTCCAGTTCCTTGCGTCGTGCTTTGAGTTCGTCCTCGGCTGTGCTGTAATCCACGTGCGCCGCGATGATGGGGTCGGTGATTTCCCGAAGTTCAATGGGACGTCCGCCGACCTCGGCCACGACCGGACCCTTGGCTGTGCCGCTCTTCTTGCCGCATCCGGAAAACGCTATCGCCAGCGAGAGAAGCCCGCTGAGGTACACGGCTGTCAATGCCCACTGTCGCAAGATATTCCGCGATCGTTTCATGCACACTCCGATCTGTCGTTTGGTCTCATCTCTTCTGGCTTGCTGCATTCCACCCAAGTTACGTGATCGCGCTCCCCCGGTCAAAGATTCTCCTTGGGACCGAACATGACGCTTCATCGTGAGTCTGGGTGTCTCTCACGACGCCAGAATCTGGAGGATTCGCAACAGACCATTCAGATCGACCGTCTGATCGCTATTGGGCCGGACATCAACACGAAACGGCGGACCGACCGCAAAACCCGCACCACGGCCCAGCTTTTCCCGCCACCGGCTGATCCGGTTGCGGTCGATCGTCACCCCTGCATCGAAAAACGCGCTCCAAGTCTTGCCTCGGCCAATCGCCCTCGTGACACCGGCCGTCTGTGCGAGGACCTTGGCGCGCGCCAGGTCCAGGAGCCGCCGGACCTCGGCAGGGGGCGAACCGAATCGGTCGGTCAGTTCCAGCATTAAGTCATCGACCCCAGCCAGCTCCCGGACACCAGCCAATCGCTTGTACATTTCGAAGCGCTGTTGGTTGTCGGCGATGTAGTCGTCCGGTATAAACTTGTCTCCTTCGACCTCGATCTGCGGGGCCGGCCGGTCGCCAATCGGGGCAGCGATACCCTGTGTCTCAGCCATCGCCTCTTCCAGCAAGCGGCTATAGAGATCGAAGCCGATTTCCTCGATAAATCCGTGCTGTTGCCGTCCTAGAATGTTTCCCGCGCCGCGAATCTCCATATCACGCAGGGCCAGATGAAAGCCGGAACCGAGTGCCGTGTGTTCTTCAATAGCCTTCAGACGGGCATTGGCCTCCCGTGTCAGCGTGGCAAAGGGCGGGGTCAGCAGATAGGCATAGGCCTGCCGGGCCGAACGTCCGACGCGTCCACGCAACTGGTACAACTGCGCCAGACCGAAGCGGTCGGCCCGGTGCAGGATAATCGTGTTGACCGACGGCAGGTCGAGACCCGACTCGATGATGGCCGTCGATAGGAGCAGATCAAACTCATGGTGATAGAATCGTACCATGACCGACTCGAGCTCACGTTCGGCCATCTGACCATGAGCCACACCAATCCGCACCAGGGGGAGCAGACGTGTCAGATAATCCGCCATCGCGTGGATCGATTGGATGCGATTGTGGACAAAGTAGATCTGGCCGCGACGATCGAGTTCGCGCGTAATGGCTTCGGTAATCACCTCCGGTCCAAACTCGCGCACCTCGGTCTGTACCGGCAGACGGTCGCGAGGCGAAGTGTTAATCATGGAGAGATCGCGCGCACCCAGAAGCGACATCTGCAATGTCCGGGGAATCGGCGTGGCGGTCAGCCACAGTGTGTCGACACGGCGCTGGAGCTGACGCAGCTTTTCCTTGTGGGCAACGCCGAAGCGATGCTCTTCGTCAACGATCAGCAGACCGAGATCGGCAAAAACGACATCCTTCTGGAGCAGGCGATGGGTCCCGATCACAACGTCGACAGCGCCTCTTGAGAGATCAGCTGCGATTTGCTTCTGCTCCTTGGCCGTCCGGAACCGCGACAGGGTCTCAATCCGGACCGGGAACTCGGATAGCCGCTCGCGAAACGTCGTCAGGTGTTGTTGCGCCAGAATGGTCGTCGGCACAAGAACAGCCACCTGCTTGTGATCGCACACCGCCTGGAAGGCCGCACGCATGGCAACCTCAGTTTTCCCATACCCGACATCCCCGCAGATCAAACGATCCATCGGGGCCGGATCCGCCATGTCTTTTTTCACCGCGCGGATCGCCTCCGCTTGATCGGGCGTCTCCTCGTAGATGAAGGAACTCTCCATCTGGCGCATCCACTCGCCGTCAGGAGAAAATGCGTGCCCGGGCTGCGACTTGCGTTCGGCGTAGAGCGCGATGAGTTCTTCGGCCATGTCGAGGAGCGCCTTCTTCGCGCGGGTCTTGGCCTTTTCCCAAGTGACACCACCAAGTTTGGAGAGCGCGGGCGCTCCCTCCTTGCCTGTGAACTTGTGGACACGGTCGAATTCCTCGATGGGCACGTACAGCCTGTCATCGTCCTGATAGAGCAGGAGGAGACAATCGCAGCGGCGTCCTTCGACATTGATGGTTTCGAGTCCGCGGAAACGGGCGACGCCATGATCGACGTGAACGACGAAGTCGGCCTTCTTCAGCTGCGTGTAGCTGGACAGCGCCAGCCCCTCTTGGAAGCGCCGGCGGCGGTAACGTGCCTTGTGCCGGCCGAAGATCTCGTGTTCGGTCAGGAGAGCGAAGTGCACGTCCGGGAGAACAAAACCGCCGTGGAGGGCAGGATGAACGAGCGACACCATGGGGTGACGGTCTTCGAGCAATTCTCCCAGGCGCTGCCTCTGGCCTTCGTTGTCGCAGGCAATCACGACATCGAATTCATTCTTCTCAAAGTTGTGCAACTCGTCGGACAATCGGGGGATGCTGCCGCCAACGGCCGGCGGACCAGTTGCACCACAATCGACAACATGGCCTACGCTGCTGCGGAAGGTACGCATCCACACGCGAGTGGCGGACTTCGGCACCGGCTTCCAGACGGACTCGTCCGCCCAGATCTCTCCGGTTGGGGGGGGATCAGGCAGGTGACGCTCGAGACGCTCGCGGAATCGTGCGGCCTCCGACACAACACGGTCGAACTCCGCCTGCATCAAGTCAGGATCGTCGAACCACCACAGAGCGTTCGTACCACAGTAATCGAACACACGCGCCCGTTGCTGTCCCAGCCGCTGGGCAAGCCACTCCAGGCCGGGTCGGGAAGGATCGCTTTCGACCCGTTCACGCCAACTGGGGTCCAGCTTCGCCGTTGCCCATCCCCGCTCATAGATTTCCCCGGAGGCGAACACTTCACGGCTGGGGAGTACCACACACTGATCGCGCTTCCCCGACGATCGCTGCGACGACACAGAGAACGTGCGAATCGACTCGATTGCATCGCCAGAAAACTCGATGCGCAGAGGTTCGGATTCGGTATAGGTAAAGACATCAACGATACCGCCACGTCGAGAGAATGTTCCGACTTCCTCGACCAGAGGCTGGCGGCGGTAGCCGAGATCGATCAGCTTTGCCAGCAGCTCGTCAATTGGGATCTCCCGGCCTACCGGCAACGACAGGGCACTGATCAGAAGATCATCCGGCATAACGGTCGGTTCCAGCACGGCACGGAGATGCGTGACGACAATTGGCGGCTTTTCATCCAGCAGGCGCCAGAGCGTTTCCAGCCGCCGTCCGGTGGATTCGGGTCCGGGCGTGCGGAACTCATAGGGAAGAATCTCCCAGGAATGAAAACGCGCCACCTGCCGGTCGCCCAACAAACTCACCAAGTCGTCATGCCAGAACGATGCTGATTCAGGGCTGGCGGTGACAATCAGGGTGGGGCGAGGCGCCTTCCGGTAGATCTGAGCCAGGAGGCAGGGCGCCAGCGAGCCGTAGAGTCCCGCCACGCTGATCTCGCGCTCCGTGGAGGATGCCAGTCTCTCCCGCAAGGCCAGGAGCACGGGTGACCGCTCGACTGCCGCAAGCACTTCGGCAAAGGGTTTGCTCCCGGACACTGGGCGGGGCTTGCGAGCGCCCGTAAGCTCATTCTGTGCCTGTATTCCCATCTCGGTTTCTGGCGGCGTTGAACCCTCTGATCGTATTGTTTCGAGTTTGACTACTTCCGGCTCCGCTTCCGGCCAACGACGATGATACGCGGAGAATCCAGAGTGTACTTCGAACCACGGAAGTCGCCGTAGGTGCGGGTCACTTCCAGACTTGCCCGTTCGAACATCGCGACGACCTCGGCCAGCGTGTAGATACGCAGCGAGAAACCGGCCATCCGTCGCCTGCCGTTTTGCAGAATCAGCGTCCGTTCCACGGTAAGCCTGCTCTTCTCAATATCGAATGCCGGCGATGCCAGCAT
>JAVHPP010000067.1:0-3064 GCA_036170655.1 Candidatus Zixiibacteriota bacterium | reverse complement strand
CTCATTTTGCGCGGCTTGAAGACCTTGGCAGTGAGGATGCGCCAGCACGAGGCCAATGCGAGGGCCATTGCCGGCTTTCTTCAGAGTCATCCCCGTGTCAAAAAGGTCCTGTATCCCGGGCTTTCGAGCTTTGCCCATCACGACATCGCCAAAAAACAGATGACCGGGTTCGGGTCGCTGATCTCCTTTTACATCGATGGTGGTGAAGCCGAGGCACGCAAGGTGTGCGCATCGACGAAGGTCTTCGCTTTGGCGGAATCCCTGGGCGGTGTGGAATCGCTGATCGAACACCCGGGTCTGATGACGCATGCGTCTATCCCCCGTGAACTGCGGGAAAGTCGCGGCATCGGCGACAACTTCATCCGTCTGTCGGTCGGCATCGAGCACATTGATGACTTGGTCGCCGATCTTGATTCAGCCCTGAAGTCATACTGACCGCAGCACAGGTTACTTGATTTGTGGACAAGGGGCTTCAGGCCCCTTGTTTGTTCTTGGGAGCATGAATGACAGAGTCCCTGTCTATCCGGTTGCTGATTCCCTGGCAGGTATCTATTTTGTATGCGACTTCAATGGAGGCAATGATGAAAAAGACCAAGTATGGGTATTCGGTGAAGACAAACCTCTCCTTCGATCAGGCTGTGATCAAAGCGACAGAAGAATTGAAGAAAGACGGCTTCGGAATTCTCACCGAGATCGATGTCAAGGGAACGATGAAGAAGAAGCTCGATCTGGATTTCCGGCGCTATGTCATCCTCGGCGCTTGCAATCCGCATCTGGCCTCACGCGCCTTGCTCGAAGAGACGGAAATCGGCCTGTTGCTTCCATGCAACGTCATCGTCTACGAAAACGATGACAAGACAGCCACAGTATCCTTCCTGTCACCCAGGGCTCAGTTCTCCCTCTGCGGGCGTGATGACATCGCTCCGCTTGCCGGTGAAGCGGACTCACTGATCGAAGGGATTGCCAAGCGAATCTGAAGGAGCGCTTGTGCGATCCCAAATTGACCCCGGGCCCCGGCCATGTCCCGTATGGTTTGACCGTGCGCGGGCGCGCATAGAGTGCGGAGATTCTTGTCAGTACCTTGTCCAAGGTTGAGACCAATGGACCGTGATTTTCCGGTGTATGTTGTTGTGATATCGCCGGTGTGTGGCGACGACGTGCCATGGATGAGTTGATGAAAATCGGCCGCAAGACTGGACCGTCACCGCCAGAGGGCCAGCCTGCTTCAACGGAGTTGACCGCTGTTGTCGAAGGCATCCGCTGCGCGGGATGTGTCAGCACGATCGAGAAAGCGCTGCGGTCCGTCGATGGCGTCCAGGAAGCCTCGGTCAATTTCGCCAGCTCGACGGCGCACATTCACTTCTCTCCCACAGCGGCGACTCCGCAGAAGCTCGCTGATGCAGTCGCCGCCGCGGGCTACAAGTTGGTGATCCCGGAAAACGCCTCCCCCTCTGTGACATATCCGGTTGTGGGCATGCACTGCGCCAGTTGTGTCCTGAATGTCGAGAAGGCCCTGTCGCGCGTCGATGGCGTGGCGGATGCGCATGTCAATTTCGCCGCCGCGACCGCAACAGTCCATTTCCAATATGCGCCAGTTGACGCCGCGAATCTGGCGCGAGCGGTCGCGGATTCCGGGTATCAACTTATCGTTCCCAAGGAACAAACGGCTCCTGCCGATCAGGGGCCGGCGGCGCACGATCATGCCCGGGATCTGACCGAGATGGTCGAGCAATCCCAGCGCGCAGAGTTAAATGATTATCGTCGCCGGTTCTTGACCTCTGGCTTGTTGACCATCCCGCTCGCGTTTCTCGGCATGAGTCACTTGGTTGGCATCGCCATTCCTCACACATCCAATTTCTGGCTCTCGCTCTTTCTCGCGACCCCAGTCGTCTGGTGGGCGGGCTGGCCCTTTCACCGGGGCATGGGAAAAGCGCTCCGGCACGGACGCGCGGATATGGACACACTCATTTCCGTCGGTACGCTGACCGCCTACTTGTTCAGTCTTCTGGTAACCGTCGCGCCGCAGACATTCACCCCGTCCGGTTGGCAGCCCTCTGTCTATTATGAGACGGCCGCGACAATCATTACGTTGATCCTTGCCGGGCGCTGGATGGAAGCGCGCGCCAAGGGGAAGGCGCGTCAGGCCATCCGGCAACTCCTGGAGTTGCGTCCGCCCAAAGCCCGCGTGCGCCGCGACGGTCAGATTGTCGAAGTTGAGACCGCGAATCTGAAGAAGGGGGACGAAGTGCTCCTCCGTCCTGGCGAACGGGTGGCCACTGATGGCGTTGTGATCCTCGGCAATTCCGCCATCGATGAGTCGATGATTACTGGTGAACCGTTACCGGTTGAAAAAGTCATCGGCGACCAGATTGTCGGCGGAACGATCAACACGTCCGGTTCAGTGACTTACCGTGTCGAGAAAACCGGCGCCGAGACGGTATTGTCTCAGATTGCCCGTATGGTGGCGGAGGCGCAAGGCAGCAAGCCGCAGATTCAGAAGCTGGTTGACCGCATCGCCGCCGTCTTTGTGCCCGTCGTGATCCTGCTCGCCGTTGGGACATTCATCATCTGGGCTGTGTGGGGGCCGGAGCCACGCTTCCTCCGGGCCATGATCAACGCTGTGGCGGTCTTGATCATCGCCTGCCCGTGTGCGCTCGGTCTGGCGACACCGGCAGCGATCATGGTCGGCACCGGACGCGGCGCCCAGTTAGGACTTCTCTTCCGGAATGCCTCAGCCCTGGAAGCGCTGACCTCGATCGATACGATTATTCTCGACAAGACCGGTACCGTGACAGCCGGAGAGCCGTCTGTTACCGGTGAATGGATTGCTCCGGACTTGGAACCTTCGGGGTTTTGGTCCGCGTTGACGGCCTTGGAAGAACGATGCGAGCATCCGCTCGCGAAGGCTGTGCTCAAGCGTGCCGGCAGCGAAACGACGATTCAAGCCGTGTCCGTCACCGGCTTTCAGGCCCTGTCCGGAAAAGGGATCGAAGGCGTGATCGATGGCGTACATTGGCGTATTGGCTCATCCGTGTGGATGGCGGAGTCGGGCGTCTCCCTCGAA
>JAVHPP010000066.1:0-14453 GCA_036170655.1 Candidatus Zixiibacteriota bacterium | reverse complement strand
GGCGAAAGCGCTTGACAGTCGGCCGATCCGGGCTTAATCTCGCCACCTCGGTGTCCTTGTATCAGGGTTGACCGTGCAAGGGCGCTGTTTTCGGGATGGCAGCCGGAGGTTGATGGTGGTTTCCGACTTCGCAGCAGTGGCGGTCTTCATCGGCTTGGGCGTCGGGTTTGTCCTGTTCAATTTTCTTCTGGCCCGCCTGATCCGGCCATCGGCCCCCAATCCCGTCAAGTTGAGCACGTATGAATGCGGCGAGACACCCTTCGGCCCCGCGTGGATCCAGTTCAACGTCCGTTTCTACATCTTTGCGTTGATCTTCGTGGTCTTCGATGTGGAAGCCATCTTCCTGTTCCCGTGGGCGATTGTCTACCAGTCCCTGGGGTTGTTTGCCTTTGTCGAAATGCTGGTCTTTGTCGCCATTCTGCTCTTTGGCCTTTTCTACGCCTGGCGGAAGGGTGTGCTGCGCTGGTATTGACACGCGGCACATGCTGTCGTTGATCCCGGAGATTCCCACAATCTGACTGAGCACAATGCTGGAACTCGATAAACTGGTCAAGTGGATCGGCGATGGCATCGAAGCCGGCATTGGCGCATTGGGCTTGGGTCCGCCTTGGGTCATTCTCGCTCAGCTCGTCGTGGCCGCGCTGGTCATCATCGCGTTTGTCGCGATCGTTGTCCTCTTCCTGGTCTGGTGGGAACGGAAGATCTCAGCGCACATCCAGATGCGTCTCGGACCGATGCGTGTCGGCTGGCATGGCTCGATCCAGACCATCGCCGACGCGCTCAAGCTTCTGCAGAAAGAAGATATCACGCCTGCCGCTGTCGACCGGGGGATCTACTTCTGGGCGCCGATCGTGACCTTTGTCGCCGCGCTAGCGGTGTATGTGACTGTTCCATTCGGCAAGGGGTTGGTGGTCCGCGATCTCAACATCGGCATCCTGTACATCCTGTCGATCACGACCTTCACGGTCATCGGTCTGTTGATGGCCGGATGGTCTTCGAACAACAAGTACGCACTGCTGGGCGGATTCCGCTCGGCGGCCCAGGTGGTGTCGTACGAAGTGCCGATGGCGCTGGCGGTCATCGGCGTGGTCATGCTGACTCAGACGCTGTCGATGGTCGAGATCATCGGACAGCAGCAGAAGTTCTATCAATGGTACATCTGGCGCCAGCCGGTGGGTTTTCTCATCTATCTGGTCGCCGCGACGGCCGAATGCAACCGGACGCCCTTCGATCTGCCCGAAGCCGACTCGGAACTCGTGGCCGGATTTGTCACCGAATACTCCGGGATGAAGTTCGCCATGTTCTTTCTGGCGGAGTTCTTGAATATGTTTACCGTCTCGGCGGTGGCGACGACTCTGTTCTTCGGCGGCTGGAACGGGCCCTTCCTGCCGTCTTGGGCCTGGTTCATGGTCAAGACATTGACCGGTGTGTTCGTGCTGATGTGGTTTCGGTGGACCTACCCCCGGTTGCGGGTCGATCAATTGATGGGATTTGCCTGGAAATTCCTCTTGCCGCTGGCCTTCATCAACATCGTGCTGACCGGGCTGGGGATCTACATTTTCGAGCCGTGAACTGATGAGCGCACTGTCTCTCGCCTTCTACGCCCTGGCTTTCCTGACGATTGCCGCGTCGATCTTCGTGGTGACATCGAAGAACATCTTCCACTCGGCGATCTATCTGATCCTGGCATTATTCGGCGTGGCGGGACTCTATGTGCTCTTGCAGGCGCCGTTCCTGGCAGCCGCCCAGGTGCTCATCTATGTCGGCGCGGTGTCGATGCTGATGATCTTTGCGATCATGCTGACCGCGCGTATCGCCGACACATCCATCCGCCAGACCAACGAACAGACCGTCACCGGTCTGGTCGTTTCTCTCGGATTGCTGGCGATCATCGTCTATTCACTCTGGCAGACACCTTTTCCGATCTCAGATGCGCCGATGCCGGAGGGCGCGGGACGGACACTGGGACGGCTTTTGCTGACGAAGTTCGTGCTGCCTTTTGAGATCGTGTCGGTCCTGCTGCTCGGCGCGCTGATCGGCGCCGTGGTCATAGCCAAGAAAGATCCGCAACGCCGGGAACCCACGATGCCCAAGACACCACTGCCGGGCGCGACTCAGGAAGCGTCCAGATGATGGAAATCGGACTCTCACATTATCTGACTCTCGCAGCGGTCGTGTTCTGCGTCGGCGTTTACGGTATGCTCACACGCCGGAATGCCATTGGCGTCCTGATGTCTGTTGAACTGATGTTCAACGCGGTCAATGTTACGCTCGTGGCGTTCGCACGGTACGTCACGCCGGCGACCGTGACCGGGCAGGTAGTGGCCATCTTTACGATCGCCGTGGCCGCCGCTGAGGCAACGGTCGCGCTGGCGATCGTGCTGCTCATCTACCAGCACCACCGGGGCATCAATGTGGATCAGGTCAATTTCATGAAATGGTGAAGAGAACGGATGATGCTGATTGATGCAAATTGGACTCGATGTGGCCGTAGGGGCGCACGGCCGTGCGCCCCTACACTCGGACCGGCGGAACCACGGTTGAATGGCTGATACCACGATGCAATCCCACGCCTGGCTGATACCCGTCTTCCCGCTTGTCTCGATGGCAGCGATCATGCTGTTCACGCACCGGCGCCGGGCTTTGTCCGCTGGTCTGTCGATCGCCGCCGTCTCGCTATCCTTCCTCTACGCGTGGGCAATGGCTTTCGCCGTTTGGGGCAACCCCGAAGCGCAGCGATTCTCGCTCGAGTGGCTGGATCTGGGCGCGTCGATGCATCTGCCCATGGGGATCTTGGTCGACGGCCTGACCGCGATGATGCTGATTGTCGTCACGACGGTCGCGCTCATGGTGCATATCTACTCGCTGGGATACATGCACGGCGACACCCGGTACTCGCGTTACTATGCGTATCTGTCGCTCTTCACCATGGCCATGCTGACCCTGGTTCTGGCCGACAATTTTGTCCTCATGTTTGTCGCTTGGGAACTGGTCGGTCTTGCATCGTATCTGCTGATCGGTTTCTGGTTTGAGAAGCAGTCGGCGTCGGACGCGGGCAAAAAGGCGTTCATCACCACACGTCTGGGCGATCTGGGTTTCATCATCGGCATGCTCATGCTCTATGCCGGTTGCGGGTCGCTGACCTTCGAGGGTGTCTTCGGCGCGGTGAAGAGCGGCGCCTTGGGCGGCGCGATGCTGACCACCGCCGCGATCTTCCTCTTTGGCGGCGCCATCGGCAAATCCGCGCAGTTCCCGTTGCACGTGTGGCTGCCCGATGCCATGGAGGGTCCGACGCCGGTCTCGGCTTTGATTCATGCGGCAACCATGGTCGTGGCCGGTGTCTATCTGGTAGCGCGTTCGCTGACCATCTTCATCTCCGCCGAGACCGCGGGCATGTTCGTGGCGTGGATCGGTATCATCACTTCGCTGATGGCGGCCTCCATCGGCCTGGTGCAGAATGATATCAAACGTGTCCTGGCCTACTCGACCGTCTCCCAGCTCGGTTACATGATCATGGCGCTCGGCCTGCAGGGGTTCACGGCCGGCACGTTTCATCTCATGACCCACGCTTTCTTCAAGTCGCTCTTGTTCCTCGGCGCCGGATCGGTCATCCATGCGGTGCACACCAACGATATCCGTGAGATGGGCGGGCTGCATTCCAAGATGAAGACAACCTCCGTCACATTCTTGATCGCGGCGCTGGCCATCGCGGGCATCTTCCCGCTGTCAGGATTCTGGTCGAAGGACGAGATCGTCGCGGCCACACTTGGCCATCCGGCTTTCACCGTGCTGTCGCTGATCGTCGCCTTCATGACAGCATTCTATATGTTCCGGCTCTACTTCCTGACGTTTACCGGAACGCCGCGCGACCAACACAAGTTCGACCACGCGCACGAATCGCCGAAGGTGATGACTTACCCCCTGATTTTCCTGGCCTTCCTGTCGGTTGTGTCGGGATGGATCGGTCTGCCCTGGTTGCATCACGGATTTTCCGCCGTGGTCTTCCACGAAGAACCGCATCACGCCGAATTCCACTATGGTCTGGCGGCAATTTCGCTGCTGGTGGGCCTATCCGGGATGGCGTTGGCCTACCTCATGTACTACCGGCGGCGCATCAATCCCGACCGTCTGGCCGCCTCCCTGCCGGGGATTTACAATACCCTCTTGAACAAGTACTACGTGGACGACGCCTATACGCTCTTGTTCATCCAGCCATACTACGCGGTCTGTCGTGGCTGGTTTTGGTTCGACCAGCACATCATCGATGGCGTAGTGAACGCGGCCGGACGCTTCGGCATCCTGTGGGGAAAGTCCCAGCGCTGGTTTGATGAAACATTTGTTGACGGCGCGGTCAATGGTGTCGGCTGGCTCACGCGCGGCTTTGGCGGCACCGTGCGATATCTGCAGACCGGCAGCCTGCAGAATTACGCGTTCGTGGTCTTTGCCGCCCTGGTGATCTTGTGGATTTTGCAATGAGCTGGTCGCCGACTCCATCGGGAGCTCTCTGACCAAAGGATGGGATGACACATATGACCGGAATCCTCTCGTGGATGATCTTCCTTCCCCTGATCGGCGCCGTGGTAGCCCTGCTGATCCCCAAGGACAACCATCGCCTGATCCGTGGCGTCGCTTTTGTTGCGTCGCTGATGCCGCTGGTTCTCGCGGCCGTCCTCGTGGCTCAGTATGATTCCTCGACCGCCCAGTTCCAGTTCGTCGAGCTGGCCTCGTGGATTCCCGGCCTCAATGCCAACTACCATCTGGGCGCCGACGGGATCTCGGTGCCGATGCTGGCATTGACCGCACTCCTTTCCTTCCTGGCGGTGCTGGTGTCGTTCAACATCACCAAGCGCGTGAAGGAGTACTTCGCCTTTTTCCTGCTCTTGGAGACCGCGATGATGGGCGTGTTTGCGGCCCTCGACCTCTTTCTCTTCTACGTCTTCTGGGAGGTCATGCTCGTGCCGATGTACTTCTTGATCGGCATCTGGGGCGGCCCGCGCAAAGAGTACGCGGCGATGAAGTTCTTCCTCTACACGCTCTTTGGCTCGATCTTCATGCTGGTGGGCATTCTGGCGCTGTACTTCAACTCCGCGCCCCATTCGTTGTCGATCATCGAGCAGATCCAGCGTGCACCGCAGATGACACGCGGCTTCCAATTGTTTGCCTTTGCCTTTTTCTTCATCGGCTTTGCCGTCAAGATCCCGACGTTGCCGTTCCACACGTGGCTGCCCGACGCGCATGTCGAAGCGCCGACGGCGGTATCGGTCCTGCTGGCCGGAATCCTGCTGAAGATGGGAACATACGGCCTGTTGCGGATTTCGCTTCCCATGTTTCCAGTGGGCACGAAGTTCTACGCCTTTCCCATGGCAATCCTCGGCATGGCGGGAATCATCTACGGCGCGCTGGTCTGCATGGCTCAGACCGATCTGAAGAAACTCGTGGCCTACTCGTCGGTGTCGCACATGGGATACTGCCTTCTGGGCCTCTCGGCATTCGGCTCTGTGGCGGCCATCTCCGGATGCATGTTCCAGATGGTCTCCCATGGGCTGATCACCGGGGCGCTGTTCGCTCTGGTCGGAGTGGTTTATGACCGCGCCCATACACGGGAGATTGGGGCTTTCGGCGGGATGTGGATCAAGGTACCCGTCTACTCCGGCATCATGGTGTTGTTTGTTCTCGGATCACTGGGGCTTCCGGGGCTGTCCGGATTTGTCAGCGAGTTCATGGTCTTCCTGGGAGCGTTTCCGTACTACCCAGTGACTGTGGCGTTGTCTGTCGTCGGTGTGCTTCTGACCGCCGCCTATTTCCTGCGCATGGTCCAGCGCATGTTCTTAGGTCCGGTCGCGGGCCACACCGAGGGGCTGACCGAAATCAACGCGCGTGAAATCTTCGCCGTCGCGCCGCTGGCTATTCTCATGATCGCCATCGGCGTATATCCGTCACTCTTGTCCAACATGATTCAGGCAACGATCGTCAATCTGGTCGCCTTGATCGGATCATAGAAATCGGGAGCGGTGGCAAGACGGCTCGCTCGCGGGCCGGGAGGATCAGATGAAGGTATTCGTCACAGGAGCCACCGGATATATCGGGTTCAATGTCGCCTCGGCGTTGCGCCGCGCCGGACATGATGTCTGGGGTCTGGTGCGCAACGAAGCCAAGGCCCGGTCGCTCACCCAGCAGGAAATCTACCCTGTCATCGGCAACATGCAGTCGCCCGAGAGCTACCGTGCCGTCGCCGAGTCATGCTCGGTCCTGATTCATGTTGCGGCCGACTACCAGAGTGACCTTCCGGCGCTGGACCGGAAAACCATCGAGGTGCTGCTCGACACCGGCCGGAAAGGCCCCCAGCCGAAGACCGTGATCTACACAAGCGGGGTCTGGGTTTACGGCAACACCGGCACGCACATGGCTGATGAGACTGCATCACCTGCGCCAGCCACCATGGTCAAGTGGCGGCCCGACCATGAACAGATGGTGCTCCGTGCCACTCACGTCAAAGGCCTCGTCATCCGTCCCGGCTGTGTCTATGGAAAACAGGGAGGGCTGACGGCGACATGGTTTGCCGCCGCCCACAAGGACAAATCGCTGCGTGCCATCGGGGACGGCTCAAATCACTGGGCCATGGTACATGTCGACGATCTGGCCGCCGCTTACGTGAGAGCCGCCGAATGCGGAATGGCCGGCGAAGTATTCAATATCACCGACCGGTCCCGGTCCACTGTGGGCGCCATGGTCCAAGCCGTGGCTCGCGCCACCGGCTATACCGACAAAATCCAGTTCATACCCGTGACCGAAGCCGCCAAGACAATGGGGGGCTTTGCCGAGTGTCTGGCGCTCGATCAGCATGTTGATGCACGGAAGGCAGTACGGCTGCTGGACTGGCAACCTGCGCATGGCGGTTTTGTCGATGGCGCTGAGATATATTTCGCTTCATGGAAAGCGTACTTGGATGCGTAGGTGGCCTGTTTCAGGATCGCGAGACACACATTGAAGAAAGATTCCGCCTGTGAATGTTGATCCGTCCAGCTTGTACGCCGACTGGGGCGCTATCCTCCCCGAATGCTTCCTGCTTGTGTGGGCCTGTGGGATTATGGCCGCAGCCGTCTTCGGCAAAAGCGAAGGCCGGGCGGGCGCCTTTGCCATCTGGACATTGATCGGGACCGTCGCCACAGCGATCTGGGTGGCGGCGACCGGCGACGGAACGGCGTTCGGTGGGACATTTATTTTCGACCGACTGGGCGTCGTCTTCAAGGAAATCATCCTCGCCGGTGTATTCTTGACCGTGGCGGCGTCCGTCGGCACGGTCTCCCGCCTGCAGGCGCACCGGGGCGAGTATTATGGCATGATTCTGTTCTCCGCGATCGGGATGATGCTCATGGTTTCGGCCACCGAGCTCCTGACTCTTTACATCTCGCTGGAACTCTCGACCGTCACGCTCGCTGTTCTCGCCACTTACCACAAGACAAACCGGCAGTCCGCCGAGGCGGGATTGAAGTACGTGATTCTGGGCGCCATCTCCTCCGCCGTGCTCCTCTATGGTGTGGCCCTGCTCTACGGCATGACCGGCACCACGCAGTTGGCCGGTCTGTCCGAGGGAATCCAGAAACTATATGTGGGAAGCGGCGCTTTCCCCGCCGGCGTGACGCTGGCGTTGCTGCTGCTTGTGGCCGGATTCGGATTCAAACTCGCGCTCGCGCCGTTTCACATGTGGGCGCCTGATGTGTACGAAGGGGCGCCGACGCCCGTCACGGCATTCATCTCGGTGGCATCCAAGGCCGCCGGACTGGCGGCTTTCCTCCGCGTGTTCTTCGGCGGACTGGAATCATCGCAAATGATCTGGATCCAAGCGATCGCTGTGTTGGCGGCGCTGGCCATGATCATTGGCAACACGACGGCGATCGTTCAATCCAACATCAAACGGATGCTCGCCTACTCATCGGTCGCACAGGTCGGGTACATTCTGGTCGGGGCGGTTGCGACAGACACGTGGGGCACTACAGCAATCTCCTACTACATGATGGCATATCTTTTCGCCAACATGGGCGCCTTCATCTGTGTGATCGCGTTCGCTGAACAGACAGGGTCCGAGAAGATTTCCGACTACTCGGCGCTGGCGCGCCGCTCTCCTGTCTTGGCGGCGTTCTTCTCCCTGTTTCTGTTGTCACTGGCGGGCATTCCCCCGACAGCGGGTTTCCTCGGGAAGTATTATGTCTTTCTGGCGGCGATTGAAAAAGGGTATCTCTGGCTCGTGATTGTCGGTGTCGCCACCTCGGTGGTCGCCGTGTACTACTATGCAACCGTGATCCGGAAGATGTACTTCCCGCTCGACCAGCCGGAGGGCGGAATCGCAATCCCCCGGACATTGGTCATCGCGCTGGGCATCTCCGCTCTCGGTGTCCTGGTGCTCGGCATTTTCCCCGGCCCGTTCGTTGACTGGGTGAAGGCGGCGGCGCAGTTGTTCATGCCGGGTACGTAGTAGCGTATCCTCATGGTCACTGACGCATTCGACTCGCAGGGGCAGGTCTGAAACCTGCCCTCTTTTTCTGAACCAAGAGCTACCGTCCAGATATTTGCTCTCGTATCAGTGCCGCGGGAGCGATCTGGCCCAGAGAAACAACCCATGCCCCTCGACGACGAAAACTTCGGTTACAACGCCACCGTGATGGATCATTTCCAGAACCCACGCAACGTGGGCGACATGGAGAACCCGTCGTGCATTGGCCTGGTCCGCAACTCCGACTGCGGCGACCTGCTGAAGCTGTATCTGCGCATCGACGGCCAGCGCATTGTCGATGCGAAGTTCAAGACCTATGGCTGTGGCGCCGCGATCGCCTCGTCCTCGAAGCTCACCGAGATGCTGATCGGCCGGACATTGGACGATGCCGCGCTGATTAAGAACACCGATGTCGCCGAGGCACTGGGCGGCCTGCCGGAACACAAACTTCACTGCTCGGTCCTCGCCCAAGAGGCGACCAAGGCCGCCATCGGCGATTGGAAGACAAGAGATACGAAGTGATCGGCCCGCAGGGGCGAATCGTACACGGACAGAGAAACGCGATCAAAAATGCCACGAATCCAGCCTGGGAACGTGTCGCATAGGTCCTACGGTTACGTATAAGAGAATGGAGACAGAATCCGGACTGGCTGGAGTTACACATGAGTACCCTGACCATCGAGCCAAAGACCACCTGTGACCGTCCTGAATCCGCGGCCGATCAGACGCTGAAAACGCGCATCCGAGGATTGATCGGCCAGTGGGGTGACAAGCTCGTCATCCTGGCACATCATTATCAGCGCAAGGAAGTCGTGCCCTTCGGCAATTTCGTCGGCGACTCGTACTACCTGTCGAAAATGGCGGCGCAGCAGGAGAAGGCGGAGCACATCGTCTTTTGCGGCGTGCACTTCATGGCCGAATCGGCGCGCATCCTCTGCCGTCCCGGGCAGCGCGTGTATCTGCCCAACCTGCGCGCGGGCTGCCCGATGGCCGACATGGCCGACGACGATCAGGTGGCGGACGCCTGGGAGTGGCTGGGGCAGCATCTCGACACAGCGAAGATCATTCCCATTTCCTACATGAATTCGGCGGCATCGCTGAAGGCGTTCTGCGGCGCCCGTGGCGGGGTGATCTGCACGTCATCGAATGCCGAGAAAGCCTTCCGCTGGGCGTTCGCGCGTGGAGAGAAGGTCTTCTTTTTCCCCGACGAGCACTTGGGAACCAACACGGCTAACCGCCTCCGCATCCCCCGTGACGAGCGTGTACTCTTCGATCCCATGAAGCCCCCGGCGGACCCGGAACCGTTCCGAAAAGCCAGGGTCATCCTCTGGAAGGGGTTCTGCCACGTCCACACCAATTTCACGGTCGCGCACATCCAGCAGGCGCGCAAGGACTACCCCGGAATCAAAATTGTCGTGCATCCCGAATGCATGGAAGCCACGGTGAACGCCGCAGACGCCGTCGGCTCGACCGCGTTCATTGCGCGGTATGTGGCCGAACAGCCACCGGGCTCGATCATCGCCATCGGCACGGAAATCAACCTCACGTCCCGGCTGGCCGACGAGCACCCCGATAAGACCGTTATTGAGCTTTCCGGGCAGAACTGCCCGCTGTGTGTCAACATGTTCCGCACGACTCTCGGCGATCTGGCCGACTGCCTCGAAAACCTCGGCCACAAGAACGAAATCCACGTGGACCCAGCCATCGCCCGCGATGCCAGGATCGCGCTGGAGCGGATGCTGGAACTGAGCTGAAGTACCACGGAAGTGCAGCATAGTTCGGGGTATTGTAGAGGCTCGGGTTGAAACCGGCCCCGACGGAACCGCGATGCGTGAGCGGGCTGCTCATTCCGTCAAGGCGATAATGAAGTTCCCCACAGCGGGATGAGGGCCCCAAAGGACTCGAATTGTCCGCATCTGTCGCGTACCGATTCCAACTGCGATCGCACGATCAATGTCCTCGACGTAGTTTATCTGATCGCCTACGTGTTCCGCGGCGGCCCCAAGCCCTGCGACCCCTGCGCGCTGTAGGAGTGTATCCCGCTGCCTGCAACCGGACAAGATCGTTGACCGCGCTTGCAGGTTGCCGGTCTATAGTCAGTGCGCGATGTTGCACGATCAGGCACATGCCAGTTCGCCCACAAAAGGCTCTGGCGAGGGCAGAACAAAGTGATAGCAAAGTGATCGCGCCGCCTTGACTCTGACCAGATTCACCGGCTAATTGGCATTGTCGAATTGTGTTTCGGCGTCGTCGTGCCCTCATAGGGGCTTCATCTGGACGATTCCGCGGGGATATACCTGTGCCGTACTACGCACACTCACATCCGGAACGCCCGCGCGACCAGTGGCATGACTTGGAGAAACATCTCAGGTCGGTGTCGGAACTGGCACGACAGTTCGCGAGCACATTCGACGGGCAGGACTGGGCAGCCCTCGCAGGGCTGTGGCACGATATTGGAAAGTACTCTCCCAAATTTCAACAAAAGATATGTGCGGCAGGTGGCGAAGACGCTCACATCGAATACGTCGGGAGGGTAGACCACTCGACTGCCGGAGCACAGTACGCAGCCAAGACCCTTAGCGATGCGGGCAAGGTCCTCGCTTACGTTATCGCCGGGCACCACGGTGGTCTCCCCGATGGCAGTTCAGCCGATTCCTGCCTACGAAGTCGCCTGGAAAAGATAATTCCTGATTACAGCAATTGTCCCGGGCACATATTGGATCAACCGTCGCCGACCTTACCGCTTGTGCCAGCACAGGATCGAGCTGGAATGCAATTCAGCCTGTTTATTCGCATGCTCTATTCTTGTTTGGTGGACGCAGACTTCCTGGATACCGAAGTATTCATGGATTCGCAGAGGGGGCAGCGGCGACAAGGATACAGGACGCTCACTGAGCTTGAGGTAGTCTTCTTTGAGAAACTTGGCGAGATGAGGAAGACTGCCCCAACTTCGCCGGTCAACCGTGAGCGGGAACTCATCCTCAATCAGTGCTTGAGGGCAAGCCAAGGAGACATGGGGCTATTCTCTCTCACCGTGCCAACTGGCGGCGGCAAGACTCTGTCCTCGATGGCGTTTGCGCTAAGTCATGCGAGGAAGCATGGCCTCAAGAGGGTCATCTATGTTATCCCGTACACAAGCATCATCGAACAGAACGCAACTGTCTTTCGTGCAATGCTCGGCGATGATGCCGTGCTTGAACACCATTGCAACTTCGAGCCTGACAACGAAGACCACCGTTCCAGATTAGCGGCTGAGAACTGGGATGCCCCTATAATCGTTACGACGAACGTGCAATTCTTCGAGTCGCTCTTCGCCAGCAGGTCTAGTCAGTGCCGCAAGCTCCACAACGTCACCGGGAGTGTCATCATACTGGATGAAGTCCAGACTCTTCCCGCCCCTTTCCTTCTGCCCTGCCTGGAGGCGTTGAGAGAACTCGCAGGCATGTATCGAGCGTCAATAGTCCTCTGCAGCGCGACGCAACCTGCCGTGCAGATACGCGATGATTTCCCGCATGGCTTGGAGGGGGTGACAGAGATCATCGATAACCCCGATGCACTTGCGACGGCGCTGAAGAGGACCGAAGTCACAGTTCTGCCGCAGGTGCACGACACGGAACTCGCGAACCGTCTAAATAGCTACTCGCAAGTTCTGTGCATTGTCAACACCAGGAAACACGCGAGGGCCCTTTTCCAGTCCCTGGGCGACAGCGAGGACGCTTTTCATTTGAGTGCCCTCATGTGTCCCGTCCATCGAAGCTTGACGCTCGCGGAGATTCGCAACAGACTTCAAGCCGGGCGGGCTTGCAGGGTGATAAGTACGCAGTTGGTCGAAGCCGGCGTAGACATCGATTTCCCGGTCGTCTTCCGGTCAGTCGGAGGAATCGATTCTATCGCTCAGGCAGCCGGAAGGTGTAATAGAGAAGGTCGGCTGAAAATGGGACAAGTTTTCGTGTTCGCACCAGAAGCAGCGATCCCCGCTGGTCACTTCAGGCAGACCGCTCAGGCTGCTGAGTCGGTGATACGAATGCATCCGCAGGACATTCTCTCGCTCGCGGCGATCGAGGATTACTTCAAACTCTACTACTGGACAAAGGGCGATGCTCTCGACGACGAGGGCATACTCGCTATGCTCCACGCGGGTTGTCAGAATGGTGATTTCCCCTTCAAGACCGTGGCTGAGAAGTTCCGGTTCATCAAGGACGAGATGAAGCCGGTTGTCATACCCTTCGACGATGATGCGAGAAGGCTCATAAAGACACTGGACTATTGTGAAAAGCCCACGTCCCTTTCGCGATTGCTTCAGAAGTACACTGTCTCCATACATCCCGGAGAGTGGAACACACTTCTCTCTATCGGGAGTATCAAACTGAAGGCCGGGATGTTCCCAGTACTCACAGATGAAACGCTCTACAGGAAAGATCTCGGCCTCTGTGCGGATGTCCCGCTGCAAAGGAATGTGCAGGATCTTATCATTTGAGTGAAAGGAGGTAAGATGGCTTTTGGAGTGAAACTCAAGGTCTGGGGAGACTACGCCTGCTTCACCAGACCAGAGATGAAGGTTGAGAGGGTCAGCTACGACGTGATGACCCCCTCTGCCGCACGAGCCATGTTGGAGGCGATCTACTGGAAACCCTCAATAAGGTGGGTTGTGGAACGTATCCATGTGTTTCGACCGATCCGATTTATGAACATCAGGCGCAACGAGGTGGCCAGCAAAATACCGCTGCGCAACATCACGGCGGCCATGAGTGACCCGAAGTCGCCGCTGGTTCTATTCATCGAAGACGAGCGGCAGCAACGGGCGGCGCTAGTTCTGCGGGACGTCTGCTACGGCATCGAGGCGCACTTCGAGTACACCGGCACGGAAGACAGCAGCGACGGCAAGCACCTCGACATGTTCAATCGGCGTGCGAGAGAGGGGCAGTGTTTCACCCAGCCCTACCTTGGCTGCCGCGAGTTCTCGGCAAGTTTCGAGCTCGTGGACGCCTTTCCACCTTCGCCACTCACCGGCAGTCAGGACCTTGGCTGGATGCTTCACGACATTGATTTCGCAAACAACATGGAAGCGAAGTTCTTCCGGGCAAAGATGGTCGATGGCGTGATAGCCGTGCCCGCATTCGATCGTCAGGGGGTGAAGGCGTGATACTTCAGGCGTTAAGCTCATATTATGATCTATTACCGAAGTCTGGCGAGAAGGCGGTCGCATCAGAAGGCTTCAGCAGCGAGAAACTTCATTTTTCGCTGGTCATCGACACGACGGGCAGCCTCGTGCAAGTTCTCGACCTGAGAGAGGCCAAAGGCAAGAGGAAGGTTCCTCGGAGCGTAATCGTCCCGCAAGGGCCGAAAAAGAGTGCCAATATCGCGGCCAATTTCCTCTGGGGTAGTACCAGCTACGTGCTCGGCGCTGACGACAAGGGCAACGCGGAGAGAACAACCAAATGCCACGAGGCATTTGAGTCCCTTCATTGTCAGCTGCTCAAGGAAAGCAGGGACAAAGGAGCCAAAGCCGTTCTCGCATTCCTATCTTCTTGGAAACCGAAGAAGGCGCCGGCACTTTCAGACTGGCAAGACATGCTCAAGAGCAATCTCGTCTTTCAGCTGGATGGTGACCGTTGCTTTGTTCACGAAAGACCAGGTTTGCAGCGCCTGTGGCTCGACAGTCTGGCAACGGCGGAGAAAGACGAGGATGGGATGTGTTTAATCAGCGGCGAGATAGCACCCCTCGCGCGGATCCACCCCGCCATAAGAGGAGTCATTGGTGCGCAGTCATGCGGTGCGGCGCTTGTGTCCTTCAATCTCGATGCCTTCTGTTCCTACGGCAAGAGCCAGAACTTCAACGCACCTGTTTCGGAGTCAAGAGCGGCAGCCTATACGAAAGCACTCAACCGCCACCTTACCTCCGGAACAAACCGCGAGCAAGTGGGTGATACCACGGCCGTCATCTCGACCCAAACAGACTCAC
>JAVHPP010000065.1:0-14619 GCA_036170655.1 Candidatus Zixiibacteriota bacterium | reverse complement strand
CATCCTGATCGTCGCGGGTGTGCTGTCAACCTTGATCTACTTCTACTTTTCCAAGCCACACACCGGACCGCTGGGGTGGGTGGCGTCGGCTGGTATCGGCTTCATCATGGTGGCATTCGGCGCGCACTTCGGATACACTGTCATGGCGCGCGTCTCGCTCCTGATTGGACGTGTCCAGTTCCTGCTGGGGGACTGGCTGGGGCTGGCGCGATGACATTTCAACTGCCGCGGGGCAGGGATTGTCGGCACACTGGACAGATTCCAGTGGCCCGCTCGTTCGTTTGCGTTGTATAATTGTGCCATCTTAGGAGAGGGAGCCTGATGTACACAAGAGAATTGCTTCTGCATTTCCAATCGTTTCGCCGGAGTCCGGCCCCGGTGTTGTCGCTTCTGCTGGCGCTGGCCGTTCTTTCGTGCGGAAAAACACGCCAGGAGATTGATCCGTCATCCTTTGCCTCGGGCTGGGTATCGGAGCAGACTGAGCATTTCACTGTCTTTGATCCGCCTCAGTCGCCGCGCCGTACTCATTTGCGCGAGTTTGGCGAGAACTGTGAACAAGCCTACGCAGAGCTGGCGCGGGGGTTGAAACTGGACTTGAAAGGCAGAATCTCCATCTACCGCTTCATCACCAATCAAGACTGCGAAACGGCCACAGGCCATGCGGCGGGACGGGTTGAAGGTTACCGAATCTACACCCGTATTGGTGCACCGATCGGTGGCGCCATCGCGCTGGCTGCATTCACTTCAGTGGACCCGGAGGCGCAATCGTTTGAACTGATTAAGGATGGTCTGCGCGAGGCTTTTGACAACGAGAGCGCCAACATCCACGGCGATGCGGCGAAACTGAAAAGTGAAGGGCGTTGGCAGCCCTTATCGATGTTGCTCACGCCCGAAAGCATCGCTGACCAAGAGGCCTACCGCGTGGAAAGTGCCTCTTTTGTTGCCTATCTTATTCAGGTCCATGGTATCGATAAGTTCAAGATGCTCTGGCGCAGCGCGCTCGATCTGGGACCCTCGCTCGAACGCATCTACGGGGGCACTCTCCAGCAGATCGAGGACGATTGGGCCGGTCATGTCGAGCGTGAGGCGAAGAAAACTTAATGTTGGGTGCGTACAGATTGCATGTAACGGATAGAAAGGAAGGTCTTCGAGCATGAAGCATACAGTCATCAGGTCTTCGACTATGAGGCATACAGTCATTACGATACTGCTCCTTCTGACGACGACCGCTGCGGCGATAGCACAAGGAAGCGCGCGAAATCAAAGGGCAGACGAAGCAGGTGTCAGAGCCGTGGCCTCGGGCTTCGTTGATGACTGGAACCGTCATGACATGAAGGCTTTCGCGGCATTGTTCGCTGAGGATGCGGACTTCGTCAACGTCATCGGCCTGCGGTGGCGAGGCCGGGCCGAGATTCAGAAGGAGCACGAGGCTCTCCATGCGACTCGAATGAAGAGCAGTCACCTGGCTGCGGTCGAGACATCGGTGCGTTTCCTCCGACCGGATGTGGCGGTCGTTCACGTGCGGTGGGAACTGACCGGAGATACGGGACTGGAAGGCACGCCACTCCCCCCTCGGAAGGGGATATTGATGCACGTGATTGTAAAGACGCGGGACAAATGGTTGATCACCGTATCGCAGAATACGGACATCGTGCCATTGCCGAATGTGCCTGTGGCGAAGTAGTGTCGCTGAGCAAGGGGAACGGCGCGCCTGACAGGGGGATGCAGCCGACTCGCGAGTGAGCGAGTCTTTCATCCTCAAAGGCAGTAGCGCGCGGCTGATTCCCGGTAATCTCTGCGCAAGGAATGTCTGCATCGGCCAAGGTGTTCGGTCCGCAGATTCGGAGTCGGCGCGTTGTGACCACTTCAATCCCGATCAGAGAATGCACGGCTGATCGTCACATCTCACGCAATGCATGTGTCCTCCTTCTGGGGGCAGCGATTGCCCTGATCACCAGCTCCTGCGCACCATCTCCGCCGTCTGCCCCGGCGTCCCCGCCAGTGCCACCGGCCCCGTCGGTGACCCGCTCACATGCGCCGGAACTGATTTTGGTCGAAGGATACGCCGACAGTCTGGTGATCACTTGGCTGACGCATCGCTTGCCACGCGACCTCATTCGCGGTTACAACGTCTATGTATCAACATTGCCCGGTCGTTCCGGACTGACGGGAGCGGATCCCGGGTTGGACAGTTCACTGTACAACCACGCGACGTACCAAGGAGACACGGATGGTGACATCACCAGCGAATCGATAACCATCGCGCCTGTCGACGTCGGGACGAGATACCATGTTCACGTGCGCACCGTCTATCCCGATGGCCACCTTGGGCCTCCGTCGCCGGAACGCGAGGTCATCGCGCGCCCGCAGGGGACACTGACGTTGCATCTGCGTCTCTCTGGCGCTGTGGATGGGTTCTGTTTTGCCGCGAATCACCCGGTGTCCAGCATGTCCGACTCCAATGACGTTTACCTGTTCTCCACGAAGCGGGGCATTTTCCTCGGGAGTCCTTCACGGCTCGATGCGTTCTTGCGCACCACAAAGTTTGTCGTGTTGGGTCCGTCAGCGTCGATCGCGGACTATCCGTCCTATCTCGCGCAAGATGGCGGAGCCGACAAGATTCCAGTTCAATTGGAATCGTCCATTGCTCTTCTGCTTTCAGGGCGGCGCATGGCAAAAATGCGCCCACGCCAGATGCCCGGGCCGCGCGATTCTCTTTACATCGTCTTCGACTATGTCTATCAACCCCTTTCGGGGGAGGCGCGTTTCTGAGGGACAATAGTACAATGCCGAAAGCGCGAACAAACAGCAAACTGTCTCTTGACGGGCGCACGTTGAATCTGGGCGATGTCGATCGGGTCGCCCGTGCGGGCATTCCCCCGCGCATCACACTGAACCGTCAGGCACAATCCCGCATCCGGGCGGGGCATGCTTTCGTGCGCCGCGTGATTGGCGATCACCGCACCGTTTACGGTATCAACACGGGGTTTGGCCGTCTGGCCGATGTATCAATCCCTCTTGGTGATCTGCGCCAGCTGCAACGCAACTTGATTCTCTCGCATTCAGCCGGCGTCGGACCTCTCTGCCTGCGCGAGGAAGTCCGCGCCATGATGCTGCTGCGTCTAAACCTCTTGGCCCGCGGCCATTCGGGGGTCCGCCTCGAAGTCGCCCGCCGTCTGGCGGACTTCCTGAATCTCGGTATTTGTCCCCTCGTTCCCCGCTGGGGATCGGTGGGCGCTTCCGGCGATCTGGCGCCCATGGCGCATATTGCCCTTGCACTCATCGGGGAGGGGCAGGTCGAAATTGGCGGACGGCTCACCGGGGCAAGTCGGGTGTTGTCTCGTTTGAAGCTCGCCCCTATTGTCCTGGAACCCAAAGAAGGGCTGGCGTTGGTCAACGGAGTTCAGGCGTCCACGGCTCTGCTGGCACTGGCAATTAACGACTTGCGACGACTCATGGCTGCTGCCGATGCGGTGTGCGCGCTGACATCTCTGGCCGTTGGAGCGCGCCCAGAAGCGTTTGATCTGCGGCTGGCTCGTGTTCGCCCGCATCCAGGCCATTTGCATTCGGCGCAACGCGTTATGGCATTGCTACAGGGGCAACCGGGAGTCGGCGACACCAAACGCGTTCAGGATCCCTACAGCATCCGTTGCGCGCCCCAAGTTCACGGAGTTTGCCATGAGGCGATCGAGGCCTCAGCCGAGACCTGTACCATCGAAATGAACTCCTCAACCGACAATCCCCTGTTGTTTCCGCAACAAGGCGATGCCCTGTCCGGAGGGAACTTTCATGGTGCTCCTATTGGGCATGCGGCCGACCGGTGTGCCATCGCCATCTGTGATGCTGCCGCTATTTCGGAGCGTCGAACGGCGCTGCTCATGGATCCGCAATTCAACCAAGCCACGCCCTTTTTGACGCCCTCCCGGGCGGAGGGCCTACATTCTGGGATGATGATGTGGCAGGTGACTGCAGCCTCGCTCGTGTCTGCCATGAAGACATTGGCACATCCGGCATCGGTCGATTCGATTCCCACGTCTTTGGGGCAGGAGGATCACGTATCCATGTCATTCTGGGCTGCGGACAAACTCCGGCAGTCTGTCGAACGCTGGCGTTATGTGCTCGCCATCGAAGCCCTGGCGGCCTGGAGAACACTGGCTCTCCGTGGGCGAATTCCAAAGAAGGGCCCCCTGGCACAGTTATCGAAAGTGATCGGCACGGCCCACGGGAGGTCGTTTGCAGACGCCGTACTCGGGACGGCTGTCGAAAAGCTCGCCCGGGAACTGGCTCTTGCCGAAGGTGTTCTGCCAAGGAGAGGGGGAGCGTGAACCCGGTTCGGCCCCTTTTTTCTCGGAAATGGCCGACTCCCCGGAACAAATGCAGTGTATATTGCATTTGGCAGTTCAGTGAACTTTTTCTCCAAAGGTGGATGGTTGTGTTGTCAGTGCTGACGCATGGAGAGTGGACGATCAGATGAACAGACTCCTTTTCGTTTGTGGGCTGATCTTGAGCGGTCTGTCGCTCGGGGTCTTGGGTTGCAGCAAGGACAAGGGGAACGGGCCGGATCTACCGCTCCCGTACAATCAAGTCCAACTGGAGTTATTCGACGCATCGGCCTTGCCAGATGGCTTCACGTTCGAGCTATGGGCCAAACCCTCCGATACGGCTCTCGCATCCGGACAGGCCCCTTGGAAACATCTTACGCGTTTTGCTCTTGACGCGTCCAGACACATCTTGGATTCCAACGGTACGCCACTGGCGCAAGGGACGTTCAGCCACCTCCCCGTCAACTTGAAAGAGTACGATTCTCTCTATGTCACGATCGAGAAATCGGGTGACGAACATGTGTCGCCCTCACCGACCGTCTATCTGCGCGGGCGCATTTCGCCCAAACTGGATTCGGCGAGGATCTCCCGCCTGGACTTTCCGGTGTCACTGACCTCTGCCGCTGGCCGCTTTGCCATCGTGTCCCCCACCGATGACGACACGCTCGCTGATCTTTCCGGCATCTGGTTTATGAAAAGCCTGGTCCCGAGTGTTGCCGACTCTGGGCTGGATATCCCGCTGGCGCCACTGGGGTGGATCTATGAAGGATGGGTTCGCCACAGGAGTGCATGGCTTTCCACGGGCAAGTTCCGACGCGCCACTGGTCCTGATCTGACAAACCCATACATTGGTGTTGGGATAGCCCCGGATTTCCCTGGCGAGGATTTTGTCCGCAACGCCCCCACTGGATTCTCCTTCCCGCTCGTACTCGAAGTCGGCGACGAAGTTATGGTGACAGCCGAGCCCGATCCGGATAGTCTGCAGGCTCCCTTTCCTATCCAGATCCTTTCGTTTACTTTTGTTACTCCCCCAGTGTCGGGAACACTGGGCGAACTGACCGGAGATCACGCCACAATTCCCTCAGGCAACGCGACGATTGGACAATCCAAGAATTGACATCCGACCCTTTTCGGTCGTCGTGGCGGGCCTTGTCTGTTGACTGATGTGGCTGGGATTGTCAAGAATAGACTCAGTCTTGCTCTGGCCTCCCGGCGATTAGACATCTGTCGTAAAACTGCAGTTTTGTGCGTCGGAGCGCACCGCGGACAGAAATGTTGAAATAAAACCAAGGTTGAGTGGTAGGACATTGTGGATGGGGATGGATTGTTGATGGATGCATCTAATCGACCACAGCGATCTGGGGGTGGGACAATTTCCCCAATGGCGCTGTGGCGGTGGGGTTTTTCGATTCTTCTGGCAGGCGTCGGGATATGGCTCTTGCTGTCGGATACGCTCTTTGGCGGTCGTGAAGGTCGTATCTTGGGATGGATCGTGATTGGCTATGCCGTAGTCCGACTCGGGTTCTATTGGCTGTCAGATTCTTGGCGGGAAAGGCGTTAGGGGCGCACGAGGCAAAATCCACTTGACTGGGTGGCCATGGGTGCTATTCTTCATAATTCTATGTTTGTGACGAGAGCCAGCAGACCCTTTGGGCGATTCCCTCTCGCTGGTCTGGTCATGCTCGTTTTGTCTGCTGCGCTTCTGCCCTCTCTTGTCGTTTCGGCGCCAAAGCCCGACCTTACCCCGGTTCAGGCGTCCATCCAGGGTCGTAACTTCATTGGTGCATTGGAGTTACTGACTCCGATCTTGGCTGACGATGACAAAAATGGTGAAGCTCAGTTTCTGAAAGGCGAAGCTCTGGCTGGGCTCGGCAAGTGGCCCGATGCTCAAACCGCGTATACGGCCGCCATCGAAAACAAATATCGTGAACCAGCGGTCTATGTTGGCATGGCAAACGTTCTGATCGCGTTGGGGCGTGCATCCGAAGTATCCCTTTTGCTTCAGAAGCCACTCGAAAAACCCAAGTCTCCTCAGATCGCCGCCATGCTGAAGAACGCCCAAGGTCGTGCCTCTCTGGCTATGGGGGATTACTCGAAGGCGCAGGAATTGCTTCTCGGCGCACGATACGACGATGAGGAGAGTCTCCAGTACCGGATAGACTTGGGTGATGCCTACTACAAGGGCCAGGTCTACCCGCTTGCGACCACAGAATATGAGGCGGTCTTGGCGGCGGACTCCTCTCGTCTCGACATCATGTTCAAACTCGCCGATGCGTTCTACCAGCAACGGCGTCTGAACGATGCCCGTCCGCTACTGATCGACCTGCTCAAGAAAGATTCGACCTACCACGAGGCCTATCTGCGTCTGGCAAACATCTATATGATTGCCGCCAAGAGCCGGCCTGTCAACGAAGCCACCGAACTCTACAAGGCTTCGTTATCGCTCTACCGCAAGGTGCGTGTGGTCGACCCCAAAGCCGATCCCGTCCTTGTCGCCAAGAATATCGCCACTGTGTACTATCTGCTCAATGCCCACGATTCGGCCATTGTTGAATTGCAGAACGCGATCGACACCGGCGCCAACGATCCCGAGTTGCTTTTTTATCTCGGCCGGTCCAACATGCTATTGAACCAGTACGCCAAGGCCATTGACGCCTTCACGGACTACCGCAAGCGCCTGGAAGCGGCGCAACCCCCGCACGAATGGGTGGCGGCTGACGCGGAGCTCTTCTGGCGAACCGCCGTCTGCTTGGAAGCGCTTCAGGATACGACCGTGCTGACTCAGATCGCTGAGAATTATCGCCGCGCTGCTGAACTCGATCCCAACGATGAACGTTCGATCGGCGGGCTGGCGCTGGCGTATCATAAGCTGGCCCGTTACGCCGAAGCGGCGGTGGAGTACGAGAAGCTGGTTGTCCGCCATCCGAACGATTCCCGGTTTCTCTTTAACGCCTCGTTACCCTATATGCAGCTCAACAACAACGAGAAAGCCGTGGAGTATCTGCTCCGTGCGGCCGAGAACGACACGTCCGCTGCCAAGAGCTACATCGAGAAGGGGTACAAATTGTCGGCGCCCCGTCTGATTAAAATGCAGCGCAACGCCGATGCCCAGAAGTGTTATCGTTGGCTCATGGAACGCGAACCGAATGTCTGTGATCACCGCCAGTGGTACGGCTTCACTCTTTTTGCAGCAAAGGATTACGCGGGTGCTGTGCCCGTGTTGCAGCGTGCCATGAAGTGCTTCGAGGACAGCAGAGAACAAGCTTGCAAGTATAATGAGTTGCGCTGGTGGTTGGCGTATGCGCTCTATGAAACCGGACAGAAGGACGCCTGCTACAAGCTTTGCGAGAAGGTCGTGCAGTGCGATCCCAAACATCATGATTGTCGTGACTTGATGAAAGGCATCGACGAAGGTATCATTGAACAAAACTGAGATTCCCCCTGGTGGGGAGTCTCGCGATGACAATCCCATGACACAGAATCCATCATCTCACGCTGGGTCGGTGCCCCCCCCGGCAGAGGGGCATCCCGATGATGTCCGGTTTCGCTTCATCGGGTTCGAAGTTTATCCTGTCCATATTCCGAAGTTCTGGAAGTCCGAAGCGGAGGCGAACCAGTACACCAAGAACGTCCAGTTGGGCGGCGGTGTTTCGTCTCTGGAACGCGACTTCTCGCTGTTGCGGGATGTGGCGATGTCCGCGGTTGACCGAATCGTCCTGGCTGCTGTTGGCGCGATCATGATTCTTGCAGTTGCGCTGCCATGGGTTAGCTATCGAGCGATGGGTGGATCGAGGTTCACGCTGTCTTGGGTGGGGGCTCTCGGCACTCTCTTTGGTGGATTCTCGACGGCGTTCGCTGGTGGTTTCGCCGTTGGACTTTCCGCGATCTTGGGGCTTCTCCTGCTGATCGCCACCCCGATCTTGGGAATATGGATGCTGGCTTCGGTCTGGATGAAGGCGCCTTCGGCAGACGCGTATCAGGCACGCCTGAGACTGCCGCTGAGAATGGGATACGCCGTTTTCTTGGATGGTCTGGCCATTACCCTCCTGTCTTTGATCGGTGGAGCGATTCCCGGATTCGCTTCTTGGGGTCTCATCGATCCGGGGGAGTCGTACGGGTTCGGGACTTTGTTTACCCTGCTGTCGTATGGTCCATACGCGGCGATGGGGGCTGGTTTGATTGCCGCTGTCAAGTCTGGCGATTTGTAATAGAAAGTGGCGTCCCGGCGAGAGAGCACTCCACGGGCGATGTTGATGGAATTGTTAATGGCTGAAAAATACGTTAACTGGTAGTTCATCAGGGGTTGCGGCTGGTCGCAGGCGTGGTGAGCCGTGACCGACCGGGTCAAAGGAGGCGGTCGGTGAAACAAGGGTTGTTCGTCGTCATCGTGCTGGTGGTGTCATTGGCCACCGGGTTCATAGTCTGGTCCCAACTGCCGGACTACCTGCAAAAGGGGGGGCCACTCGTTGCGCTGCTGATTGCGCTATCGGTGATGCTGGTTGCATTCATTCTGGAGAGGCTCTTCACGCTTCGCAAGGCGCGTGGCGCCATGTCCATTCAAGTGTTCTTTAAGCACGTTGTGGATTCGCTGCACAAGAATGACTACTCCGGCGCTGTCGCCGCGTGCGACAAACAGCGCGGCTCCTGCGCCAATGTCTTGCGCGCGGGGATCGAGCGATACGCACAGGTCAAGGACGACCGGTCCTTGAACACGGACAAGCGGGTCGAGGAAACCCAGCGGGCCATTGAAGAAGCGAATGCGTTGGAGGTTCCCCTCCTGGAACGGAATCTGATTGCGTTGTCGACCATTGCGTCGATCGCCACCATGGTGGGCCTTTTGGGAACGACCATCGGTATGATCCGCGCCTTCAAAGCCACCGGTCACGCGGCCGGGGGGGTCATCGATGCCACCTCGCTGGCCACCGGCATTTCCGAAGCGCTGGTGAATACGGCGGGCGGACTGTTCAATGCGATCATTGGTATTGTGGCTTATAACTTCTTCGTCAACAAGGTGGACAGCTTCAACTACACAATCGACGAAGCGTCCTATGAGGTTGTCCAACTCCTAAAGTCACGGGAATCACGTGCGGCTGGTGCGTAGGTTATGCTGAAAAAAGGCAAACGGCGGATTGCTGTCCGCATCGACATGACGCCGATGGTGGATATTGCGTTTCTGCTCTTGATCTTCTATATGACCACGACGCAGTTCAAGCCGCCGGAGCAAAAACAGGTTGTGCTCCCGACGTCCACGTCGCAGCGTGAACTGCCGCTGAAGAACTTCATCACCATCACGGTGACCAAGCAGGACTCTGTCTACCTTGATTACATCATGATGACCAGGAAGTTCAACCCGGAGACGGGAGACTCGATCGAACTGCCGGTGCGTGAATACTACACCGCCCCAGCGGAGATGGTGGGGGCCGAACTCCAGCGGATGCGCCTCAAGGCCATGCAGGGGAAAATCCGCGACTTGTTTCTGGTGCTGAAGGCCGACAAAGATGCGTCGTTTGGTGTCGTCGAGAAGATCATGAACTCCATGCAGGAACAGAAACTGACCACCTTCCAGGTCGTCACCGACTTGGACAAAGATGTGTCTCGGTCGGGCGGATAAGGACACACGGGGAGCACGAGGCCACCCGTGGGTAGCCGATGGAAACAATGTCATCGGCCAAGCGTTAGAACCGGTTGAGGGAGTGGTAAAATGGGTGCGGTCGATCTCGGCAGTGCCAAGCCAGCAAAAAAGAAAGGGCTGCGTCGGCCCAAACGGCGTGTTGCGGTCCGCATCGACATGACGCCGATGGTGGATATCGCCTTCCTGCTTTTGATCTTCTACATGGTCTCGACCATCTTCTCGGAGCCGCAGGCCATGGAGATCAATCTGCCTCCGTCAAAAGAGGACAGGCCGACCGCCCAGTCAAAGGTCCTGATCCTCCGCGTGGACGCCAAGAGCCGGATCTACTGGAACGCCGGCGATGACAACCCGCAGGCGGTTGAACTCTCCGCTCTGCCCAAGCTGCTGGAAGCCAAGGTCCGCGAAATCCCCGGGCTGGTGACTCTGGTCAAGATCAACAAGCAGGCCCGGTACTCACGGATGGTTGATATCTTGGATCGAATCGAAATTGTCGAATATCGTTTCAAGGAGGCCCAGAGGATCGCCAAGGAGAAGGGGCAATTGTCCAAGGATGAGCCGGAGTTTTCTTACGTCTTCTCCCTGGGGCCGTGGACGCGCCTTGACACCAAGACGATCGCCAAAGTGACCGGCGAAGCGGAGACGGAAGAAGGGACGGCGACGCCATGAGCGCAAAACCAGTGGCGGCAACGGCGCCCGGGTGGTATGGCGCCTTTGAGCTGAAGCAATCTTACCAGAAGAACATGGCGCTCGGCGTGGTCTTGGCCGCCGTGTTGCATCTTGTGCTGATTGGCGGGTTGCTCTTGTACCAGTACATCAAGGAGCGTGCCAACGCCGCCGAGCCAGTGGCTATTGTGCGCATCAAGACCATGTCGGATATCGCTCCGCCGCCATCGATGACCGCGGCCAAGCCGCAGGTCAATGTGGCCGAGCCGGATATTGCCCCCCCCTCTGTCGGTATCCCTACGCCAGTGCCGGATGAGGAAGCGGTTGAGGACGTCCGGTTCGCGACGCGTGCCGAACTGGCCGAGTTGTCCGCCCCCGTGGTAGCAGCAGGTGGTTCGGGTGGCGGAGATTCGGTTGAGATCGATTCGAAAGCGATGGAAGAAGAGTTCTTTCCCCAAGCCGGCGAATTTGTGGCCGTTGAAGAGATGCCGGTCGAGATCAACCATGAAGCGCCAATTTACCCAGAGATGGCGAAACTGACGGACAAGTCGGGGACCGTCTGGGTTCAGGCGCTTGTCGACAAAGAAGGCAAAGTCCGCGACGCCCGTGTCCTCAAGCCCTCCGGGAGCAATGTGGGGTTTGAAGAAGCGGCCATCGAAGCTGCTTACAAGAACAGATACAAACCCGCTATTCAGAACGGCCGCCCAGTGGCCGTATGGGTTTCCTACCGTGTTGACTTCAAGCTGAAATAACGCTCGGCCATCACAAGAACGGTTATTGCAGGCCTCCCGGTGCACGCCGGGAGGCTTCTTGTTTGGGAATAAAACGGCGTCACGTGTGTATTAAAAATGGATAGAGAAGAAAGGTGGGATCGAGTCCTCGGGACAGCGCGGCTGCCCGGGAGGGAGGCGAGCTATGAGTCATCAATCGAGAAACCGTGCCGCGGCGCGGGGTGGCGCATTTGGAGCGCCTTTGGGATGTTCGATCAGTCACGTGTACGGCGCTTTCGAACTGAAGCAGATTTATCAGCGAAACATGATGTTTGGGATGGGCTTGGCGGCCCTACTGCACATCGCGCTGATTGGAGGGCTTCTCTTGTACCAACACATTAAGGAGCGCGCTAACGCTGCGGAGCCGGTTGCTGTTGTGCGTATCGAGACATACTCGGATATCGCACTGCCACCGTCGATGACCGCGGCCAAGCCGCAAGTCAACGTGGCCGAGCCGGAGATTGCGCCCCCCTCTGTTGGCATCCCTACGCCGGTGCCGGATGAGGAAGCTGTCGAGGACGTGCGGTTCGCGACACGTGCCGAGTTGGCCGAATTGTCCGCCCCCGTGGTTGCTGCAGGGGGTTTGGGTGGGGGAGACTCGGTTGAGATCGATTCGAGAGCGATGGAAGAAGAGTTCTTTCCCAAAGCCGGTGAATTCGTTGCTGTTGACGAACTCCCCGTGTTGATTACACGGCAGGATCCCGTTTATCCAGAGATCGCTATCTTGACCCGTGTGGAGGGAGTCGTCACGATCGAACTGCTCATCGACCGTGATGGCAACGTTCGCGACGCCCGGATTCTGAGGCCATCGGGCAGCAATGTCGGCTTCGAACAGGCAGCCTTGGATGCGGCCCTGAAGTACAAGTATAGACCCGCGATTCAGAATGGCCGGCCCGTGGCTGTCCGCATTTCCCATCGGATCGAATTCCGGCTGAAATACCGGTGACTCCCCTGTGTATGGTGATGGCCGTATTCCCAAGACTTTCACCCTGAGTTGCGAAACGCTTCCTGCGCGTTGACTTTCACCCTCAAGGAGACGTAGATTCCGCCCTCGTTCGGCGTCGCCGAAGAGGGGAGCGAAGGACGTGTCGCAAGGCAAGAAATTCGACAACATTTTGGATGCGGTTGGACAAACACCACTCGTGCGGCTCAACCGGGTCGGCGCCAATCTCAAGACGCCCATCTGGGCCAAGGTTGAGTTTCTCAATCCGGGTGGCTCGGTGAAAGACCGCATGGCAATCCACATTATCAACAAGGCCGAAAAAGAAGGAAAGCTCAAGCCGGGTGCGACGATCGTGGAAAACACATCCGGCAACACCGGCGTTGGTGTGGCGATGGTCGCAGCCGTGCGCGGCTACAAGGCGATTCTCACCATGCCCGATAAGATGTCCAGCGAAAAGGTCAACCTACTGAAGGCATACGGCGCCAAGGTCGTCATCACTCCGACCAATGTCCCCGCTGACTCGCCAGAGTCGTACTACGAAACCGCCAAGCGCATCGCCCGCGAGACCCCGGGCTCGTTCTATCTGAATCAGTACCACAACCCGGACAACATCGAAGCTCATTACCTGACGACCGGTCCCGAAATCTGGACGCAGACTGAGGGCGCTGTCGATTGCTTTATTGCCGGGATCGGCACCGGCGGCACGCTGTCGGGCTCGGCCCGCTTTCTGAAAGAGAAGAACCCCAAGATCACCGTGATTGCCGTCGACCCCGAAGGCTCGGTCTTCTACGACTGGTACAGACACAAGAAGCTGATCGAACCCAAAGCATACAAGGTCGAGGGGATCGGCGAGGACATGGTTGTCAAGGCCATGGACTTCTCCGTCGTCGACGACATGGTGCAGGTCAACGACAAAGAGTGTTTCCGGATGGCGCGCCGTCTCACCACCGAGGAGGGATTGTTCGCCGGGGGGTCATCGGGCGGTGCGGTCGCTGGGGCCACGAAATATCTTGGCGCTCATGACCGTTTTCGCTGTGTCGTGGTCATTCTTCCCGATTCCGGCTCACGCTACCTGTCGAAAATCTTCTCCGACGAATGGATGCGCGACAACGGTTTTCTCGATGACGCGCCGAAGTTGGGGAACGTCGCCGATCTGCTGGCGGGACGGAAACGCCAGGTTGTGACCGCTACGACCGACGAGAAGGTTTTCAAAGTCGTCGAAAAAATGAAGGAGCACGATATTTCGCAGTTGCCGGTCATAGACAACGGAAAACTGATCGGCGTCATCAACGAGGCGGACCTGCTCCGGCACATGATGAGCGGCACCCACCGCATCGTCGAGCCGATCGGCGCTATTGTCGAACGTCGCGTCCACGTCGTGACCCCGCAGACCTCCCTGGCGGCCGTCTCTGAATCGTTCGCTGGCGGACGGGAGATGGCGGTCGTGATCGACCACGATGCCATCGCCGGTGTAATCACCAAGATCGATCTGATCGACTACCTGGCAAGAACATTCAAGGAATAGCCGGCCGGTATGCATCGGCCATCACCCAGGGAGACTCGGATGCGTTTTGAAACGGCTGCTATTCATGTGGGACAGGAACCGGAGGAGCAGACCGGCGCCATCGTGGTCCCGATCTTCCAAACCGCCACCTATGCCCAGTCGGCAATTGGCCAGCACAAAGGTTACGAATACTCCCGCACGCAAAACCCCACACGCAAGGCGCTCGAAGAGTGTCTCGCTGCCTTGGAAGGCGGGACACATGGCCTTGCCTTTGCCTCCGGCATGGCCGCGATCTCCACGTCCATGTCGTTGATGAAGATGGGTGACCACGTCATTTCCTCGGATGACGTGTATGGCGGCACCTACCGCGTCTTTGAAAAGATCTTCCGCGATTGGGGACTGGATTACAGTTATGCCGACACCTCGGATCTGAAGAATGTCGAAGCGGCGATCAAGCCCACGACACGGATGCTCTGGCTGGAGACTCCCACCAATCCGCTCTTGAAGATTACCGACATCCGGGCCGCTGTCGCGCTGGCGCGGAAACACCACTTGATTGTCGTGGTCGACAACACCTTCGCATCCCCCTATTTCCAGCGTCCGCTCGAACTGGGCGCCGACATGGTCGTGCATTCGACCACAAAATTTCTCGGCGGTCATTCCGATGTGGTCGGTGGTGCAGTGGTCACGTCCGACGAGAAGCTCTTCGAACGCCTTTCCTTCGCGCAGAATGCCATTGGCGCTGTTCCCGGTCCCTTTGATGCGTGGCTCATTTTGCGCGGCTT
>JAVHPP010000064.1:2111-14639 GCA_036170655.1 Candidatus Zixiibacteriota bacterium | reverse complement strand
CGATTTCAAACGGAATAAGGATGGGATTCCAGCTACTGTTGAGTAGCAAATCGCCATCGCGCCGGCAAGCCCGGCTGGTGTGAGTAGGATCAGCGCCTCGCCCAGCAGCACGTGCAGTGAGAACTGTGGATCAGCGGTGAGCCGTCGTGATGTCTGAAACACGAATGAGGCCCAGCCATGGGTTGCATTCCAGTAAACCACCGGGGAGAAAAGTATGGCGGCGGCCAAAGCGGCTAGATACGGCTGCGGGCGTCGCCACCACCGCCGGGAGCCGGGATCGGCGACAAGAAAAAGGGCTGTTCCCAAAACGAGAAGCGCGATCGTGTACTTCGAGAGCATGCCCGCGCCGAGGCAGAGACCCGCGCCCAGCCACGCCCACGCATGACCGCGCAACAGCGCGCGCTCAAGGAAGAACAACGCCCCCGCCCAGCATGCCGTCAACGGTGCGTCCGGCATCAGCAGGCAGCTGGCGCCGAAAAAAAACGGCAGGGCCGAGACCGCCAGCAGCGTCCCTGCCCCCGCAATCCGTCCCAAGAGATCGCGCGCCAGTGCCACGGCAAACCCGGCCGCCGCGATCCAGGCAGCGACAGCGCCGATGCGCACGCCGAATGCCGTCTGACCGAAAAGCAGCGTGCCGGCGTGAATCAACCAGGCGACCATCGGCGGATGATCAAGATACCCCAAGGCCAAGTGCTGAGAATAGTTCCAATAATATGCTTCCTCGCTTATCAAATTAGGCGATATAATATAAACAAGTCGCAGTGTAATGAGATAGACGACCAGCAGAAGCAGCGTCGCACGACGGCGGCGGGAGGCGCTGCCGCGCGTCCGCCGCCAAATGCCGTACCACAGACTCGAAAGTCCTGCGCTGGCACAGGCGGTCACCAGCGCGGTTGCCGTCACGGTCATCCAGGGGGGCATCGGGGTTTGTTGGGCGAAGGCCGCTAGGACTCCGCCACGCAGAAATAGCACGAGCAATGCTCCCCCGGCGAAATCCACGTCCAGATGGCGGCGGCGAATGGAACCGGAGAAAGACTGGCGGATAAAGAAGATGTACGCGGCTCCCGCCGCCAGCGCAAAGGCGGACAGATGCGCGGTCACCAGCCCGACGCCGGCCCTCAGCATACTGAGGAAAAGAACCGTATCGCAAACGAACTGGAGGAGCGCGGCGCGCTCCAGCGCCCCGGCGGGGCGGTCTGCACCTGACCGGAGAAGGGTAACGACGATCGTGCGGAAATAAGACAGGACGGGATGCAATGACGGACAGGAACGCTTCCGCGGCAGTGGACTTTGCTCTGTGATGTTCATCTAATCCGCTCTCTGTCTCCGCGGCAAGCCGGTGGCCGTACCGTCGAAGCGAAATGTCGCTGTTGGCGTCGCATCTGTCAAAAAACATTGTATGGCTTCCTGCCCGCGACAATGGGCTAAAAGCGTCTGTCTTGGCCTCTCTTGTTCAAGTTCCCCAGGCATAAGCCGATACATGCTTCAGGGAATCTGGGCATGACCCCAGATCAGATGCAAACACCAAGGAGGGTGGATGCTCATACTGACGCGAAAATTGGGCGAGAGCATCACCATTGGCGACGACATCAAAGTGACTGTCCTGGGCGTGTACGGCCGTCAGGTCCGCTTGGGTATCGAAGCGCCAATTAAGGTGATCGTTCATCGTGAAGAAGTCTATCTGAAGATCAAGGAAGAAAACCGGAAGGCGTCTCATACGATCAAAGGCGACATCTTCGGCTTGGCCCGTTTGATCAGAGGAAAAGTGAAGGGTGATCTCCCAGACTCGGGTGACTCTGGGAACGTGGAAATCAAGTCCGCGCCGCGATCCAAACCCCGGAAGGGGTCCCTCCAGGCCATGTCACGCAGGCCTTCGGGAGGTGCCTCATGAGCTGGTTCCGCCGCAAACATGATCCCGGTAGCGCGAATCACGACGACCCCAGCATCAACTTCGCCCGGCGGGCGCTCGAGCATCCAAAGCCCGAGAAAGGCGAGCGCGGCGCCGATAGCGAACATGCCACTGATGCTCCCAAGGGAGTGGATTCGCAATTCTGTTACGGTGAGGAGACTGATCCGTGCGCGTGACACAAAAGATGATGTCCGACCAGACCACCGCCAATTTGTCGGCGGCGGCCGAGCGGCTACTGCGACTTCAGTCCCAGATGTCCACGTCTCGCCGGCTGGGACGACCTTCTGATGATCCGATCGGCATCACACGGGACCTGTCTTACCGGACCTTGATCAGCGAAGTCGGGCAGTATCGTGCCAATATCTCTTCGGCGACAACCCACCTCGACACATTCGATCAGTCTCTGGACACGGCTGGAAATCTCCTGATTACCGCGCGCGAACTGGCAACGTCCCTCGCGAACGATACCTACGATGACACGGCACGTCGCAGCGCCGCCGAGGAGGCCAAGTCACTTCTCGAACAGATGCTGCAGGCGGGGAACACCCAAAAAGAGGGGCGTTACATTTTCTCGGGTCATCAGACCAGAACGCAGACATTTCTGGCCACGCCCAATGGCGTTGTTTACCAAGGCGACCACGGACTCATCAACGCGCAGGTGGAGGCATCGTCGCAAGTCGCTGTCAATCTCATCGGTTCCGACGTGTTTCTGGCTCCTCTGCAGGTACTTGGTGAAAAATTCGATCTCAATCGCGGTGTGACCCCCGTCGTTTCACTGGCCGATCTGCGTCATGGCGCCGGCATTGACCAGACGCCGGGCCTGGCGCGTTTCACTGACGACAACACCGGAACGTCGGTGATGGTCGATCTGTCTGCGGCCGCGACGGTGGGCGATGTGATCACTGCGATCAATGCCCAGCTCACTGCTGGCGGCATGAGCGGCGTCACGGCCTCGGTCAGCCCCAGCGGCAATGCCGTGCGGCTGACCGCCGCTGACAATGGGCTGATTTCCGCCGCAACGAAACTGGCCAATATCAATCGAGCTTCGTCAATCGATCTTGTCCCCGGAGTCATTCGTGTGGCCACCGACGACCTCACGGTTGATGTGAACGTTGATCTGTCGGGTGCAACGACAGTCGGTGATGTCGTCTCGACATTCAACGCCCAGATGACAGCTGCCGGTGTTGCCAATGTGACGATGAGTCTGAACGGCAGCGGGACCGGCTTTCAGATCGACGACACGAACGGCGCCCCTTTGGGTCTGCAAGTCATTGACCCGACCGGTGAAAGCACGGCACAGGGACTGGGAATTCGCGGTTATGTCAACGCCCAGCTCGTGGGTGGACCACTCAATCCGGTTCGCTCGATCTCTGTCACCGAAAACGTACCCGGAGAAACCACGGCGTCCGATCTGGGCATTCTGGGCTCCTTCAAGAACACCATGGATGGCGGCGATCTCGATCCGATATTGAAGACCACGACCCCGCTCGCGGAACTGTTTAGCGTGCACGGTGTGTCCCTCGGACGCATTCGCATCGCGCAGGGAAGCACGTTCGCAGTCGTTGATCTTTCGACCGCCGTCACCGTCGACGATGTGATCTCCCGGATCAATTCTTCCGGGCTGCAGGTTCAGGCCTCGCTGAACGCCGATGCGCGTGGCATACAAGTTGTCCCCACAACAAGCGACCAGTCGCTCATCATCACCGACGAAGCAGCGGGAGGGGGCGCGGTCACCCTCGGCATCAAGGGATCCCCCGATCTGCTGGGAAACATGATGCTCCTGTCAGAATCGCTTCTGAAGAACGACCGGGAAATGGTCGGCAACCTGATCGGCGGTCTCGAGAAGGCAGCCAACCGCATCCTCGATTCACGCGCGGCCGTTGGCGCCAAGATTCGCCGCATGGATTCGACGGGCAGTCGTCTTGAGGCCATCAGTTTGTCAGCCACCCGGCTGTTGTCCGAGGTCGAAGACGCCGATATCATCAAGGTGACGACCGAACTGGCAACCCAACAGAACGTTTACCAGGCCGCGCTGAACGCGGCGGCACGCATCCTAAGCCCCTCATTGATTGATTTCGTCCGGTGATAGAGAGGAAGAAGAGACGGCCATGTTGTCAGCAACCATCGCAGAGCACACCACATGTCTCGGTGAAGTCTCGGCCAGCAGAGAGACCACAATTGAATTCCCAAGGGGACTCCTCGGCTTTGAGGGCTACCGGAAATATGCTTTGATCGCCGAGTCCGGCCAGGACCCCTTTGTTCATCTGCGGTCGCTGGACGAACCCAGCCTGGAGTTCATCCTTGTCAATCCGCGCCAGTTCTTTCCCCATTACAAGGTCGAGGTCGACCGGCGCGAAATTGCTGAACTCGATGCGCCGGATATCAGCCGGCTCACGACGTGGGCCATTGTCACCGTCCCCGAGGACTGGTCGGAGATGTCGGCCAATCTCCAAGGACCGCTGTTGATCAATCCGCAAAACGGCCTCGGGAAACAGGTCGTGCTCGTGCACGGCCCCTATACAACGCGGCATTATCTTCTCGAGGGATTGGACAAGTGTGCATCGCGGGCGAAGCGCGTCCAAGAGGCCGCAGCGGTGTAGCAGATGTGACCGGGCACGGCATCGTGCCTCCCATGGAACGGGACCAGTCAGCGTGAACACATTTCCCATTACGCATTCCGGTACATCAGCATGCCGGCCAGTTCCTCCGGTTGGGGCCAGTTCGTTATGATCCTGTGGGCGGAGGCGTAGCCCATTGAAAGGTGAGATCCCATGACGACAGCCAGCGCGACCCAAACACAGAACGTAACCCTGACCCGCCAACGCATCGCCGAACTGCGCATGGCATGCCAACTGACTCCGGATTCAATCCCGGCCCATCAGGAGGCGGTCAACGCCTTCCTCGCCGCCGGTCTGACCGGCGAAGCGCTCCCTTTCCTGCGTCGTCTCGCAATTCTCTGTCCCGATGACATCGAAGCAGGGATGCAACTGTCTGCGATACTGGGTCGGCACGGCGACGATGCCGGTGCGCTCGAACAGGCACGGAGGGTGGCCGCGCTCGCTCCCGACCGCATCGATCTTCAGCACAATCTCGGCGTGGCGGCATGCCGCACCGGCGATTATGACGCGGCTCGCACTGCCTTTGAACGCAAGCTCTCGCTCGATCCGCAAAGCTACGAAACCTGCAACGATCTGGCCGTTATCCACACGCTGACAGACCACCCCGACGAGGCCGCACGCGCCTACATGCGCTGTCTGGAAATCAATCCCCGGTATGAGAAGGGACGGGACAACGCATTGCAATACTTCTGGGATCGCGGCCAGTTTTCCGATGGACTGAACCTTGTCGAAAGTCTTCTCGAAAAGGTCGGTCCTGATCCAGACTTGTCCGATTGGCAGAACCGTTTTTCCCAGCCGCCGGGTACTCCGGATACAATTCCAATGACCGGATCAGTCTCTCATCATCTCAAGGGTCTGCAGACGCGTGTGCTGAACAAGAAGCTTGCCTTTGTCGCCTCGTCCGATGCGTTCCTAAAGCCGATTATGGCGCATTTCGCCCGTGATAATGAAGTCCGCGTCTTCAGCGGCAATTCCCGCGACGACCTGGCCGAACTGCTGCGCTGGGCCGACTTGACCTGGCTCGAATGGTGTGACGGCCTGGCGGTCGAGGCCTCACGACTGCCCAAGAGTGGCAAGACTGTTTGCCGCCTCCACTCGTATGAAGTTTTCACCGACGCGCCCGCGCAGATGAATTGGCGTAATATCGACGGCCTCATCACGGTCAACCGGTCGGTGGAAGAAATCCTCGACCAGCACGCAAAACCGCCGGTCCGTCGTGCCATCATCCACAACGGTGTCGATCCAGTACGGTTCCCATTCAACAGGCGTCAACCGCGCGGGAAGAAGATCGCGTATGTCGGATACATCAACTACAAGAAGAATCCGTCGCTGCTCCTCCAGACGTTCAAAGCCATCCATGACTGGGATCCCGAATTCGAGTTTCATATCGCCGGAGAGCATCAGGACCCGCGCATCAAATTGTACTTTGATCACTTGCTTCCGCGTTTGAATCTGCCCATCACCTTTCACGGGTGGGTCGGCGACATGCCGGGTTTCTATGCCGGCATGGACTACGTCATTTCCACGTCGCTTTTTGAGTCGTTTCACTATTCCATTGCCGAAGGAATGCTGTCTGGTTGTCTGCCGCTGATCCATTCATGGATGGGAGCCGACCAACTGTATCCACCCGAGGCGATCTTCGACACCCCGCACCAGGCGATCGATCTGCTCAAGAAATATGCCGCCAGCGATCACGAACAAATGGCCCATGCGTACCGCGATCTCATCGTCAGCCGCTATAACTGGACGGACCGGCTGAATGAAATCGACCTGCTCTTGCACGATATCATGACCGGCGAAAATCACCGTTCACGTCGGCGGGCAAACCTGGTGGCGGCCGCAGGTAATGTTGCCAGGACGGACATCGACTACGGTCTCGTGTCGATCATCATCCTTGCGTCCAACGATGCCAAAGATATCAAAGACGCCGTCACCACCGCTCTCGGTCAGACCTACCGTCACACCGAGATCATCGTTTGTGATGATGGCTCCACCGATGTCACCGAAGAACAACTGAAACCATTCGCGGACAAGATCATCCTGATCCGCCAGCTCCACCGTGGCCCAGCATCGGCGCTAAACGCCGCGATCCAGCAGAGCCGGGGGCAGTTCATCGCGCCACTCAGGGCGAGTGAGGCCTTTGCCCCTGACAAGATCGAGAAGCAAGTGGAGCGGCTCGCCGCTGCTCCTGAACTCGGCATGATCGGCTGCGCCTGTGACCTTGTCGATGACGATCTGGGCATGAAAGAGCCCGAGTTTTCCGAGGTTGTCGCATCCTGGGCGGGCGGCGAGGTGGCAGAACAGATCGCCAATCTGCCATTGTCCGCGGTGATGTTCCGGCGTCGTCTGCTCGATCAGGCGGGATGGTTCGAGGAAACCAGTCCCGATCCCGAAATAGGCCAGGAAGCCATCCAATCGATGTGGCGGCACCTCGCCGAAGTGTCGCGCGCCGAGATTCTCAAGGACATACTCGTTTACGTGCGTCCCGAATCCCGGATGGCAGCTTCTTCCGGGACGTTTGCCAGTCCCGGCCAGCCGGGTCTGGATCGGTGGTCTGTACAATACCGGTCACTGCGGGAAAGATCATATCCCGCACCCTCTCAATCTGTCGCCGATCCGGCACCGAAGACCGGCGCCAAAATCGTCTTTGTCGGCGCTGTCGATCCCGGCGGACAGATGGCGATGTGGGTCCACGCAATCAACCGCCACACGCGCCATCAAGCCAGACTCTTGACGCATACGGAAACCATGGGCTTCCCGTCCGATCTCGTCATCAAGCGCGGCGGCTACGCGGCAGGGTCGGCCACGGGTTGCAAGCCGGTCTTCGCTGTTCTCGAAGAAGCGGCTGAAGCGGTGCGGCAGGCCGATCTGGTGATCTTTGCGGCCGGTCTCGCGCCCGGAGCCGCGCGCGCCGATGTTCAGTTGACCGATACGGATGAACAGCCGTTCGGCACGATCCACTGGCCGGATATTCTTGGAAAGAAGCGACGTGCTGCGATCTTGTTTGGCACCCCCTCGGTGTGCGCGAACTTGCCATGGTATCGGGATCATTTCGCCGCGAAGGGATGGCCGATTCTGACCTGTGAGCCGGACATCCACCGGTGGTTAACCGAAGCGCATTTTGTCCCGCGATTGCTGTCGCGCTCCGGCGAAACGTATCAGCCGGATCCGCGCGATCGGACAGTCATCGCCATAGTCCATCGGGGCGGGGACCAGTCCCATGAAGGCCGCATGATCGTGCGTGAGGCCGCCGCCGCCATCAAGAAGCACAATTCCCATGTGGCATTTGGCAGTTACCACGACATGCCTTGGACCGAAGTGCTCGCAATGAAGAAACGCGCGCACATCGGCATCGACTGCATCTCCGTTGGGACCGGGCGCTTCGGGCTTGACAGCTTGGAGAACTCCGCCCTCGGTCTCGTGAATGTTGTCTATTGCAATACATACACCCGGGCACTGATCGCCCAGACCATCGGCACGTCCGAACTCCCATGGGAATCACCAGCCACTCTCGCCGAACTGGTCGCCACGATCGACCGCTACGTGGCAGAACCCGCAGCGCTTTCGGAGGCCATGGAGAAGACCCGGACTTGGTTTGAGACCTGCTGGGATGAGAAGGTGGTCATCCAGCGCTGGGACAGCATACTCAACATGCTCTCGTAATCCGGACGACCGGACAGGAACAGGAAATCTGAATGAAACACAACGCGACCAAACGCAAGACACAGCCCGCGCACTCGCGCCTCGTGAAGAAATGGGACGGCACACCGCCGATCCCGTTTTCGGGACGGACGGCCCTTCAGGAGCCGGAGGCCGGTCCGGCGCGCTCGCTGAGATCGCTTCGGGCCTGTCTCGACCGGAATCCTGCTGATCAGGACACCCGGCTGGAGTTGGCTGAATTGCTGCTCGCTCGTGGCAAGTATTCAGAGGCGATCGCTCTACTTGACGCGCCAGAGTCCCCGTTGCAGAGCACGCAACGCGATCGGTCGTATTGGAACGCCCTGCGGACCTATGCCTTTGCCTGCGCCTATTTGGGACGTTATGCCGACGCGCAACGTCTTGCATCCGACGCCGACGCCGTCTTTCCGGACGCGCTCGACTTTCATTATCTCCTGGCGTTCGTCGGGCACAGAACGGGGGATGCCGCTCTGTCTTTGGCGCATGCGCGTGCTCTCCTGGCGGCGCGGGACCGAATCGAACCGGGGGAGAGGCCCCGCGAGTTCTGCGGCACGGTTTCACAGTCGCACGAAGTCTTCAACTATCTGGGAGCGGCCCTCGAAAAGCAGGGGGATCTGGATGAAGCGATGGCCGCTTATGAAGACGCCATCCAAGCCCGTCCGTCATTTGATTTGGCATGGATCAACTTTATCCGTGTGCTGCAGCAGGTGGGACGTCAGGCCGACGCGAATGCTGTCCTGGCAAAGGCACGGCAGGCTTGCCCGCGTTCGCGCTTGCTGACCCGGTTGACCAAGCCACCGGGGGGTAAGGCCAGCCGCCGAAGCCGTCAGACCGGTCGTGACCCCGCCGCGCCGACGATCACGCTCTGCATGATCGTCAAGAACGAGCAGGAGTACCTTCCTCGCTGCCTGGCCAGCATCAAGGCGCTCGTGGATCAGATGATCGTCGTCGACACTGGCTCGACCGATCGCACGGTTGAAATCGCCCAGTCGTTCGGCGCGGTCGTGCACCATCATGCCTGGGAGGGCAACTTCTCCAAGGCACGCAACATCTCTATGGGATACGCCGATGGCGACTGGATTCTGATCCTCGACGCCGATGAACAGATCGAAGCGGCCGACATTCCCCTCATCAAACACACGATTGCGGAAACCACATTTCGCGCGCTTTCTGTTTCTGTTTACAACTATTCCGCACAGAAGCGGATGTATACATCGTTTCTGCCGTCCATTCGCATGTTTCGCCGCGACTTGGGCGCCTACTACGAGGGCATCGTCCACAACCAGTTGCGGTTTCCCTCGGAAGAAGGCGTGCTGCGCGTTCCGGTGCGAATCAATCACTATGGTTACGGCCTCGCCCCGGAACTTATGGCCCGAAAAGTGGCGCGCACGAAGGCGCTGCTCGAGCAGCAGTTGCGCGAGAATCCCGACAACGGATTTGCCCATTTCAATCTGGCGCAGCTCTTGCGCGGCAGCGAGGAAGCGCTCGATCCGGCCGTGATCGACCAGGTGATCTTCCATGCCGGACGCGCGGTCGATCTCAGTGACGTGGACAATCCCAACGAGCGCCACGTCCATCTGATGGCGTTGCATCAGCTCGTGACGGCTTACTTCAACAAGGGAGACTATCCCCAAGCGGACGCTTGCGCCCACCGGGCGCTGGCCCATAAGCCGGGGTACCTCGACGCGATCCTCAGTCTGGGGCACATTCATTCGATGGACGGACGGCCCGACCTGGCAAGAAAATACTACCTTGAATACCTCGATTGCCAGAAGGCGTACAATGAACATGCCGAGGTCGATCACGTCATCCTCCTGCATTTGCGCAGCCGACACAATGCTCTCTACGGGCTGGGTCTGGTGGCCGAAATGCAGAATAATTTGCACGAAGCTGCCCAGTGGTATGAACGCTGCATTGCCGAGCGTGACGACTACCTTGACGTTCACTACCGTCTCGGTGCCGCATATCTGACTTGGGGACAGAAGGAGCACGCGCTGCAGGAGTTCAGCCGGGAACTCGATCTTCACCCGGCCAACACCGATGCCCGCATCGCCAAGGCCGACCTGCTGGATGAGCTGCCGGATGGCGCGGGAGTCGGAGAGACCCTGGAGGAAGGGCTGACGCTCGCACCCAGTGATCCCCGTCTCCTCCTCCGTCTGGCGCGCCGCGACTATTGCCAGCGCCGCTATCAGGATGCGATCCGGCGTCTCGACGAAATCAGCGATCCGGCCTCGTTCAAGTACGATGTCCTGCGCCTGCGCGCTGACGCCCTCTACGAAACGGGCCGCTACATCGAGGCGGGAGACCTCTACGAACAATGCCGGGCCAACAACTCCGGGGATCTGGACCTCCTCAACAATTTAGGGAACTGCAGATTCCACACGGGTGATTTCCCGTCTGCCGCAGCGATCTATCGTCAGATCATCGATACCGGCCATGCCGAAAAGCATGCCTACCGTAACCTGGGTGTGGCCCTTGCCAGCATGGGGAAAACAGAGGACGCGATCTTCGCCTTGGAAAGCCATGCGGCGATGGATCCCGACGATGTCGAATCGGCCGGATTCTTGGGCGATCTCCATTACGGGCGCCATGATTATGTCCGCGCAATCGACGAGTACGAGAAGGTCATCGAACACCAGCCGAACCGGCCCGACACGCTCACCCGGCTGGGAGATTGCTACTTGAATCGCGGTGCCATCGCGGCGGCGCTGCTCGGTTATGAACGCGCCCTCCAGGCCGATCCCCAGTACCGGCCTGCTTGGGAGAGGGTGCGGAACATCCGGTCATTCCTGCTGACACGGATGGACAAGTCTCAGTTGCAACCGGATGAGGCGGCAGTCACCGCTCTGGGCACAGAGAGCGCGCCCCCGGAGATGCCCAAGTAAGGCAGGCCCCTCCCATCTTCTATTCAGGAGAACCCATGCCATCAGAGTCCACCCCATACGATCCCGACCGTTACTGGGAAGATCATGGCGGACCGGTCTATCGGGAGTACACAGAATCGCCCCGATACAGTCGCTACCAGCAGGCGCAATCTGAGTTCTTCTCGCATTTGGTGAAGCAGTTCCGGCCGCAACGTTTGCTCGATTTCGGCTGCGGTACCGGCAAGCTGTTCCCCCTGTGGGTGGATATCCCGGAGGTGCACGGGTACGATCGCGCACGGTCACAGATCGAGGTGGCACGGGCTGAAGCCGCACGCATTCGCCCGGCGAATCCATACCGCCTCATGCACTATGCGATGCCCGGCCGCGCGTCTGTGCCATACGATGACGACGACTTCGATCTCGTTATCGTCGCCGAGGTTCTCCTGCATGTGCTGCCATCGGAAATCAGCGGCCTGATCACGGAGTTGCAACGCATCTGTCGCAGCCATCTCGCCATCGTCACGGCCGCCCCCTTCGAGAATCCGGCCCCCCACAACTTCAATCACGACTATTCCTCGCTGCTGACAGGACGATTCGAGATCATCGATGACCACTGTCTCTATCAGCAACGCTATCTGCTGGGGAAGAAGCTGCCCATACAACAGACAAACAGCCGCGAGCAGATGTCTCTGTGCGCGCACACCGTACCCGTGGAGGAACATCCCGATGCCGTCATCGCGCCCTGAACTGATCCCGTTTGTCATCAATGTGGTGATGCAACTGCAGCCGCGCTCGATCCTCGAGGTGGGGACCGGATTCGGCAAGTATGGATTCCTTTTCCGTGAGTACCTCGATATCTGGGGCGCTGCCGCCGATCCGAAACGGCTGGCCGCCGAGAACTGGCAGATTCTGATCGATGGCATCGAGTGTTTCCCCGACTACATCGGCGACGTTCAGCGTCACATCTATAACCGCATCATTATTGGCGACGCGCTGGAGGAAATTGACCGCCTCGGCCAATATGATCTCGTGTTCCTGGGTGATGTGATCGAGCACTTCCCCAAAGAAGATGGCCAACTGCTCCTGCAGAAATGCCTGGAACATGCCAATCGGATGACACTCGTGACAACCCCGAACTACTTCAATCCTCAAGGCCCGGAATATGGCAATGTGCATGAGACGCACCATTGCCTGTGGACACGGGACGATTTCGCCCATTACCCGGGTGCTCAGTGTTTCCTGGTCGCCGATCGCTACAATCTGGCCATTTTGCCCGCTACCCCGCCTGTCGCCCCGCCTGCTGCCCCGCCTCCTGCCCAAGCTATTGCCCGGACCGCTGCCCAGCCTGCCGATCGGCCTTGCGATGAGCTGGTATACCGTTGCCCCTGACGGTGTACCGTTGCTCCTGAAAGGGGCATTCTATCTCAGCCCAGGGCGAAGCCCTGGGAAACGAGAACAC
>JAVHPP010000064.1:0-2011 GCA_036170655.1 Candidatus Zixiibacteriota bacterium | reverse complement strand
CCTGAAAGGGGCATTCTATCTCAGCCCAGGGCGAAGCCCTGGGAAACGAGAACACAAGCGACTTGTGTTAGCCCTGAAGGGGCGACCCTCAAAGCTTTTTGCAGAATGCCCGAAAGGTCCAGAAACCTGTGTGCCACAATGAAGCGCGGACAGGAGTGTCCGCGCCACTGGCACACAACGACTTTCCTTAGAGCGTCTAACGAAATGACAACGCATACTGATGAACTGGAACAGGCGATCGGGTCGCAAACGGGAGGGCGAGGCTCCTGCCGAGCCTCTTTCTTGTCCTGCGCCGAAAAGAGGCTCGGCAGGAGCCTTGCCCTCCCGCTGCTGACCCTTTGCACTGTTGGCGAAACGGGAGATTCCCCCCCGCGAGCGCTGCCCCGCAGGCGTGGTTCCGTGACGCCGCCGGGACTTCTGGAAATCGCCTAAAGCCCCCTGTCGAGACTGCCGACAAAACCCGTAGAGAACGAAGGAATGTTGACAGTTGTGACGAGTTGTGTACAGGTGCCCATCAATCATTGGGACGCCGGACATTCTCTGACAAACCCCGGAAACGGGGCAGAAAAGGAGGTGGTACAGAGTAAGTTCTTCCGGTCGGCAGGATGATCCGACTGACTGGCCTGTCAAGGGGGCCATGCGACCATGGAGGTCCGAGGGTCTGTTAACGTAATGTCGCGTAGCCGTTCACGGTGAACCGTTCACGGTGAACCGTCGGGCATGGACCGCCTGACAAGGACAATCAAGGAGGACTCAAATGTCACTTCGCATCAACCACAACCTCGCCGCGCTGGATGCCCAGCGCAATTTGACGACGACCACCCGGTCGTTGGACATGTCCATGGAAAAGCTCTCGTCGGGGTTCCGGATCAACCGCGCAGCGGATGACCCGGCCGGCCTGGTGATTTCCGAGCAGTTCCGCGCGCAGATCGCCGGTTTGAATCGTGCGGTCCAGAACTCCGAAGGATCCATCAACATGATTCAGACCGCGGAAGGCGCCCTGACGGAAATGAACAACCTGTTGGTCAAGATGAGGGAACTGGCCATCCACGCAGCCAACGAAGGGTTCAATGACGCCTCGCAGTTGGCCGCGGATCAGGCGGAAATCTCCAACTCCCTTGCTACCATCGACCGCATCGCGGCGACCACCCAGTTTGGCACCAAGAAGCTGCTCGATGGCACCAAGGACAACGTAGCCACCATCACCAGCGCCAACAGCTCGCTTCTGACCATCAAGCAGAGCACGCTGTCGACCGGCAGCCACTCCATCATCGCCACCAAGACGTCCGATGCCTCCGCGACCTTGAACACCACGTCGTTGGGCATCGCGTTGAAGACGGGCGGCACGGTCTACAATCTCGACGAGAAGATTCACAACATCGAGGTGTTGCAAGCGTCCGCGGGCGCCACCAAACTCTCAGGTGCCATCAGCATCACGGACGCGTTTGCGAACAACCTCACCCTCGCTAACACCGCCACGAATGCGACAATCGACACCGCCCTAACCGTGGCGACCGCCACCGCCAGCAATGCCGGGAACTACACGGCCGTCCTGAACTACCAGGAAGCGGGCAGCAACGCCGTCGGCGACCAGACCCTGACCATTACGGTTGCCAGCACTGACACCATGGCGACGGTTTTGGGCAAGTGGAACTCCGCGATCGCCAGCAACACTTCCCTGGCTGGCAAGATTGAAGCCGCCAGCGTTGGCGCCGGTGTTGGACGGATCGAGTTCCGCTCGGTCAACAAGGGCGCTCAATACTCGGTGAAGTTGACATCCTCGTCCACGACTGCATCCCAGGCCCAGTTCTCTTGGGGCTCCAGCCGTGCTGCGCGCGGCCGTTCGCTCGACCAGTTCAAGATGCAAGTCACGACAGCCAACCAGAGCGGTTACACCACCGTGCTTGATCTCATGACGGCGGGCGCCGGTTTCAAGACCTACACCTCAATCGACGCTCTGGTGACTGAGTTCAATCGCGCGCTGAAGGTCGGCTTTGGCAGCGTGGCGACC
>JAVHPP010000063.1:44038-47739 GCA_036170655.1 Candidatus Zixiibacteriota bacterium | reverse complement strand
ATTTCGACCGCATGGCGGACTTTCTCGGTCTGCGGATGCCGTACGGAACCGAAGTTGGAAAAAGACAGCAGCGCGACTTTCGGCACCATCCCGAACCGGCGCACCTGCTGGGCGCAGGTCAGCGTGATGCCTGCCAGCTCTTCAGCCGATGGGTCGATGTTGACCGTCGTGTCGGCGAAAAAGAGGATGTCATTCTCGAGGATGAGCATGTTCATCCCAGCCACCTTCTCCGAGTTCTGCGACGTGGGAAAGACCTGCAGGGCGGGACGCAGAACCTCCGGATAATGCATGGTCGCTCCGGCGACGAGGCCATGGGCCTTGCCGGCTCGAACCATCATCAATCCAAAGTAGTGGTTGTCCTCGAGTGCGCGTCGCGCGTCGCGCAGAGTGATCCCCTTGCGTGAACGCAAACGGTAAAACTCATCGATGAACGATTCCTTCCACTCCGACGTTGCCGGATTGACGATCTCCAGACCTTTGATATCGACGTTCAACTCGGTCGCACGGGCTTGGATGCGCGCCGGGTCGCCGATCAGAATGGGCTCGCCGATCTTCTCGTCGCGGATGGTGCGTGTGGCATAGAGGATCTTTGCGGCATCCCCCTCGGGAAAGACAATGCGCTTGGGCTCCCGTCGTGCACGATTGATCACACCGCGCATGACCGCACGGGAGCGTCCCAAGCGTGCCTCGAGGATCTCCGTGTATTGGTCCAAGTCGATCGGTGTACTGGCGACACCGGTATCCATCGCAGCCTTGGCGACCGCCTTTGCTTCCCAGAGCAGAACGCGGTAGTCGAACGGCTTGGGAATGATGTAATCGGGACCGAAAGTGAATTCGGCGCCGCCGTAGGCCGCTTGAACCGACTCGGGCACAGGTTGCTTGGCGAGATCGGCCAGCGCGTGGGTGGCCGCGACTTTCATTTCATCATTGATTGCACGGGCACGCACATCAAGAGCGCCGCGGAAGATGGACGGAAAGCCCAGCACGTTGTTGACCTGATTGGGATAATCCGACCGGCCTGTGGCGATGATCACGTCGCTGCGAGCGGCTTTGGCATCCGTATAGGTGATCTCCGGGTCGGGATTGGCCATGGCAAACACAATCGGGTTCTTCGCCATGGAGCGGACCATTTTCTGTGTCAGCACGTTGGCGACCGAGAAACCGCAAAAGACATCGGCGCCTTCGACTGCCTGTTCCAAAGTCCGCGCCGATGTGGCACCCGCAAAACGCGCCTTGTAAGGATTCATCCCTTCGGTCCGGCCCTTGTAGATCACACCTTTGGTGTCGCAGAGCGTGATGTTCTCGTGCTGGACGCCGAGCCTCACATAGTGCGACGCACTGGCGATACCAGCGGCGCCGGCGCCATTGACAACCACTTTGATCTTGTTGAGATCCTTGCCGACAATTTCACAGGCGTTGAGCAACGCCGCGCCGGAGATGATCGCCGTCCCATGCTGATCATCGTGGAAGACCGGAATCTTCATCTGCGCCTTGAGCTTTTCTTCGATGTAGAAACATTCGGGCGCTTTGATGTCTTCGAGGTTGATCCCGCCAAAGGTTGGCTCAAGCGCCTTGACAATCGCGACAATCTTGTCCTGATCGAGCTCGTCGAGTTCGATGTCAAAAACATCGATGTCCGCAAACCGTTTGAAGAGAACGGCCTTACCCTCCATGACCGGTTTGCCCGCGAGCGGCCCAATATGCCCCAACCCCAGGACAGCCGTGCCGTTGGACACAACCGCCACCAAGTTCCCTTTGGCGGTGTACAGAAACGCCGCTTCGGGGTCTTTTTCAATCTCACGGCAGGGTTCGGCAACTCCGGGGGTATAGGCCATCGACAGGTCCAACTGGGTCATGCACGGTTTCGTGGGTGTCACTTGGATCTTCCCCCGCCGGGCGCGTCGATGGTATTCGAGCACTTCTTCCCTTTTTATCATGGCTCTCCCCATTCCGCCAACGATTCAGCCGCCTCCCCATGGGGTGTCTGACCGCCGGTCGATTCCAAGTTAATACGGCTATCTTGTGAAAAAAAACGACCTTTGGCAAAAACCCCTCCCGTGCTTGGCATTTTGTCAGTTCACTGGTGAATCCCCCCAGAATCCCCTTGATTCCCACCGTAGTAGAAGTTAGCAAGTATTGTTATTTTATTCACGAGGGGACTCGAACGCGTGACGCAGAGCACCCATGACAGACACCCGGAGAAAGCTCCGGTCATTTGTTGCCGACAGGTGTAAGAGAACCATAAACAGGCCGCCGAGGAACACGACGGCAAACAGGAGGAATACGATGGCAACCCTGCACGAGGCATTGGAGAAACTGATCCCGAAACTGCGGGAAGATGTACACGAATTCACCAAGGTCCACGGCGAGGATGTGGTGGGTAAGGTGAGCCTTGCGCAGGTCTATGGGGGTATGCGCGGTGTCCGTGGTTTGGTCTGCGACACTTCATCGGTGGAACCCGACAAGGGACTCATCATCCGCAACATCCCGATCAAGAATCTCACCGACCGTCTGCCGGAAGAGATCTTCTGGCTGCTGGTGACTGGATCGATGCCCGACGAGCGGTCATTGCAAACTCTGCAGACCGACCTCAAGAAGCGGGCGCAGGTGCCGGAGTACGTGTGGAAGGTGCTCGCGGCCATGCCCAAAGATTCCCACCCGATGTGTATGCTCGATACCGCCATTCTGTGCATGGAGCGCGAGTCAGTGTTCCGCCAGCGCTACGACGAAGGTATGAAGAAGGACGATTACTGGGAAGCGACGCTCGAAGACGCGCTGAACATCATCGCGCGTATGCCGGCCATTGCCGCTTTTGTCTATCGCCTCCGTTTCAACAAGGGACCGCGCATTCCCAGCGATCCGGCGCTTGATTGGTCGGCGGATTATGTGCATATGCTCGGCACCCCCGATCCGAGCGGTGACTTCGCACGCCTCATGCGCTTGTACCTTGTCCTGCACTCCGACCACGAATCCGGCAATGTGTCGGCTTTCTCGGCGGCCACCGTCAATTCGGCGCTGTCGGACCTCTACTACGCGCTGTCGGCCGGTCTCAACGGTCTGGCCGGACCGTTGCATGGCTTGGCCAACCAGGAGTGCCTCGCGTGGGTCTTGGAAACCAGGAAGAAATTCAATGGCGTTCCGACCACTGAGCAACTGGAGAAATATGCCTGGGAGACACTGCAAGCGGGCAAAGTTGTACCCGGGTATGGGCATGCTGTCCTGCGCATCACCGATCCGCGCTACGACGCCTTCCTCGCATTCGGAAAGAAGTATTGCGCCAATGACGAGGTGTTCCAGATTGTTGCCAAGGTGTTCGAGGTGGTCCCGGATGTCTTGAGACAGGTTCACAAGATCAAAGATCCGTGGCCGAACGTTGATGCGGGATCGGGCGCCTTGCTCTACAAGTACGGGCTGACCGAATTCGCATACTACACGGTGCTCTTTTCCGTCTCCCGGGCGTTGGGAATCTGCTCGCAGGCGGTGATTGCGCGGGCCATGGGGTACCCGATCACCCGGCCGAAATCGTCGACGACCGAGTGGCTGAAAAAAACCTTGCAGGCCGCCCCCGTTCCGGCCTAACAGTTCAGACTCGCGTGGCGTGACCGCCACGCCGACCGGGGGGATTTGGGGGCCCCCCCCCCGGGGCGTTTGCGACGGGGGGCGGGGTTTTTAAGGCCCCCCGGGGTGGCGCCCCCCCCATT
>JAVHPP010000063.1:0-44028 GCA_036170655.1 Candidatus Zixiibacteriota bacterium | reverse complement strand
CCCCCCCGCCGACCGGGGGGATATGGTGCCGCCCCGCCGTGCACTTTGCACAGGCGGGGCGGATTTTTCTCGGCCACCGGAGATGCCTCCCCCCGATTGTGCTCACCACTGACAAGGGAACCCACTTTGGTTTAGAGTAGGGTAGGGCGCGGTTGACTTCGACTGCGTTATTGTGGTAATTTACTAATTCTGCGACATGGATTGGCGGACAACGCAAGCGTAGAACAAGCGAGGATGTAATGTCAAGAAATCATCACAAGGTCATCATCATCGGGACAGGTCCCGCCGGTCTGACTGCGGCCATCTATGCGGCGCGGGCTGATCTTGCGCCCCTGGTCTTTGAAGGCGAACAACCCGGCGGGCAATTGACCATTACGACCGAAGTGGAGAATTACCCCGGGTTTCCCAAGGGCATCATGGGACCGGAGCTCATGAATGATTTCCGCGAGCAAGCCGCCCGTTTCGGCGCGATTATCAAACAGCAGCGTGTCACGAAGGTGGATTTCTCCGGCCCGCCTCACCAGGTCTTCACGGACAACGAGACGTTCACCGGCGACGCCATCATCATCTCCTCTGGCGCGCGCGCGTTGCTCTTGGACCTCGAATCCGAGAAACGCCTCATGGGGTATGGCGTTTCCGCCTGCGCAACCTGCGATGGTTTCTTTTTCCGGGGCAAGAAGATTGCGGTTGTCGGTGGCGGCGACTCCGCTATGGAAGAAAGCACATTCCTGACAAAGTTTGCGGCGAAGGTCACCGTCATCCACCGCCGCGACCAGTTCCGCGCTTCAAAAATCATGCAGAAAAAGGCACAGGCAAATTCCAAGATCGAGTTCCTGCTGAACACAACCGTCACCGAGGTGCTGGGGACACCGGAGAACGGGATCAGCGGATTGCAACTGAAGAATACGGCCAATGGTTCGACAAGCCAGATGCCCATCGAGGGACTATTTCTCGCCATCGGTCACGTTCCCAACACCGATTTTCTCGACGGTCAGGTGACACTCGACAAGAAGGGGTACATCATCACACATGACGGCACAAAGACATCCGTCGAGGGTATCTTCGCCTGCGGCGATGTCCAAGACCATGTGTATCGTCAGGCGGTCACCGCCGCGGGCAGCGGGTGCATGGCGGCCATCGATGCGGAGCGATATATCGAGTCGCAAAACCATTGAGGCTCAATGTCCACTGACCTTTCCATCACCCATCCGGATATCCACGCCTACCTCGAGAAAGTCCGTCCGGCGTCGGACCCGATTCTCCGTGAGATGGAAGAATATGGGGAGCAGCATAACTTCCCTTACATCGGCGCTCAGTGCGGCAGAATTCTCTATGCTCTTGCGGTGATCTCCGGCGCGCGTCGTATCTTCGAACTCGGCTCCGGGTACGGGTATTCCCTGTATTGGATGGCGAAAGCGATGAGCGCCGGCGGCCTGGTCATTGGAACCGAGAACAACCCGCAGAACGTCGCCCGTGCCCGAGCATACTTCAGTCGTGGCGGACTGACGGAGCGTGCCGACATCAGACAGGGTGATGCGCTGGAGTTGTTTCGTCGTGAAAAAGGCCCGTTCGATCTGGTGATGTGCGACATCGGCAAGGAACAGTATTCGGCGGCGCTGGCTCTGGCGAAACCGCGGCTGCGCCGTGGCGGGATACTCATTGCCGACAACATCCTCTGGAGCGGGAAGGTCGCCGACCCGGCAGTGCACGACCCAGCGACCGAAGGGATACGCGAATTCACGCGTTTGATCTTCGCGGACCCGGACTTGTTCTCGACCGCGATTCCAATTCGTGACGGCTTGTCGATTTCGATCAAGGTCGGAGCGTAACGTGGCGCATCCCATTGCCGAACATTTGGAACGCGCCTTGCGAGCCACCGTCGAGGTGGCCAGGGCATTTCCGGAAGACAAACTCGACTTTTGGCCGGCCGCTCATTCGATGACCGTCGGAGAACAGATCGAGCATGTGGCACTCAATCTGGACTATGCAATCGCACCGATTGCGACGACCTTGGCGATTCCGGATGCAGTCTGTCCCGTTGACGGTCCGGTTGCACACTTGACAGTGGCGGTACAGCGCGTCAATGAAATCTTGAGCCAGATCGTCGATGACGATTGGGCACGAGAAATCTCTCTGCCCGACGGATTCAGAATGACTGTCATGCAATCAGCGCTGGTCATGCTTGAGCATGATGCCCATCACCGCGGCCAACTCATCGTTGACCTGCGCCTGCTGGGAATCAATCCGCCAAAACGGTGGGATTCTACCTAAGAGCAACAACGACCAGTAAACCCGCGACTTTGCCATGGAGAATGCTATGACAACTCCGTTGAGGCTTTACGGCAAGTTCACCTGAACATCCTGCCTGAAGGCAAGAAGTTTCTTGCAGGAACACAACGTGGCCTTTGAAAGCCGGGATTATTTCAAGAATCCGTTCACGGCCGCCGAGCTGTTGAGACTGATTGGGACAGCGCCCCTGTCGGAGTTCCTGAGCACCCGCGCCAAATCGTACAAAGAGCACGGCTGGGACGGGAAATCTCCGTCTAAGACGGAAGCGGTCACCGCCATCATGGCGGACCCAACGCTGCTGCGACGGCCGATTTTGATCGCCGGAAAGAAGATGCTGATCGGATTCTCGCAGAGCGCGTATGAGAGTCTCATCGTCTCGCAGTAGAGATGCATTCTCCGGTTCCGCGATCTCTGTAACGCGGGAAGCGCGACCGGCCCTGCCGTTACTCCGGGGATGAGGGAGCGGTGTGACAATTCCCGCGCGGCCCACATCGCCCGTCTACTTGGTTTTCGCCATCCTGTCTGTCGGCCCGGCGGCAGTTCTGATCCGTCTGGCCAATGCCCCGCCCATCAGTGTCGCTTTCTATCGTCTGGCCGTGGCGGCATTGACCATTGCCGCCATCGTGTTCATGCGTGGAGGACGTGACTTGGCCGGCATTGACCGTTCGCTATTCTGGCGGTCGGTTGCGTCGGGTATCTTGCTCGCGCTCCATTTCGGCTCATGGATCAGTTCGCTGTCACACACCTCGGTGGCCAACTCGGTGCTGATTGTCACGACGCAGCCGGTGTTTGCCGCTCTGCTGAGCATTTGGTATCTCGGCGAGCGGGTCCGGCCAGCGGCTTTTGCCGCGATCGCCCTCGCATTGGTGGGCGCGGCCGTGATATCGGGCGGCAATCCCCAAGCGGGAGGATGGTACGGAGATGGGCTGGCTTTGATCGGCGCCGTGATGGCGGCGGCGTACTTTGTCGTGGGACGGCAGGTGCGGCGCACCGTCTCGACCTTCGGTTATGTGCTGGTTTCGTACACCACGGCAGCAGTGACGCTGGGAATCTGGGCGCTCCTTGTCCACAGTCCTCTGTCGGGATTCCCGGTATCGAGCTGGTTCTGGATCGTTCTGGCCGGTCTGGGGCCTTCGGTCATCGGACATACCTTGTACAACCGTGCGTTGAAGGACTACCCAGCCCATACGGTGGCAACGACCATCCTCGGTGAACCCCTTGTTGCCACCATCCTCGCGGCAGTCGTTCTTTCCGAATACCCGGGCCGGTCCGCACTGATCGGGGCAATCCCGATCGTCATCGGTGTCGTGTGGGCGATCCGGCTTGAACGTGATTAAGCCGCGCGCCGGCATCCTCAGATGGCCGGCGCCTGCACAGACAAAATGGAAAGAGAGGGCGACCATGTTTGAACATCGAAGCAAGCCACTGCTCCCAAGACCGGCGTACATCCACCGTCTTTTCCTGCACGCCGGCATCGCACTGGGACTTGTCGTGATCTCGCTGGGAATCGGCGTCCTGGGCTACCATCTGCTGGAAGGCTTCCCATGGATTGATGCACTGGTCAACGCTGCCATGATTCTGGGAGGTATGGGACCGGTCGGCGAATTGCACACGACCACAGGTAAGATATTCGCCGCCGCCTATGCTCTGTTCGCCGGAATCATCTTTCTGGTCGTTGTCGGTGTGCTCTTCGCTCCCGCCTTCCACCGCTTCCTGCACCGCTTCCATTTGGATCTCGAGGCAGAGGATCCATCAAAGGACGAAACCAACTCATAACTTGGGTAGTGTAATGGCCATCTGTGCCTGGTATTTCCCCTTCTTGTCGGCGTAGGAGATTTCGCAGTCCTCGTCCGATTCAAAAAACAACACCTGCGCGATCCCTTCATTGGCGTAGACCTTCGCCGGCAGCGGACTTGTGTTGGAAATTTCGAGCGTGACAAAGCCCTCCCATTCGGGTTCAAAAGGCGTCACGTTGACAATGATCCCACAGCGCGCATAGGTCGATTTCCCCAGGCATATCGTGATCACGCGCCGGGGGATGCGGAAGTACTCAACCGAGCGCGCCAGCGCAAACGAATTGGGCGGAATCGTGCAGACCGGCGTTTTGATTTCAACAAAGGCGGCGGGATCAAACTGCTTCGGATCGACGACCGTCGTCCTCATGTTCGTGAAGACCTTGAATTCGTCCGCCACCCGCATGTCGTAGCCATACGAAGAGACACCGTAGGAGATAACGCCTTCCCGAATCTGGCGATCGGCGAACGGCTCGATCATCCGCTGTCCTGCGGCCATCTCCTTGATCCATCGATCGGACTTGACAGACATTGCTCTTCCTCCGTGTTGCTGCACTTGCGTTGAGAAGCCAAGGGCTTCCAACAAAATGACCGCGCGCCATGATAAACATGGCGGGGTCGGCTGACCGCCGGGCCATAGGGTAGGTGCTCTGCACCCACCATCTATGGTGAAAATTCTCCATTAGGTACTGGTGGGTGCCGAGCACCCACCCTACGGTTTTTTTCCCCCCGCGCACAAAGAGGCTCGGCAGGAGCCTCCCCTCCCGTGGAATTGATGGCATCCTGATTGATCCAGACCGCTTTCCCCCATCATCGAGTACGTGGACATTCAGTCTGATAGAGAGTCCAAGGTAAATCCCCCCGGGATCTTCGCAAGTGAAAACGATTCAACAGGATACACGGGATCCCACACACCCCGAGAAAAGAGAATGCGAAAACGGCGATTTTTATTATATTGCAATGACAGCAGTTGCGCCAGAGGTGGCAGCAAGAACAGCACGTGGAAGATCAATGGCGAGGTCATGATCTTATGAGAACACTCAAGACAGCGAAGCGTGTCGCGCTCATTCTGCTCGTGGTGTCCCCGGCATTGATCGCACCCGCCGCCTTTTCCGGAATGACGTTGGCGCCCGCCGTTGCCTGCGACGGCCACCAGTTGGGTCTGATGGGGGATGTCAATGGAGACTGCCACCGCAATCTCCTCGACGTAGTACAGCTCATCAAGGCAATCGTGGATTTCCCCGGCGATTCCCTGCCGATTACCGGAGACGTCAACTGCGATCATCTTGTGAACAGCGTTGACGTCGTCATTTTGATCGATTTCCTCTTCCGACAGGCGCCTGAGCCTGTTTGCCCACAGTAGAACAACTGGCCGGGAAGTCCTCATCCGCGAACGCCGCCTTGCGGTCAGATCCGTGACTACGTCCGACGGATCAGATTGAGGAATTCAGCGCGGGTGCCGGGACTGTCTTTGAACGCGCCCAGCAGGGTGGATGTGACGGCAACGGAGTTTTGTTTCTCGACGCCGCGCATTTGCATGCAAAGATGCTCGGCCTCCATGACAACGGCCACGCCCAGCGGCTTCAATGCCTGGTCGATGGTGTCGGCGATCTGCTTGGTGAGACGTTCCTGCACCTGCAGACGGCGGGCATACATATCAACCACGCGCGCCAGTTTCGACAGCCCAATGATCTTACGGTCGGGGATGTACGCCAGGTGGCACTTGCCAAAGAAGGGCAAAAGATGGTGTTCGCACAAACTGAAGAAATCGACGTCGCGCAACACCACCATTTCCTGAGTATCTTCAGTGAACATCGCTTCGTTGATGATGGTCTTGGGGTCCTGTTGATACCCGCTGGTCAAGAGTTCCAGAGACCGGGCGACACGTTCCGGGGTTTTCAGAAGACCCTCGCGCCCGGGGTCCTCGCCCATCTCCTTGAGCATCTGTCTGATCGTATCTGCCAATGCCATGATGACTCCCACCGTGAAAAGTGAACCGCTCCCTGCCTAAACCGCGCTCTCCGGCCACGGTTCCCGCTGCCGGTACACAAATGCATTCTTGGATGTCTCGACTACGCGGACGTTCAGCGTGAGATCGGCAGGCGCATGCGGTCTCAGCAGCGTCCAGATCGCGCCGGCGAGATTCTCCCCCGTGGGGATGAAATCATCGCCGAAGGTCACGTTCAGATTCTGATAGGCCAGCAAGGGTATCACGCGATGCGCGACGATTTCAGCGAGCAACCCGTGTCCCATGAGGACGCCATCGGTTAGCAACCGGCCGGATACCATGACTTCGACCGTGTAACTGTGACCATGCCCCGTGGGGTTGGCGCATTTTCCATACGTGCGCTGGTTGGCATCCTCCGACAGGGCCTTGGACCGCAGCGTGTGGGCGGCCGCGAAATGGAACCGTTGGGCGTGGGTGTACATAGTCAGAGTCAGGCGCCGATCGTATCACTCACTGCGCTCGGCCCACAGGTCATCGGATTCAGCGATCCGCACGCGGATCAGCCGGCCTGTGACGATATGTGGCGCCAACTGATCCCAGATAAACCCCGCCAGTACCTCGGTTGTCGGGATCACATCGGCCAGTTCCGGGACATCGGTATTCAGGTTCCGATGGTCGAGACGCTCGATCACGTGGTCGTGGATCACACGGTCCAGTTCGCTGAGATTCACCACCATCCCCGTAGCAGGGTCAACAGGTCCGGACACAGTGACCTCGAGCGTATAGTTATGTCCATGTCCGTTGATATTGGCGCAGGCGCCAAAGACTGCGCGGTTCTTCTCCGCGTTCCAGTCTGCACGCCAGTACCGGTGCCCGGCGCAGAAATGCGCCTTTCGTGTCACTTCGACAATCATGCCATTCTCCGGAAGACAATCCACCGCGCGGTAAGGATCACCGCAAAGTAGAGGTTCATGCCGATCCCAACCGTAGGGAAGAACCAGAGCGGCCGGCCTGCAAAGACACACAGGATTAAGACGAAGGCGTGGGTCCCGTAGCACAAGGCGGAGTTCGCCACCAAGAACCCGCGCGTGGCGTACCAGCGCATGCCCAGAGAATCTGTCCGGCGGGCAGGCAACCGGGCTGAACGTCGCATGGCGCGGTCCAGGCGCTCGATGAGATAATCCTGCCAGCCAAACCACAGATTGTAGACCGGTTGGAGAACGCCCAACATGCGGGATTGTCGTTCCCCCGGTGCACTGGTATCTGCAGAATCGGCCCTCTCGTCCAACCGGCTGAGTGTATGCCCACCCGCCTGTTCGGTGTACCGCAGTTGGTAATAGTTGAAGTAAGAACACTGCAGGAACAGGCTGACCCAGGTCAGCGTCGCCCATGCCAGCGTCCCAATGATGGGCAGGCCGCGCGCAATTCCATACCCGGCAACGGCCCCGATCAGGGCGGTGTAGGCGATACCGTCGCCAATCGTGTCCAAGAACCGTCCGACACGGTGGCCGGTTCCAGTCAGGCGTGCCAGTGAGCCATCGCAGGCATCCAACGCATCCTTGAAATGGATCAGCAGAGCGGCTAAGACAAGCGCAGCGGTCGAGTGTGCACGCCAGAGAACGGCCGCACCCGACAGGCCGAAGACCAGCGAAAGAACGGTGACAGCCTCATGACGCACGCGCAGGTAGTACAACAACCGTGTCAGGTAAGGGTAATAGGCAATCCAGAGAACGCTGATGTTGAAGTATCTCCACGGCTTTGCCAGCTTGTAGATGGCTTCCATGTCGAACCGTGTCCGTGCAGACAGGGCAGTCCGGTCACGCATCCTGCTGGCCAGCGATCCGAAGCGTGACCGGGGGATGTCTGGTGACAGCGACCTCGGAATATCACTGGAGCGAGACACTCAGCCCGCCATCTACAACCAGGGTTGCGCCGGTAATCCAAGCAGCTTCATCCGATGCCAGAAAGGCGACCGCGGAGGCGACATCGTCCGGCTGACCGATCCGCTGCATTGGAAGCCGCGCGGCCGTCGTGTCGAAGAACAGTTTCAAGTCGGTCTCCGCCCGCCCTGCTTTATGATGGAGTGGGGTATCGATGATCCCGAGGCTCACACAATTCACACGTATCCCAGGTCCCCACTCTGCCGCCAGCGTTTCCGTGGCCGTGACCAGAGCCGCCTTCGACGTGGAGTACGCCAGGGTTCCTGCCTGCGGTGATTTCGTCAAAGTCGACGAGATATTGATGACAACGCCCGACGGTCTGCCCTGCCGCAATAGAGGCCGCAGCAAACGGGTCAGATGCACCAGACCCACGAGATTCACCCGCAGGATCGCCTCGAAATCCACGGGGGCAAGTTCCTCAGATGGTCCGGTGGCATACAGTCCCGCACTGTTGACCAGAATATCGAGCCGGCCAAGACGTTCAGTGATTCGGGACGCCATGCTCAGCGTCTGGTCGTGATTACCCAGATCTGCCGCCTCGCAATCCACGACACCGCCCATGAGCGCCGCCGTCTCCGCCAATCTCTCTTCAGTACGCCCGTGGAGAATCACATGCGCCCCTTCGCGGGCCAGTCGCAAGGCGATCCCCTGCCCGATACCCGATCCGGCGCCGGTGATCAAGGCAATCTTGCCGTCAAATCGATCAATCATTGCGGGCCCGCATCACCCATTCCCGAACCCTGCCAGCATGGAGATCACGAATGCTCAATGGCAGCAGTATACGCAACAGCATGGCCTCCGATCGAATGTTTCGCAAGCCAGCGCGCGAGAAGTGTTGAAAAAATCCCGTCCGGATTGTCCGAACTATCCCGGTGGTGAGATTGCTTCGCGTCGTTCGCCATGACTGTCTTATGCAGCACGGGTCCGCCGATTGCTCAGGAAGCCAGCCATGTAGCAGAGCATGATCCCGGAAGAGTCAGACGCCCAGTCCCACCATTCGGGTGTGCGCCCGGGAATCCACCGTTGGTGCAGTTCATCCAGACCGGCAAAGATCAGGAGAAGGATGGCCGGTAGCCATTGACCCAGACGGAAGGGGCCCGCCTGACGTCCCGGTCCCCACCCACGTGCGACCAGATAGCCGAGGACGCCGTATTGGACAAAGTGCAGCGCTTTATCGATATTGTGAACGCCAAGATCCGGGAGACGCGCCGATGGTAGCGATGAGACGGCAAGCACGAGAACCGCATACGCCCAAGCCACCCGGCGCGATACAGATGTGGTGAAGACGACTTTCATCGGTATCCGTGTCATCAATCCGGCCACTGGATTTCGAAGATTTTCACTTCGGAGCGGCGACTTGGGTCATAGAATTGGTCGCCTGAGACGTTACCCGCCCCGAAACACGCGCCTCCGGCCGGGCCGGGAAGATACCTTGTGCAGGAAGCGGCGATCAAGCGCTAACCCGATCATACCGAATCCACCCCAGCGACCCACAACAGTGAGACACCGTCCGGTCAGCAATGCGCCTGCGAGGCCGCTTTTGGCAATCTTGCGAATGGCGGTGACCGTGGGGCTGGCACTGGGAGTTCACGCTGTTTCCCCGGTGAATGCGCAGGAGTCGCATCCCCCTCCCTTTTCGTTCCACTCGCCGGGCATCATGGATCAGATTCACGGAAATTACTGGCGCACACCGGGGCATCCTCGAGTGGCTCTGGCCCTGTCCGGTGGAGGCGCACGGGGGCTGGCTCAAATCGGCGTTCTGCACGCACTTGATGAGGCCGGTATTTCCATCGATGTGCTTTGTGGCGTGTCCATGGGCGCAATCGTGGGAGGGTTGTATGCGTCTGGCATCGATCCAGATTCGCTGGCAGTACTGGCACGTTCCGTGCAGTGGAGTGAGTTGCTTCAGAACACGCCGCCACGTGCCAAGTTGTTGCTGTCGCAAAAGGACAAGGCGGCGAATTGGTTTGTCTCCATTCCCCTGCGCCACTTCCGTCCGCAGTGGCCGACCGGAGCCACGTCAGGGCAGGCGCTGTACAATTATCTGTCGAACTTGACGCAGGGCGCCACTTACCGGTGTGGTTCAGATTTCGACCGCCTGCCTGTGCGTTTTCGGGCGGTGGCCACCGAACTGGTCTCGGGCCGGCGCACCGTCTTCACTAAGGGTGAGCTGGCGTTCGCGATGCGGGCTGCGATGGCTTTCCCCCTGGCGGTCTCGCCGTTGCAGCAGGATTCGCTTCTCTTCGTGGACGGCGGACTGGTGGATCCGCTGCCGGTCGATCTGGCACACGAACTCTCGGCCTGCCCTGTTGTCGCCGTGAACACGGCCAGCCGGTTGGAACGGGTCGATCAACTGGATAACCCGTATGCAATGGCAAACCAGGCCACGACCGTAATGACGGCCGCTCTGTTGAACAGTGCCCTAAATGCTGCAGACTATGTGTGCTCACCCGATGTTGGCAGCATTGCCAGCATCGGCTTCACCGCCATCGACACGCTGATTGCACTGGGGTATCAGGAGGGCAGGCGAACTGCACAGAGAATCATGGCAGATTATCACCGGTCGCAGTCGCTGGGAGACTCGGGCGATGCCCCAGTCACTGCTCCGATGACTCTGGCCGGGAATATATCGCCTGACGATTTTCCTCCCCAGCTGCGGGTCATGCTCATGTCGGCGTTTCCTCAGAGATCTGCAGATGTATCACAACTTGCCGAAAGTGCGGTCGCACAGGGGTGGTTTGACACGATCTCGGTCGCGCTCGTCGCGGCCAGCCCCCAAGGGGAAATGAAATGGCTGTTGACCGGGCAACGTCCCCCGATCCTGCGACGGGTCCGCCTCGAGGGCGCCACAGTCTTCGGCGACTCAGTTCTCCTCCGTGTGATGGCGCTGCCGGTGGAAAAACGCCATGGAACACCAGTCATCGCCACGGCGCTCGCACGGATTGTCTCCTTCTATGCGGCGCGGGGGTACGGCCTCGCCGACATTGCGGCCGCGTCGCTGGATTCCTCCGGGACGCTGTCGGTCAAGATCGACGAAGGTCCGCTGGCCGGGATCCAGTTGATGGGAAACCGCCGCGTCAAGAGCTGGGTCGTCCTCCGCAGTTTCCCGCTGAAGAAGGGGGCTCCCTACAATTCGAAGTTCATCGAGCGGGGACTGACCGACTTGCATGCCTCTGGCCTCTTTGAACAGGTCTCGACAGAGGTTGTCCGTACAACGGCTGGCCCGCAACTGCGATTGAAGGTTACCGAAAAGACGACAGACGCCATTCGCCTGGGGTTGCACCATGACCTGGAGTATCAGACCGAGGGGTTTCTGGAACTTGTGAACATCAACCTTTTCGGTCTGGGGAATGAACTGACGATTCACGCACAGTATGCGCCACGACGGGACTGGTTTTTCCTGCGTGCCAAGACCGACCGCATATTCCGCACCTATCTGACCGCGGCCGTGACCGGATACCGCCAGCGTCATGAACAACGCCTGTGGCAAGATCACCAGCAAACGGGCACCTTCACAACAGAGCGCCTGGGCGCCCGCTTCTTCTTCGGCCAGAACATTTCCCGCGCGGCTCAGATGGCGATCAACGGTGATGTCGAGCGGCTTGACCTGTCGCACAGCGCGGATTCTTCCTCTACTCGGATCCGTTTCTCTCTCCTGACCGTGTCCGCCCGGCTGGATGATCTGGACAATGCGGACTTTCCCACCCGTGGGCGGCGCCTGTCAGCGTCGTTGCGCTGGGCCGACAAATTCTTGGGTGGCAAGGTCACGTTCCGCACTTTTGAGGGACTGGGCATTTGGGCCGTGCCACTGCAGCGACGCCTGACTTTTGAGATCAGGGCGCGATTCGCCACGGCCGAACGCCATCTGCCCGACTACGAGCAATTCACGCTGGGCGGGCGGCGGTCATTCATGGGGCTTAACGAAGACGAATGGCGCGGCGACCGGCTGGCTGCCGGATCGCTGGGAATGCACTACCGTTTCTTCTCCCGTAGTTATCTGATGACCCGCTTCGACGCGGGCGCGGTTTGGGATCACCTCGCCCACATCGACCTGCCGCGTGATCTCCAATACGGGTTCGGCGGCGGACTCGAATTCGACACACCGCTGGGACCCCTGCAGATCCTGGGCGGAATCACCCAACGGGGAAATTCCAAGTTCTACTTCAGTTTCGGATACGATCTATAGAATGGGGCAATTGCTCATTAAGCCACTCCGGCACTCTGTCAAGCCTTTACCGTACCGACCAGGCCGGTACACTTTTCGTGCTGGCGGCCAGGATATTGACGATCCAAATCCCTGCGAAAACCAGAATGGTACCGATGACCGTCGCCAGAGTGAATCGCTCGCCGAAAACCAGCCACCCCAGGCAGGCCGCCACCACCGGCGTCACAAACGCGATCAAGGATAGTTTGACCGCTTCCATTGTTCTGAGGAGATGATAGTAGGTGACAAAGGCGAAGGCGGAGCCAAAGACCGCGAGGAATGTGACCGCAGACACAGACTTGACGGTCCAATGAAAGTCGGCGAAGTTCTCACGGATCATTGCGAGGGGAAACAAGAGGATAACCCCGAAAAGCATCTGCAGGAAGTTGACGGCCAATGGATCTTCTCTGGTGAGGTGACGTTTGACCAGCACCGAGGCAATCGCCGACGAGAGGGGGGAAAGAAGCATGATGCCCATCGCCCACAGTTTGACCGAATCGGTCGCGGACACGCCCCCGCCCAAGATCACAACGATGCCGGTGAAACCGACCATCAGCCCCAGCATTTTCAGCCACGACAGACGTTCGCCCGGCAGGTAAAAGTGCGCACCAATTGCGACAAAGAAGGGGAATGAGCCGAACAGGATCGCCGCAAGGGCCGAGTCGATGTACTGCTCTGCATAGTATACCGCTGCGTAAGAACCGAAATACATGAAGAATCCGGGGATCAATATCCAGCGCAGAATGCCCCGATCGCGCGGCAGGGACCGCCGCCCCAGCCACAGAACGACGCCGAGCACAAGCATCGACAGCAGGAAGCGGAAGGCGGCGCTGTAGAATGGCGGCGCCTCTCCCAAGCCGATCTTGATCACCGCCCAGGTGGAACCCCAGATGAGGCAAAGAGAGGCGATGAGAATTGTGTTCATCATTGTCCATCACGTTCGCAGACACACCAGCGTGATATCGTCTGCCACGGGTGCATCACCTTGGAACTTCAGCACCGCGTCCAGCACATGCTCGATCGTGACACCGGCGCTGGCGCCCGACTCCTGACACAGCAGTTCTTCGAGCCGCGTCTCCCCGAACTGCTCATCCGCCGGGTTGGCTGCTTCCGTCACACCATCGGTGAAAATGACCAGCCGCTCATTCGGGCCAAGGACGATTGTTTCTTCCTCGTAATTTGACCAGCCGAATGCCGCGACAATCGGCCCGCCAGTCTGTAACGTGTCCATCTCGTTGCCGGCACGGAAACGATACGGCGGATTGTGGCCAGCGTTACAGTAGGCCAGCGTGCGCGCCGCGGCGTCGAAGACACCGTAGAACAGCGTGACAAATGTCTTGGAATCCGTCGAACCGAGCAGCAGCCGGTTGACCGCCGACACACAGTCGGCGACCGAAAGGGAGCTGCGTGCGCAGCCGCGAACCGTGGCCTGCAGGTTGGCCATGAGCAGCGCGGCCGGCATGCCCTTGCCAGAGACGTCGCCAACCACGATTCCCCACCGGTTGTTCCCCAGATCGATGTAATCAAAATAGTCCCCGCCCACGTCGCGCGCTGGATGCGAAACACCCGCCACATCGACCCCGGGGATCTGCGGCGGTGTGCGCGGCAGGAGCATCTGTTGAATCTGGGTGGCGTTGCGCAGATCCTCCTGCAGCCGTTTGAGCTTCACCTCTTCGGTGTACAGCCGCGCATTCTCGATGACCTGCGCACATTGTGAGGCGATGATCGCCACCAGACGCGAATCCTCGGATGTAAAAGTACCCTGATTCTTGTTGAACAAATTCAGAATGCCAATCAGCCGTCCCTTTAATTCGAGCGGAACGGTGAGAACCGACTTGATCGGCAGATCATGGGTATCCGACGCGGAAAAACGTTCGTCGGTGGCAAGGTCATTGATCAAGAGTGGACGCCGGTGCTTGTGCATCCAGCCCGTGAGCTGGATTCCCAGACGCATCGGCAGACCGTCCTGGCTCGGCGCCATGACACGCACCAGTGTCTTCGTCGGGTCCGTATCTCTCTCCCCGAACAAGTGAATGCTTCCCTGCTCGACTCCCAGCCGCTTGACACACTTGGCCACAAGCAGCTCGTTGATCTGCTCGGGCTCCATCGTGGAATTGATCGCCAAGGCGATCTCATTCAGTATCGAAAGCTCTTCGACCGCCCGATGCAGCCGCTGGTTCTCTTCCCTCAGACGGTCGACCTCTGCAGGCGGCTGACTGGACTCGGGTTCGCGGGACTTGAACATCGCTGTCATTATGCACCTTCAAGCCACCCCGATCTCAGGACATGGCCATGCTTGTTACATACAGAAATACAACAGGTTGCACAAGTCAATGCCCCGACGGTCCTAAGCAGCGAGCAGCAAAGCAAACAAAACTCCGTAAAACAACGTTAAAGTACATTATAGTTATGAAACGTACATATGTCCAAAAAGGAGCCCCCAATGACAAAAATCAGCACTGCCGACATGACATTTCTCACCTCAGCCGAAGTGGCGGAGAAACTCAAACTCAACCAGCAGGTCGTTGTCCGCAAGCTACAAACTGGGGAGATTCCGGCATACAAGATCGGCAAAGACTGGCGCGTGGCCGAGCATCAGCTGCTGGCATGGCTCGAGGCACGATCCAACCAGAATCGTCCCGACGCGCGCGCCAAGGCCGCGCGGGCGTTTTTCAAAGACGGCCGCTTGCTCGAGATTCCGGCGCAGCGCAAGAAGCGGGTGTTTGTGCTGGAACGTCTTCTTGACGAATTCGAGCCCGGAAAGGTCTATGAGGAAGCCGAAGTCAACAAGATCCTGTCGCGCTTCCACCCGGACTTCTGCACCTTGCGGCGCGAGTTCATCATGGAAAAGATGATGGTGCGTTCGGAAGGCAAGTATCGCCGGGCAACGGCGTATCGGGCCCGGTCGTGAGCGTGGTTACACCCGTTCCGATGGCGGGTCATTCCCTGCTCTCTCTGGTCCGCTTCGGACCCGCAACCGTCGATGAGCGCGGGACGAGAACATCACCGGACACCCCTCGCCCTCTTGGTCGGAGTTCTTCAACATCCGCATAACGATCACAGGGTTCTGACAACGGGCGGGGGACACGTCCCAGTAACTGTTGGCGTCCCCCAATACAAGTGCCGAAGCGTTCAGCCACAGCGCTGCTCAGCCTCTGAGCAGCCACACCGGTCGGACGCTAAATCTCCTTGGACTGCAAGGGGTTCCACGTCTGGGCATTTTCCGGACAAACTGGGCAACTACGTTGCAGTAGTATAAGCCTGGTCGGGAGGACCACCAAAGTTCGAGAGGTGGACAATAAGATCCCAAAATGTCGATTGCGACGAAAGGAGCCAGGATGAACCAAACGAGAAAATTGCTGACGGGCGGTGTTATTTTCGCCGCCGTACTTTGCAGCATGTCCCTGATGTTGGGCTGCGGCCATGACAATCCACTTACCTCGACCAATCCGGCCACGGCGGGAGGCGGGAGCAACATCAAGAGCGATCCGCGCGACGCTTTCGCCGCGAGCGTCACAACCACAGGCGCTGACTCATCCGTCGTGTGGGCAGAGGGCCGGTAGCGGTCACGAATGACGGGTTCCTGCGCGCGGACGCGGCCAGTTATTTCAGTCCTCGCATCACGTTTCCCCGGCAGCCATCGAGAACACGTTGCCGGGGCGCAGCATCGCAGCTGAAACGATCAGGGGCAGCCGTGCGAACGCTGCCCGAACGGCGGGATCGCCGATGGTGGCTTCGATGGCCGCGGTTAATGCGGCCATTCTTTCGTGCATATTCTCCCGGCCAGCAATGGAAACGTCCCCACTGGTCGTTCTCCCACTCTCTATCTGCGCTCCCAGAACCGCGAAGCGCAACTCCCACCACCGATACCCGGAGCCGTGAGCATTTTTCAGACCCCGATGGACGGTACGCATGGCCTCCTTCATTCGACCCTCATTGAGCAGGCACCGCCCCAGTCCATACCATGCCCACAGAAGATAGAGGAGCAAACCCGCATCGGCCGCGTCCCGTTCCGATTCCGTGAAACCAGCCATAGCCACAGCGTCACGTCCACGGGCAAGGTTGAGCTCCGCCTTTAGCAAGCGCACCCGGATGGCAAACTCGCGCGAGTGGGCCTTTTCGGCGGCCCGCGACGCTCTTCGCAGTAGCCGAATCACTTCTCCGTCGCCTCGTTTCGCCAGTTGGATCTCCGCCAAACGGCAGTATGATTCGGCGATCAGATCGGCATCGCCGACATGAGAGGCGAAGTGCAGAGCGCGTTGATAGAGTACCAGAGCCCCTGTCCAGTCGCCAAAATCGCGCGCGAGATCACCACGATTTCCAGCCGTATAGGCGGCAGCATGCCGTTCCCCGATGGAGAGCAGTTCCAGTTCCACCTCGTCGTAGGCCGCACGCGCATGCTCGTAGCGCGCCCCATGACGGTACAGATTCGCCAGATTCCCCAGGCTGTAGCCACGGTTCCGCCGGTGACCCAGACGAGTAAACACGTCGAATGCCCTGCAATAGTACCGCTCCGCGGCATGCAACCGGCCCCGCTCCTCCATGAGAATGCCGAGATTGTTGGCCATTTGACCGCGCTTGGCGGGATCACCTGTCTGCGATGAACGACCGGATGCGCGAAGGGCGTTCAGGAAGCATTGCTGCGCGACATCCAGCCGGCCGCAATTCCAATGGACCAATCCCAGCGCGTTCAGGGCATCGGCGTAGGCGCCACCATCTTGCACTTGCTCAAACAGATGGGCCGCATGCTCCAGTGCCTGCTGGGCACGACGCATGCCGCCGGTGCGCCGGGCGGTTTCACCAATCAGGAAATGTGCCTGTGCAGCCAGACGTCTTGTCCGGCTGGCTGCAGCCACGTGGAGTACGCGCGATGTCTGGCGCAGGGCCTGCCGGTATCGTCCCGAGAACCACTCGATGCGGGCGACCGCCAGCAGGTTCTCTCCCTGATCCGCCCGGCGATGTCTGCGGGCGGCATCGAGAGCCAAACGCTGGTAGACACGTCGTGCCTCCGGATAGAGGCCTTGAAGCTGCAGGACTTCAGCAAATGGTTTGAGCAGACGACGCAGACGATCGTCAAGATCATGGGATAGAGGGGGAAGCGCTTTGGCATACTCTGGATCACATCGGCCACTGGCCGCCAGCAGGGCCCAGCGATAAAGATGACGGGACCGATCCAGGAGCCACAATCGGTGCGCTCGCTGGGCAGCTTTTTCCAGACCCGGCAGACAAGAGGGATCCCGCGCCGCAAAGAGATGTTCGGCGGCCGCGACTGATCCGTGCACCCCCCGTGATCGCCAGTATTGCGCCGCCCGGCGATGCCAGCGCTCGCGCACGGCGAAGGAGATGGTCTCGTACACCGCGCGGCGGACGGACGGGTCGGCAAACGAGACTCCGTCGCCCTGCTCGGTGATACCCTCTGTTCTCAGTGTCTCCACAGCCATACGGATGGCCTGAAGAGCCATGAATGATCGGCAAAGGAACTCGAGGGCTTCAATCGGTGTGCCGTCACCCAATACGGCCAGCGCGCGCGCGACCATACCCGCGGAATGCGGCAGATGGTCGATACTCTGAAGATGATGCGCACGCAAGACATCGGGCAAAGCTGCCTCGCGGACACAGGAAAGATACCAGAGGCGCCGCCGCCCTCGTTTGCTCACGAGCAGACCGTTGTTCTGCAGGTGTTCGACATACAGACGGGCGATACGCGCCATTCCTCCCGAACGTTCGTACAGCCAATCGAGCAATTGTGCGGAAGGCGCCCCGGCGGGCATAAGCTGTTCGATATACGACTGCAATTCTCGCTTGGAGACTGGCCCCAAAAGAATGGTCTCGTCATCGGCCCTGCCGCCCGCGCTTTGGTGAACCATGATGAACCGCGGTCGATTGACGGGAAGGGAGGCGAGCCGCTCGAATACACGGCGGTCGATGTCCGACAGACACTCTGTCTGCTCGAGCACAATCACTGTGGGGCCATCGTCCGCCACGGCCAGCAGACCGGTACTGGCTGTCAAGGTAGCGGTTCTCTCCACCCATGCGTCAATCCCGGCATGGCTCAGGACCTCTGCCAGTTGCTGCTCTGGTCCATAGATCGGAGCAAGATGATGCCAGGTTTGTTCGCGACCGTTTGCCGCGAGCTGTGCACGTAATCCCTCACCGTTGTCAACGCCAGCGCGCCAAAGCAGAAAGCGGCGCAACCCGCCGTGCGGGTGGGCGCCATCGTCCGGAAGAAAACGGAATCGCGCCACCGCATGATCTGCGAGGTCGAGTCGTCGCACGAATTGGGACACAAAGCGGCGGCCATCGGCGGGAGAACACACTTCAATTCTGATCGGACCGTCCCGCGTTCGTTCCCAGATGCGCAGCCCCGAGTCGAGCGCCGCCGGATGCTCGACCAGCTCATCCACACGGGTGGCATCCGTGTCAATACGACCGCTCAGTTGGAATGTCGCCACCGGTCCCCGGACACCTTTCAGTTTTAACTCTGGCCCCGGTGTGAAACGCCACCGTCCGGCCGCGAGGCGGGTCGACCGGTCGGTCAGCACAATCCCTTTCGGAGCGCTGGCGGCCAGCCGTGCCGCCAGATTCACTCCGTCGCCCATCACGGTGAACTCGAAGCGGTCCGGCCCGCCGACATATCCGGAAAACACAGTGGCCGTCGTCAGTCCCAAGCCGACACGGAGACGACGATGGCTCCGGCCGAGAAAACGGAAACGCTTGCGCAACAGTCCGGCGCATTCAAGCGCGCGATCCACATCATCATCGGCGGACGTGGGCGCGCCGAACAGAATGAGTATCTTCTGGTAGCCGCCTCCCGGATCGCTGCGAGCCCACAGGCCGCCGGTGGCCTCCGTAACTTCGTCAACGGCGCGGAACACATCATGCCACAGACTCAGACCGGCCCTTCGCGATTCTCCGGTGGGCGGATGCCAGAAAGCAAAAAGAGTGCTCACGCGACGATGCTCACCAAAGGACAACGGGGCAAAATCAGGCTGCGCGAGTTGTGCGCGCAACTGCGGCGCGACGAAGTCGGCCAGCACATCATTGGCGGACGTGTCCGCTTGCGGCACAACCGGGACGTCATTCTCCCATGTCTGTCGTGGGAGGATAAGCCGCCATTCCCCGCGCCTCTGCCACGACCGCATGGCAGGTGTATCCCCCGGCCAGTCTGACGCCAAACCACGGAGATTACATGTGCCGGGAGCAGCCGCAGCGGCCGCATGCATGGCCTGGCTAATGCCTTCGCCATTAACGAAATGTTCGCGCCGCTGGCCGGGTCTGCCGACAACGATCTCTGTCCATTCTCCGGCGGCAAGACCGACATGGAGGGACAGCCGTCCGGCGTGCTTGCGGCGCTGACCTTTGATAATCCGGTGAAGACGGTCGGCGCACCAGACCGCCCGGCGCACGGTCTGGGGGCACGGTTCGCCCTCGCGATCAAAAGCCACGAGAAGGGCATCACCCCCGAATTTCAGCACGTCTCCGCCGGCCGCGTGGACAGTCGTCACAAGTTCGGCAAAGATGCTATTCAGGCGGACAGTCAATTGCTCAATGCCCCGTGCGCCCTCTCGCCGACGGGCTGTTTCCGTCATGGCAGTGAAACCCGCGATGTCGGCAAACATCACCACACCGGCAACGCGACGGAATTCCGGGGGATCACCGGTGACACGCAAGCGGCGCGGCGACAGGCAGCCCAATCGTGACGTGGGGACATCAACAGATGTCATGTCACCAGCCAGCGAATGGCAAAGAGTGCCGCGACGTGGAGGACCTGATCCAGATAATAGGCCTGCCGCGAACGGAAGAATCGGCCCTTGAGGTAGTCCTGAGACCAATGCGTGACAAACAGCCCCGACAGGATGGCGAGCAGGAGCAGACTCCAGAACCGGTACGACGACGTGACTGCCCCATAAATCCACAGAGTCAGCCCGACGGTGGCTGTATAGATCAGCACGTGTGCGGTCAAAACCGAGACCGACGTGCGCTTCCTCTCTGCCATGCGGTCGGACTGGAGACCATAGTCACCCGTCAGATGGGCCATCATGAGGAACCACATGAGGTCCACTGGCTACTCCGTGGTCAGAGGGATCGCGCTGGCGGGGAGGGTGATGACAAACTCGGCGCCGCCGCCGGCCCGCTGGCCTGCAGTAATTTGGCCGCGATGTTCCTGCACAATCCGCAAGATGGTCAGCGTGCCGAATCCATGCCCGGTCGGTTTGGATGTGACCCGTTCCATGAAGAGCCGCGGCTTGATCTCCGGTGGGATGCCGGGACCATTATCGCCCACGATCAGGCAGACCTCACCGTGATCAGGATCGTGACGTGTCGTGATGAAGACCGTTGGGTTGGGAATGGCGGCGCCGATCAAAGCATCGGACGCGTTCAGAATGAGATTGTATATCACCTGCTGAAGACCGGAAGGGTCACATTCCAACGGCGGCAGCCCTGATTGCAGGTCCGTCGTGATCACCAGCTTCTTGAAGCGTTTCTGCGGACGGAGAAAAACAATCTGGTTCGCGACAAATTCGTTCAGGTCAATCGTGGCCCGTTGCCCCTGTGGGTGACGGGAACGGAGGAGACCATCCGTAAACACGGTCATCTGGACAATGGCCTGGTTGATGTTCTCGAGCGTCCGGTCCACCAGGGTCGGATCGTTTTTCTTCAGGCGGACAGGCAGGAGCTCGGCATTGCCGGAGAGTACCGCGAGATAGTTATTCAGTTCGTGTGCAATCTCGCCGGCCATCTCGCCCTTCATTGCCAGACCGTACTGCTCCACCGCCTGTTTCTGGAGTGTCCGCATTTCCGTCACATCCTCGAACACCCACAGGCGGGAGGTTTTCCCATTCCCCGAATCGGGGATCGGAACAGCCGTGACCTTGCAGAGCAGCCCCCGGTGATGCAGCCCAGCGACCTCGATTTCCGCGCGCCATGTTGTCCCGCTCTGGAGCATCGCTTCGGCCTGCGCGGGCACGGCGGTGTCGCACGGCACGACGCATTTCCACAAGTCCGCTTGCGTCGCGTGCCCCAGCAGGACTTCTGCCTCCGGATTGTACAGATTGATGCGGTTCTGCGAGTCGGTCACAATGATCGGGTACGGCGAGACCGAGATGATCCGGTCGCGGTGGATGAGGGCTGCTTCGAGGCGGGCCCGGGCCGAACGCAGGTCCTCGTTGACCGCCTCCGTCTCCCGGAGACGCTTCACGTCGGCCTCGCGGATCCGCGCGGTCATCATCTTCAGAACGCCCGCGGCGATGTCTGGACGGGATGTGAGTATCCCGAAGAAACGGGCACGGGACAAGACAAGCAGTTCACACACAGTCTCACAAACAGCTGACGCAAAACGGGGAGACTCGTCGATCAACGCCATTTCGCCGATAATGTCCCCCGGCCCACGGTGTGCCAGAGCGGCCGTCGAACTCAGCTGCTCTTTGGCAATCAGGACACTTCCGGAACTGACGACGTAGGCGCAGTCGCCGGGCGCCCCTTCTGCAAACAAGATCGTGCCCGCCGGTGCGACCCGAACCTCGACGTGCGGACGCAGCGCAATCAGAAAGTCGTCAGGTGAATGGCCGCCAGAATCGGATGTGGCGGCTTCAGGCAGTTGTGCATGTTCGTGACTCATAGCGCACGTGACCCGCCGTCGCGTTCTTGCGTTGGTATGCCCGTGAGCGTTACCGCCGCCCACCTGACACCTATATCGGCCGATTGGAGGATTGGATGACCCGCGAAAAGTGCGCGCCCTTCGATGGGGAAAGGGAAGGCGTATGCCCATAAGGCCGACTGTGTGCTCCCATGTCCTGGATGGCGGTCGTGCAGCGGAGAACAGCATGAGAAAACGCCTCCCTTTTGCCTGCAAATGTAATGTGCTCTCCGTAACGCACGACTCTCTCCAACCCGCTCTTGACATGGCGGCACATTCTCGCAAGATTCCCGCCCGTATCAGGGGGGCGTCCTCTCAGATTGGCGGGCGCAGGACATTATCATGGACTTGAGTGTGCGCGAAGCAGCCCGGCTGCTGGAAGTTTCCGAAGGAACAATCTACCGCTGGATTCACGAGGGCACGCTGCCGGCGCAGCGTCTCGAGGATCAATACCGCCTGAATCGCGTGGCGCTGCAGGAATGGGTTGCGGTGCGGAAGATACGGGTTTCGCCGGAGCTTTTCGCCACGACCACTGATGGGAGCCAGACAGCGAATTTGCAGGCGGCCATGCAGTGCGGCGGCGTCTATCATCAAGTCCCCGGCGGGACCCGTGAGGAAGTCCTGGCTGCCGCCGCAACACTGCCCGGTATTCCGGCAACCGTCGATCGCGCACTCCTCGCGTCGCTCCTCCTGCGCCGGGAGGCTCTGTCCTCGACAGGACTCGGTGATGGAATTGCACTGCCACACCCGCGTAACCCTCTGATCCTCGGCCTGAGCGATCCACGAGTCCTTCTCTGCTTTCTGGCAAACCCCGTCGATTTCAAGGCCATCGATGGACAACCGGTGCACGTGCTCTTTCTCCTCCTCAGTCCAACGGTGCGTACACATCTCCAGTTGCTCTCACAGATCGCGTTTGCGGTCCATGATCCGGCATTCCAGGAACTGCTGCAGCAACATGCACCCCAGGAGAAGATCCTCGACTTTCTTGGTCGTTTGCGCGCGCCTGCCCCACCACCAGACAACGGCAACCCATCCGGTTTGGACGTTCCATGACCCTGCTTTCTGTCGTGGCGACGTCGTTGGCACTGCTGTTCGCCAGTGGCGTGGCCTCTCTTCTGTTATATCGCTCCCCGCGCTTCGCGACCGCTGTCGCGAGCGCCGGCGCCGTGATCGGGTGCGTAATGGGGCTGGCTGCCAGCGTATATGCTTTGGTCAGCGGTGCACCGGAGGAAATTGTCCGGGCGGCGTGGCATCTTCCTGTCGGGGAGTTCCACGTCGGTGTTGATGCCCTGTCGATTTTCTTTCTTCTTTGCATCTATGTCGTCTCGGGACTCTCCGCGCTGTACGCGGTGGGCTACATGGGATCCTATCGGGAGCGTAATCTGGCCCTCCCCGCGTTCTTCTTCAATCTTCTCATCGTCTCGATGATCGTCGTGGTCGTCGCCCGTGACGCGGTTTTGTTCCTCATGGCATGGGAAATCATGACCATGGCGTCATATTTTCTGGTCACATTCGAAGACCAGCGAGACGAAGTCCGCCGGGCGGGATTCACGTACTTGATTGCCTCGCATGTCAGCGTCGTGTTTGTGTTCGTTCTCTTCGCTTTCCTGTCGCATGAGACGGGAGGCGCCTCATTCGACTTCGGGGGTTTTGCACAGCATCAATCGTGGCCGCACGCAGTCGGAGCGACGGCGCTCGTTCTGGCCCTCATCGGATTTGGCACCAAGGCCGGATTCTGGCCCATGCACATCTGGCTGCCGGACGCTCACCCCGCCGCACCGAGCCACGTGTCCGCATTGATGTCGGGCGTCATGATCAAGATGGGCATCTATGGGATTCTCCGTACGCTGACCTTCCTCGGTCCCCCTCCCATCTGGTGGGGAGGGCTTGTGGTGGCCATCGGCGCTGTGTCGGGTATCATCGGCGTTATCTACGCCCTCGCCCAGCACGACCTCAAACGGCTGCTGGCCTATCATAGTATCGAGAATATCGGTATCATTGCACTCGGCATCGGGGTCGGCCTGATCGGACAGGCGTTTCGGAATCCCGCGCTCGCGTTCGCCGGCTATGCTGGCGCGCTTCTTCATGTGCTGAATCACGGCCTCTTCAAAGGGTTACTATTCCATTGTGCCGGGAGCGTGCTCCATGCCACGGGCACGCGCGACATTGACAAACTCGGCGGCTTGTACCGCCACATGAAGCTGACCGGGACGACCTTCCTGATCGGCGCGGTTGCGATCTGCGGCCTTCCTCCGCTCAATGGCTTCGTCAGCGAGTGGCTCATTTATTATGGCGCGTTTCGATCCGGTTTCACGCTCTCCGGTGCAGGCGCGATTGCGGCGGTGGTGGCTCTGACGGCCCTGTCCCTCATCGGCGGCCTTGCGGTTGCCTGTTTTGTGAAAGTTTTCGGTGTCGTGTTTCTCGGCGCTCCCCGGAGTCCAGAGGCCGAGCACGCGCACGGGGCCCCCCTGTCAATGCGTCTGGCTACCGTGGCTGGCGCCGCGGCCTGCATCGCCATCGGCTTCTGGCCCCAGGGAGCCGTGCGCATTGTGGCCGAACCGGCGAAATTGCTGGTCGGACAGGAAGCAACCGCCGGCGATCTCGCTACCGCTGTGGGTCCCATTGCGCTGGTTGCGGCGATTCTCGCCGGTTTGACTCTGACGCTGGCTCTGCTGCGGTGGAGTCTTTTGCGTGGCCGCGAGATTCGAACGACGCCGACATGGGGCTGCGGGTATCCCGCAACCACCCCGCGGATGCAGTACACGGCGGCATCTTTTGCCAGCCCCTTGCTGGAACCGTTCGCGATGCTTCTTCGCCGACGTGTGCATCAGGACGGTCCGTCCGGATACTTTCCATCGCACGCGCACCATGACCTCCACTATGACGATCTGGCGGGTGAGCGCATTCTGCTCCCACTGACCCGGAAAATCGTTGCGGCGCTGGGACGCATGCGGATCATCCAGCATGGTCACATTAATATCTATCTGGCCTATATCCTACTGACCTTCGTTGTACTGCTGGCCTGGCAGCTGGCACGGCTGAGAGGATAAGGCATGCGCGATATCATCATCCACCTGGTGATTCTTCTCGTGTTGCCCCCACTTCTGCTGGGGGCCATCACGAAGACCAAGGCGTTTTTCGCCGGCCGGAGCGGACCGCCGCTGCTCCAGACATACCATGATATTTACCGATTGCTGCGCAAGGGAGCGGTGTACAGCACGGCCACCACTTGGGTGTTTCGCGCCGGACCCATCGTATCGCTCGCCACGGTCATGATCGCGGGGCTTCTCGTTCCCTTCGGCGGAAATCGTGCGACGTTCGTCTTTGCCGGCGACATGATCGTGTTCGCCTATCTTCTTGGTCTCGGCCGGTTTTTCACCATGGCGGCCGCCCTGGATACCGGGTCGAGCTTTGAGGGAATGGGAGCCAGCCGCGAGGCCGCTTTTGCCAGTTTGGCAGAACCGGCCCTGTTTCTCGTTCTCGCCGTTCTGGCCGTCCTCGCCCACTCGGTCTCTCTGCAGGAGGCATTCGGCGTGCTCGCCACCGGCACGTGGGGCCAGATGGCTCCGGTCCTCGTCGTTGCCTGCATTGGGCTGGCCGTGGTGCTTCTGGCTGAGAACTCGCGCATCCCCGTCGACGATCCGGCGACACATCTCGAACTCACGATGCTCCACGAAGTGATGGTCCTCGATCACAGCGGACCAGACCTCGCATTCATCGTCTATGGAAGCACAATGAAGCTGTTTCTGTTTGGCGCATTACTCTTGCAGTTGGTTTTGCCCGCACCGGTCTTGCTGGGAGCACAGGGTGTGGGCCTGTTCTGCGTGGGCGAGTTGGTCGTTGCGGTGCTCGTAGGCGCTTGTGAATCCATTATCGCGCGGCTTCGCCTGCAGCGGGTGCCCCAGTTTCTGGTCGCTGCGGCCGTACTGGGCGGACTCGGAGTGACCATTCTTTTCGCGGGAGGTCTCCGGTGACATCACTATCGGCGCTGTTGCTCCTGGCGATTATTGTCACTGACCTCTATATTATTTCCACCGGCCGGCTCGGATCCTGTATCCGGGCCACGGCACTTCAAGGCGTGCTGCTCGCACTCCTGCCGCCGGTCATCTACGCGGACAGCACGGCGGAACAATGGTTTCACATCGGACTGATGAGTGTGGGGACGCTGGTCTTGAAGGCGGGCGTGATCCCCTGGCTGCTCGCCCGGGCCATGCGGGAGGCGAACGTCCGGCGCGAGACCGAGCCATTTGTGAGTCTGCATGTCTCCGTTGTGCTGGGAGCGCTCCTGGTCGCGCTGGGCTTCTGGATGGGGAAAAGGCTGCCGCTGCCCGTGCCAATCGGATCACCGCTTCTCGTCCCGGCGTCTTTGGCGACCATCCTCATGGGCTTCCTGGTGCTGGTGGGTCGCAAGATGGCCATCGCGCAGGTGGTCGGTTATCTCGTCCTTGAAAACGGTGTCTTTATCTTTGGGCTCACGCTCGCCCGCGCGTTGCCATTTGTCATCGAGTTGGGTGTTCTGCTCGATCTCCTGGTCGGCGTGTTTGTCATGGGGATCGCGATTCATCACATCAGCCGCGAGTTCGACGATATCGACACGGACGCGCTGGCGAGCCTGCGGGATTGATCATGCGTCTCTATCTGCTACTGGGATTGCCCGCCGCAACCGGTGTTATCACCTTCTTCGTCCGTCGTGTGCGGTTTCAACTAACCGCGCTGCTGGCGTCGGCTGTGATCCATGCCGGCTTGACCACCTCACTGTGGCTCAGCGCCGGTGACCTGTCCTCCGGGTCATTCCTGGGCGTTGACGCGGCGGGCCTTTTGTTCCTATCCCTGACAAGCATTGTTTTCTTCGCCGTATCATTCTATAGTATCCAATATCTGTTGCGGGGCACCCACGACGCTCCCTCGGGGCTCTATCGGTTTGTTCCCAACCTTCTCTGGTTTCTTTCGGCGATGACGCTAGTGACGGTCAGCCGGAACATGGCGCTGATGTGGGCGGCCATTGAAGCGACAACCCTGGCTAGCGCCCCTCTGATCTATTTCTACCGGCGCCGATCCGCACTGGAAGCGGCATGGAAGTACTTATTGATCTGCTCGGTCGGTATTGCTGTCGCACTGCTCGGCACATTCTTTCTGGGTGTCGCGGCTTCGGCAAGTCCGGCCGACTCTCCCGGATTGAGCTTGACCGCACTCATCAATGCTGGTCCACGGCTGCCGCGTTTATGGGTGGATGTGGCGTTCTTGCTAGCGCTCGTCGGGTACGGCACGAAGATGGGACTTGCCCCGCTGCATACGTGGCTTCCGGATGCCCATAGCCAGGCTCCCTCGCCGGTCTCGGCTCTCCTCTCGGGTGCGCTGCTCAACTGTGCGTTCTTGGGCATACTCAGGTTCTATCAAGTGTGCGTCGCGGCGGGGGAGGGCGCGTTCGCCCGTTCGATGCTCCTCGTCATGGGCTTTGTGTCCATCGGGGTGGCAGCCGCTTTCCTGGTCGGTCAGAAAGACTACAAGCGTTTGCTCGCCTATTCCAGCGTGGAAAATATGGGGATTATCGCGATTGGGATCGGGCTCGGAGGTTCCGCGATTTACGGCGCCATGCTCCACGCGGTCAATCACTCGCTCTGCAAAGCCGGCCTCTTCATGCTGGCGGGCAACGTGCTGCACGCCTTCGGGACGACGTCAGCACAAAATGTGCGGGGATTGGTGCGCCATTCCCCCATGACCGGGACAATGCTAGTGGTGGCCTTCCTCGCCATCGGAGGGACTCCACCGTTCGGGCCGTTTGTCAGCGAATTCACAATTTTTAGCGCCACCATCAGGGGGGGGCAGCTTTGGCTGGGGGCCCTGTTCCTCGCACTGCTGGCGGTCGCCTCCCTTGGCATGGCGGGCGTCATCCTTCCTATGGCCCAAGGAACGCCGGCTAACGCGGTGTCGCCGCCGCGCAAAGAGGCCACGCTTTCCATCGCACCCCCGTTTGTTCTCATCGTGATGATTTTGATTCTCGGCATGTATGTTCCCGCCGCGCTGGACGATCTCTTGAGCCGGACTGTGATGCTCCTCGGAGGATAAAGATGTCCGCGAACACTTTCACACCGGGAAACATGCATCAATTCACGTCGTGTGTCGCTAACGGAGTGCACATCGACGGTGTCACTCCGCTTGCCCCCGATGCCTTTTCCGCGCGGTGCATCGCCGCTTGCCGACAGGGGGCACGGATCAGCGGCATGCTCGCTGTCCCGGCACAGCACGGAGGAAACGACCTTTTCGCTCTTCTCTCCGATGATCCAGCAGGACGGCTGATCCTTTTGGGCACGTCCCTGCGCGCCGGAGAAAATTATCCCGCGATGACTGCTTCGCTGCCGCAGGCGCAGGCATTCGAGAGGGAGATCTTCGAAGAGCATGGTATTCGTCCTGAGGGGCATCCCTGGCTGAAGCCGCTCCGCCGGCATGCAGATCTTGAGACGACTGCGGACACGCCGGACCGCCCTTTGGCTGGGGACTATCCCTTCTTCTCGGTCAGCGGGTCTGGGGTGCATGAAGTCGCCGTGGGGCCGGTTCACGCAGGAATCATCGAGCCGGGACATTTTCGTTTTCAATGCCAGGGTGAGGTCGTCCTCAATCTGGAGATCCAGCTTGGATACCAACATCGTGGCATCGAACGGCTGCTCCTGTCACCGATCCCCGCAAAGCGGCTGGTGGCAGCGGAATCGATCGCGGGGGACACGGCAGTCGGGCATGCCTTGGCCTATTGCATCGCCATGGAGAGGCTGGCCGATATGGAGGTCTCGCTTCGCGCTCAAGTTCTCCGCGGCGTAGTTCTGGAAATCGAGCGCCTGTCCAATCATGTCGGTGATCTGGGCGGACTCTGCGGCGATATTGGTTACCTGCCGGGAGCATCGTACTTCGGACGTCTGCGCGGCGAGTTTCTCAATCTGCTCCTGGAGATCTCCGGCAATCGTTATGGCCGCGGGATGATCGTTCCCGGCGGGATCCGCTTCGATCTGCCCGACGAGATGCGCACCAGCATCCTCCTGCGGCTGGACCGGGCGGAACACGACCTCAAAGAGGTCGCCGATCTTGTGTTCGACGCATCGTCGGTGCTGGCCCGCTTTGAACACACGGGGATTGTCACGCGGGAATTGGCCGAAGATCTTGGTCTGGTTGGCCCTGCCGCACGAGCGAGCGGCTGTGACCGGGATGTGCGACGTGATCATCCGCACGGGGTGTACCGATTTGCGCAGATCCCAGTGTCTTTGACGGAGGATGGCGACGTCCTCTGCCGCGCGCTCATTCGGTGGCTCGAGTGCCAACGGTCGCTCACTTTTGTTCGAGAACAACTCCAGGGACTCCCCGATGGTCCACTACGCTCAGTGGAGACACCAGGGATGGCGCCGAGGTCGTTATCGATCGCAATGGTGGAGGGTTGGCGCGGGGAGATCGTCCACATGGCTGTGACCGATGAGACGGGACAATTGCGCGGATATAAAGTCGTTGATCCGTCGTTCCACAACTGGATGGGGCTGGCGATCGCGATGCGCGGGAACCAGATTTCGGATTTTCCCCTCTGCAACAAGAGTTTCAATCTCTCGTATGCCGGGCATGATCTCTGAGGATACCGTATGTTTGAAACACTGAAGGTAAGACTCGGGCAGGGGCACCGGACGAACGACTTCCCCGGTCAGCCGCCCTGTCTCCCTGATCGATTTCGTGGCGTCCCCACGCTTGACGCCTCGCGATGCACCGCCGGTTGTCAGGAGTGCGCTGCGGCTTGCCCAACTTCGGCCATCATGCTATCCCCGTTTCGCATCGACTTGGGGAAGTGCCTTTTCTGTCCCATTTGTGCGGAGGCATGCCCGCAAGAGGCCATTCAATTCGGCCCCGATTACCGGCTGGCGGCAAACAATCGGACAGATCTGATTCTCAGTTCAGAACAAGAAAGGAAACTGGCGGCCGCATTGAATCAGAGTATGCGACGGCTTTATGGCCGTTCATTGAAACTCCGGCAAGTCTCTGCCGGCGGGTGTAGTGGCTGCGAGGCGGAGTTGATCGCTCTCGGAAATGTCGTCTTCGATCTCGCCCGGTTTGGCATTCAGTTCGTCGCGTCGCCGAGGCACGCCGACGGGCTCGTCATCACCGGTCCGGTGACGAACAACATGCGCCACGCCTTGATGGAGACCTACGCCGCGATCCCTTCGCCGCGTCTGGTCATCGCGGTCGGCGCCTGCGCGATCAGCGGAGGACCAGTGGCGGGCGCCGGAATGGCTGGCGATGGGATCCCGTCAGGAATCCCCGTCGATCTCTATATTCCCGGTTGTCCTCCGCATCCCCTCACCGTTTTGGACGGATTGCTCCGGCTGCTCGGACGAATCAAGACACCCGCAGCGTAGCCAGCGCGCAGACCGCACAGTGTGTACTTGCTACTCTCGTTGGGCCCGCGCCAGTCGTCTCGACATGACCGCGTCCAACGAAATCTGTCCGGGCCCGCACAGCATCAACAGGAGGGCGATCGCGGCGTAGACTAAGGCAATCTCGTACGTCGGACCCTTGCCGACAAAGGGATCTCCACGAACGACTCCATGGGTCCACACGGCAACGGCCATCGTGCAGAGAATGCCGGCTGAGGCCAATGGCGTGACCAAGCCCAGCATCCACGCCAGTCCGCCACCGAATTCCGACAGCGCAGCCAGGAGTTGCAGGAAAGATGGCATCGGCGAATCAGCGCCCATCCATTCGAGCGGATTCTGAATCTTCGGCCACCCATGGATCATGAACGCCGCACCCGCGACCACGCGCAGGAACAGTAATGTCACACCGAGACGCCCTGATGGAGGCAACGGGAAAAGAAATGGTGTTATTCGACTCATTGTTCTATGCCCTCAGGGGAGACGTGTTCATTGCAATTGCAATTTAAGATACAACATCTTCCGATGCAACCCTGATCTTCTGCCTCACGTCATGCCACCCTGCCTGCGTACCGCATGACACCGCGCCCGCCGCTCCGGCAAGATTCATTACAGGCAAAACGCCCCCAAACAAATCGCCTGCGGGCATAGTATAAGTTACCCGAAGGTAATTACCTCAAGGTAACCAGATGCGCGCCACCCCCGTCCAGGAAGATTATCTCGAAGTGATCTACCGGCTGGGCGCTGCGGGCGGAGGCGCCAGGACAACCGACATCGCCTTCGCACTTGGCTGCCGCCTACCCACGGTCTCGCGCTCGGTGCGGAAAATGGCGGCCATGGGCCTGGTCCGGCATGAAACACGCGGCCTGATCGGCCTGACTGGCAAGGGACGGGCGACCGCCGAGAACATCGCCCATCGCCATGCCGATACGGTCGACTTTCTGGTCCGCGTCCTCGGCCTCACACGCAGGCAGGCGGAGACAGACGCCTGCAAAGTTGAGCACGGACTCTCGCCTTTGGCGGCCCAGCGGTTGCATGATTTCCTCGAGTACGTGGATCGTCTCGATCCATCCGCACGAAAGGTAATCATGGGGTTTGCACGCAGGGCATCTACCACCCACACGGACTTCCGATTCCTGTCAACCGGGAAGGGCGTGGGATGGCGCCGGTGACGACAGAATGACTATGCCGGAACAAGCGCCAACACGCGGTTGGCGGAGGGCACGCGGGGCTCCGTCGATGCCAGAGGTACACGCGTCAGTGCCTGTCGCACCGGGCGCCTCCTTCTGGAGAAGACTCTGGGCCTTCACCGGGCCGGGGCTGATGGTGGCCGTCGGCTATATGGACCCCGGGAACTGGGCCACCGATCTGGCCGGCGGCGCGCGCTTCGGCTACACGCTGCTTTCGGTAGTCCTGCTGTCCAACCTGATGGCGATCATCCTGCAGCATCTGGCGCTCAAACTGGGCATTGTCTCAGGGCGTGATCTCGCCCAGGCGTGCCATGACCATTATTCTCCCGGTGTTACCCTCTTCCTGTGGATCCTCTGCGAGATCGCCATTGCCGCCTGCGACCTCGCCGAGGTCATTGGCTCGGCCATTGCGCTCAACCTCCTGTTCGGGATTCCGCTCGTGGCCGGCGTGGTCATCACCGCCGCGGACGTGCTCCTTGTCCTCTTCCTGCAGTACCGGGGATTTCGCCTGGTCGAGTCGCTGGTCGCCGGATTGATCGCAGTCATCGGCGGATCCTTTGCCTATGAGTTGATCATATCGGAACCATCATTCAGCGCGATTCTCGGCGGGATGATCCCGTCGCCGCAAATCGTCGTAAACCCGGACATGCTGTACATCGCCATCGGTATTCTTGGGGCAACCGTGATGCCGCACAACCTGTATCTCCATTCGAGCATTGTGCAAACACGCGCCTACGCGCGCACCGATTCCGGCAAAGCCATGGCCATCCGGTTTGCCACGATTGACTCCACCGTCGCACTCTTCCTCGCCTTCTTCATCAATGCAGCGATACTGATTCTCAGCGCGGCCGCGTTCCATGGAACCGGCCACCAGGATGTTGCCGACATCGCCGACGCCTACCATCTGCTGACACCAACCTTGGGGGTTGTCCTGGCCAGCGTCCTCTTCGCGGTCGCGCTCCTGGCATCGGGCCAGAACTCGACCCTCACCGGCACCATGGCCGGCCAGATCGTCATGGAGGGGTTTCTGAACATCCGAGTCCGTCCCTGGCTCCGGCGGTTGATGACCCGGTTGCTGGCCATTGTTCCGGCGGTGATTGTGGCTTCCCTCAGAGGAGAACAGGGGGTAGGGGAATTATTGATCTTCAGCCAGGTGATCCTCTCGCTCCAGTTGAGTTTCGCGGTCGTGCCTCTCGTCCTGTTTACGAGCGACAGGGAAAAGATGGGGCAATTCGCCAATTCCCGCTGGCTTCAGGTCTCCGCCTGGATTGTGACCATAATCATCATACTTCTTAACGTATTTATGCTGGTACAGATGTTTCGCGGGTGACTTTGCCTGTCGCGGGACACAGGGGGACCATGATGTACCAGCACATCCTCATCCCGCTGGAGAACACGAAAGCGGACCAGGCCATCCTCGGACACATCCGTCCTCTGGCACGGCTGTGTCAGGCACGGCTGACAATCATCCATGTCGCCGACGGATTTCTCGCGCGTAATCAGAGCCGTTTCGGCGAGTCCGACGAGATGCGCCAGGACCGCGAGTACCTCGCGCTGTGCGAGGGGGCTTTGCGCGCCGACGGGTTCGAGGTCCGGTCGATTCTGGCCACCGGCGACCCGGCAGCGGAAGTGCTGGCCGCGGCTGAGCGCGAGCAATGCGACTTGATCGCGATGGCGACGCACGGGCACCGCTTCCTCAGCGATCTCCTCTTCGGCAGCGTGGCCGCCAACATCCGCCATCGTGCGCGTATCCCGGTGTTGCTGATAAGAGCCACCCCGGCGGAATGAGACGACGCTGCGCACGGGAAAATGCCGGTATGACCCGCGTCGCCATTCTCAATTCACGTCAGAGCAAGACCCCCATCGGCAAAGACGACTGGTTGTTGAACACAGTTGCCGCCGTCAGCCACGTGGCAAAAGGCAACGGATGGGATATCGTCTCCAGCGTCGGACTGCTGACCTGGGACTTTGTCACATGGTTGGCCGGGCCCTACAAAGTTCATCTCGATCTGGTCGTCTCCAGAGCAACGGGGACGAGCGGCGACGAGATTAAAGCAAAGATCATCCGGGATCTTGATCTCAATCCAGACCAGGTCCGCTGGCATTTCATCGATCTTCCCCCGTCCGCAGCCAAAACTAAAACGTGGTGGCCGAAACGCGACCGTAAGGTGCTTGAGCTGGCTGACCTCGCTTTCCCAGTCAGTACCCGTCGCCACGGGGCGCTGGAGAATCTGATCACCAGCGGGGACTTCCACACGAAATACGATCGCCGGTTTGAGACCATCGCCTATCGTCCCGTGTCTCACCAACTCGAAATCCCCATCATCCACGAACGGATGAATGAAACGGTTCACAATTGGGATTCCGGCTGGCTGATTCACTGGACACGCGCCCGCCACGGCCCGTGGCCCGGCGAGACGATGGCGCAATTCTTCACTGACTTAATGGTGTGGCCCGATGAGTATTGCCGGTCGGGCCGCCGAACACTACTGCGCATCCTTGAGGAACGTCTGATCAGGGCATCATCGTGGAAGATCGGCAGCAATTGCCCGATGGTTGCCTTTACCGGGTTGTCGCCCACTGAGTCGATCCCGTTGATGCGCTGGCGGTCCCGTTGGACTCGCTGGGCATTCGAGCCGTACGGCATCGCCATCCATCGGGACTGGGCAGAGCCCAGGGGAATTCGCCCGGTTCGCTACGTGCCCGCGGAAGGATGGGATAAGGTTCCCGGAGAAGACCGGCCATTCACCCATAGCATCGGCAAGAATGATCCGATCTGGCCCGCCGAACGTGAATGGCGATCTGCCGGTGATGTCAATCTGGGAAGCATCCCACGAGAGGCGATGCGGATTATCGTCCGTGACGAGTCAGAGAAGGCGGCCGCCTCCCGCCTGATGGATTCACCGATCTTCGCCTTCATGCACTGAACGCAGGCGAGAAGACCACCGGTGATGGTGAATCGTTTAGCGCGGCGGCGCCAGCCCGCTCGGTACCGACTCGGGCACAGATATCTGCGGCCCCGGATCAGTCAGCGCTTTCATGAAGGCCACCAAATCCGCCTTCTCCTGCGCGGTGAGATGCAGTTTGAAAAGCGCCGGATCCATTCTGGACAGCGGAATGGTGGGATCGTCACCACAGCCGCGGTCGTAGAATTCGACGACATCTTCCAGCGTCGCCAATGCTCCATCATGCATGTAGGGAGCGGTCAACTCGACATTGCGCAACGTGGGCGTGCGGAAAGCCCAGCGATCGGCCTCGTCTTGCGTTTTCTCCCACCGTCCGAAATCCTTCCCGGGAACTGACTTCCCCGGACCGAACTGGAGAACCCCTTGGCAACGGAACGTGTAGTCCGAAAGCATGGGACCACCGTGGCATGCGATACAATTGCCCTTGGTGAAGAACAACTCCAGTCCGCGCTTCTGCGACTCAGAGAGCGCTTTGTCGTCGCCATTGACATAACGGTCGTACGGCGAATTGGCTCCCGCGATCGCGCGCTCGAACACCGCAATCGCCCGCCCGTAGGTCGACGCGTTGATGGCTGATGGGATCAGTCCGGCATTCACGGAATCGCCTTCCGCGATGAAGGCGGCACGGAACAGACTCTCGTACTTGGGAATCGAACGCAGACGGGCCAGCACGCTGTCGAAAGCGTCGACCTCGGCGTAGGCATCACCCCGCATCTCGACCCGGCTCGCGATCGGCTTTGTGGCCTGGGTCTCAAGATTCTTGACCCGGCCATCCCAGAACATGAATGCCTCGGCAGGATCGTAGTCCATGCCGTGTGACGTCAGACCGTTGAACGCCGTGTTCAGAATGGTCGGAGAATTGCGCGGTACCAAGTTGAAGTTGGGATCCAGCAAAGCACGTTCAGGCCCCAGACCAACTCCGGAAACACCAACGGCCAATTGGCGGCTGTCGGCCCAGGCAAAGTTTGGGTGATGACAGGTCGCACAGGCCACGTCCTTGGGCCCGGATAGAATCGGGTCGAAGAACAACAGACGTCCCAGCGCGATGCGGTCCGGCAGCGCCGGATTGTCGGCGGGATGATGCACCGGCGGGAGCGTCTCCAGACCAAAACGTATCCGCAAATCCTGCTCCGCCGGCCCTGTTGAGTCGGTACCGCAACCTGTGAAAAACGCTGCGAACGCCAGCGAACTACCAACAATGCCAAGAGACATTCTGTTCATATCTAATCCTCCTTCCGATCCGAACGGTGCGAGTAACCCGAACAAAGGCGACAAGAACAATCACCTTCAACAGGGCATAAGATACAGAGCCATGTTCCCAAAACAAGTCAACGCTTTCTTAGCCTTGCCGCCACATCGCCTGTGCGTCTTCACGCTCGATTTCGACCATGGGGCACCTGTCCGGGGCGCTATTTCACCAGCCACCAGTCACGCGGGTAGAGCCGGTACAAGCTCACATCCCCTTCCGTGCTGTGCAGGTACTCTTCATACAACTGGAATTGTTTTTCCGGGCCGATGATAAAGTAGATCGCGTCACGGACATCCGCTTTCTTCGGGCCGTACCCCGGCAACACCTGACCATAGGTGTACTCCATGCGTGCCTGGAGATCGCCATACAGGTCACGCGAATCCCGCAACCCTAGGATTCCCTGACGGAACCGGCGGACGGCGTCCGGTGTGACCCCATCGGCCAGATCGGCCGCCATCGCCTCTCCCCGTTCCTCATATGCCGAGCCGGAACGGTATGTCGCAAAGGCCTGCGCGATGGCGTACTCGGCCAGCGACGTGTCGTATGGCGCATTCTTCAGTTCATTCACCACGAACTGCATGGTCTGCGCGAGATCGGGACATCGCTCGGCATAATAGATCAACCGGCCCGTCGACTCGTTGCTGCGCAACCCATTGGAATAAGCCAAGCCCGCGCCCCATGTCTTCATGAACATACTGTGCGCGCCGCCACCGCCGTAGAGGCGCGCCGAGAGAAACTTCAGCAATGACTCGCGGTCGAAGTCCACGAAGTTGGCGCATCCGGCCGTGTTGATGAATACGCCGGAGCGCGTGTTCTCATTGACCAGTCCCACAAAAATCGGACGACCCATTGTTGTCAGGCGTTCACGCAGGCGTTGGACAATGCGCGGTGTGCGGTCGTACATCTGCCGGACCGACGGTGTCTGATCCAGACGGGACAGTAACGTATCCAGCGTCGGACTCAAGTTCTTCTTGCTGGATGAACTCGAAATGAGGAACACTCGGACATTGTCCGCTTTGCGGATGAGATTGAGAACCGACTTCAACTCATCCAAGGCTCTCTGCGGAGAAACTGTCAGGTCCGCTGTCATCTGGCGGCAGAGATACTCCCAATCCGCCGCAAGGCTCTGATCGGGGATATCGGCCAGACTCTGCTGGAGATCTTTCAACTCCTCGAGGACAAGGCCATTGGCCGAACTGGGAAGCGCGTCCATGCCGGTCTTGAGACTGTCTGCGCCGGAGGGCACGCTGTCGGTCGCCGATGTGTTGCCCATGAGCGCCGCCAACGTTCCTTTGAGCTGGGAACGGCTGTATTGTGATCCCAAGACCGCAAGTCTGTCGTTGAAATCGCGGAATTGCTCCAGTACACCGGCTGGCCCGGGGTCTTTCAGCCGCCAGCGCAGGCGATGGAGCGCGTGCGTCTGGGTGAGGAAGCAATCGGCGCTCAGGATCAACGGATTGGTCTGCCGCCAATAAGCATTGGCGGGATCCATCACCCACGCCTCTTCCGAGCCGCGCATCACGTTACGCAGCCCACTGAGGGCTTGATCCACAGCATCACGGATTCTCGGCAGATTCTCAACCCGCCAGTCCGGATCGATTAGAACCGACTCCAGCCATTTCAAGGCCACCTTCGACTCCGAAGCATCACTCCCGGAGGCTTTCAGAATCAGCTCCGCGCGTTCGGTGCGATCATTGACGCTATAGTAGGTGCTCATATTAAGAATTTGACGTCGCAACTGTTCCTTCATTTCATCATAGGCAACTGGGCGCCCATCTTTGATGACCCCGACCTCAGTCAGCAGGGTGGGGAGCGCCGCCACGTACAAGAGCAGTGATTCCGGAACAACATCCATACGGAACGCCAGTCCGGTCGTGGCGCTGGTCATGTTCTCGAAAGCGCTGACCACTTCGGACCCGCCTCCGGGCAGCCGGCTACTGGTGAATCGCAATTGATCATCGAGTGTCATGGGCGGGTTGCTCACGAAGCGGGGCATGGGAATCTTCTTCGCGTCGTTGTCGATGGCCACTGTCTTCGCATCGTAGTCTTTCTTGAACCGGCGCAACGCCTCGTCCTTGCTTTTGGCGCCATCCTGCCGCTCAAGCGTCGCAATGAACGTCTCAATTCTCTCGCTGCGCGCCTTCTCGGTTTGGTGAATCAGATCCGCACTTGGACGGGCAGCGACAGCATAGGGCACACGATTGATCAGTCCCCATTTGGGGATATACTCACGCCAGAAGTTCCTCGATGTCGCGAGGAGCCCTTCGGCAAACTGCAGTTCCGAATCGAGTGTGAGACGTTTGCGGAAACCACTCGCTTTCTGCAGATGCTTCAGGTGCTCCATCCAATCGGCGCCGCTGCCACGAAACCCGAATCCCGGCGGTGAATTGAGGAACTTGCGCAGAGCGCGGCGACGCTCGATGACACGACCCTGCGCACGTTCATTGAACGATTTCAGTTCGGCCGAACCATCGGGCATATCGGCTACCGATTGAATCTCGCCCAGAATAATCCCCCGGATCGAATCCATCATCGCCGGATTGATTGCTTCGCGCTTCACATTGTTCAGCCCGATCGAGACCGGATGGCCCAGATCGGAACTGACCCAGCCGAAGACCGCATTCGCGCCAATATCCATGACCCGTGTCTGTGAATCGATGAACTTACGGTAGAGGTTCGAAGTCTCACCGCCCGCGAGGTTGCCGACCAGCAGATCGAGAAGGTAACCTTCGTCGTTGTCGAGTCGCAGCGTCGGCGCCCAGCCATATACCAACAGGCCGGGTTCATTCTCATTCTGGTGCGGGAAGTCCACGAGCCGGTCTGTCCCATTGGGCGCGGAGACCGGCGGCGGCAATCGGTCGCCCAGCGTGGCCGGATCGAGACCGGGCTTTGCGTCCGGCTCGATGCTGGCCAGCACAGATGAGGTCCGTTGCAGACAGTTGTCGAGCGTGATGTCATCCGGGATGGAAACGACCATCCCCATGTTGTTGAGATGATGGGTGGCCCGGTGAAAACGCCACAAGTCCTCGGGGACCATTGCGCGAATGGAGTCCGGCAGGCCGCCCGATTCATTTGACAACGGATGCCCCGGGCCATACATCAGCAACCCCATTTCCCGTCCAAGCGCCGCCCAGGGACGCTCATACGAACTGACCATCTCGTTGTAGACGGTGCCCTTTTCTTCCAGCCGCAGGCTGCTGTCGGTCGGGTCGGCCACGTAACCCACGTTGCAGACCTCGCGTCGGATTTCCTCATCGGAGAAATTGGGATGCAGGATCGCATCGAGCTTCGCCTGCATCAGATTGAAGAAGACATCGGACCCGGCCGCCGTGTGGTAATGGTAACATGTCTGTAATTGCATCGTGAAGGCCGAGCTGTTCCCCAGCGACATATCCTCCAGCGAGGCGACATACCGTCCCTTGTTCCCCTTCCCCAACAGCAGATGTTCACAGGTGTGCGGCTCCCCTTTGTCCGACGGCGGCAGCGAGTTAACCCACATGAACGCCCCCGGGACAGACTGGATGCGCAAGAGATCGAGCACAAATCCGCTCGGTGTGTGACGGAAGCGCGCGCCCATGGCCTGTCCGGCATCATTCTCGTAGACCGCCTCGACCCGGAAAGCGGCGATGACCTGGTTGGGCTTCAGTGATTCGAATGAGTCGTCAGCAACGGCGGGGTCGCTCAGCATGGAAATCACGTAAAGGAGCGATACACCAAACAGTAGGTGTTTGGACATTGAATGACCTCGATGAAAAGGGGTTGAAAGATTGCTGAATGGAAACGGGAGAGTGCATTGGGACCGAGAGCCAAGGCAGGATGCGACGGGCAGATGACAGCGGGGCCGAGATTCCCCCTCGTCGTACGGGTTGGGTATGATGGGCCGACCCAGACATCAACCCAGAATACAACACGAGGCGCCAAAGGGCAATTCCGGCGAGAGCATAGCCCGGGTTGCCCGACTTGGCGATTTTGGGTTTATTTCTGACGTTCTGACGTGTTTGTTGGAAAAGTACCATAAAGGAGGGATCAAACAGATGCTGGAATGCGTTCGTAATATTACGAACGGACTGGGGGATGAGTGCCACGGGTTGATCTTGTCCTCTACCTGAGGAACACCTCGAGATACCTCCGTTGAATAGGAAGTCCTCAGACGTCTTATCAGAAATTCTCCCTGGAGAAGGATGAGTCCTCTATTAAATAAACTACGGCTCGCGACAGTTTACTCAAGACTGAATTACGCGGTATCAAGACCAAAACGGTATCAAGACCCAAGCCGTTTCAGGTCTGACCATCAACCGAAGAAGCACCCACACGCATCCAGGTCCATTTCCTCCAGAAACTTCTCGAATGTGTCGGTTGAGGGACACGGCTGATACCCGTGCCATTTCAGGTCCGCCCGCATCCAGTAGAGCCGCCACTCCTCCGTCTTCCTGTTGTAGGTCGTCTGGGCGATTGGGTGTTCGGTGGTGTTTGTCTCGACCTTCCAATGCACTCGATATTCGATCAACGCGATGCTTTGTCCTCTAATCTTGAATCCGATCCAGACCTGGTGATGAACGTGAACCGGGACCTTACGCTCACAAAAGGCAGAGGCAATGGCGCTGTACCGCGCGATTTCTTCATCACTGAATGCCACTGCGGTTCCTTCTCGCATCTTTGACCTTCGGGTTCTCGACCCGAAAAAGCGCGACGGCCACCTCAATTCCCGAGATCAGCTTCACGTAAGTCGTTTAACCTCATTGTGCGCAAAATCGAGAATGGCGCAAATGGGGGCGAGTTTCCAACACGTTTGTTAGAAAACTGTTAGAAAATCCGGTCTCTGAAGATAATTCCCCAAAAAACAAACTCCCCGAAGTGTTTCCACTTCAGGGAGTTAAGCTTGGTAGCGGGGCTGGGATTTGAACCCAGGACCTTCGGGTTATGAGCCAGTTCGGTCTGCAAACCAGCAGACAGCACCAGACACCAAAGGGCAATTCCGGCAAGAGCTTAGCCGGGATTGCCCTGTCTGGTGATTTCCGGTTTCTTATAACCCTTTGGCATGTTTTGTTAGAAGATTGTTAGAAAGCGTGGAGCAAACAACTGTCAGATTGCGTTCGTAATATTACGAACAGAAGGAGAGGATGAGTGCCAGCGATTGACTTGATCCTCTTTAAGGAGAATGATGGCAGCGTCCCCTTACTCGACTGGCTTGACGGTCTGACACAGAAAGCGCGTGTCAAGTGCCTCGCGCGGCTGGAACGGTTGGAGGAATTCGCACATGAGCTCAGGCGGCCCGTTGCAGACTACTTGGGAGAGGATATATATGAGCTCCGCGCGAAGCACCAGGGAGTCAACTACCGGATGCTTTATTTCTTCCACGGGACGACGGCGGTAGTGGTCTCTCATGGGCTTTCTAAACCGGAAGCCAGAGTGCCGAAACGGGAAATCGAACGCGCAGTCGATCGGAAGAACAGATTCCGTAGCTCTCCGTCGGGTCATTCATTCAGATTGGAGTCTTAACATGGCCACCAGAAAACCGAAATCCAAAACAATGAAGTACCTTCACGACCGATATATTGGCTCCGATGCCAATGCTCTCGCACAATTGGAACTGGAGCGCGCCAATATCGAGATCGCGCAGGCAATCTACAATCTCAGGACAAAGGCCGGACTCACCCAACGAGAACTCGCAAGCCGCGTGGGGACAACCGCGTCTGTAATATGCCAACTGGAGGATTCGGATTATCGAGGGCATTCGCTCTCGATGTTGCAGAGGATTGCAGCGGCATTGGACCGCCGGGTCGAAGTGAGGCTAGTTCTTATCCGGGACAGAGCTCGGGCGACATCCTAAACTTCCTCGTCCGGGGCGGGGGGGAATCATGAATTCAAAAACACACATCCTCGCGGAGATTCGAAGAACAGCGGCAGACACAAAGGGAAGCCGCTTGGCACGGCACGCTTCGAGGCGGAAACAGGAATTACACTTAACGACGTGCTGAGACACTGGCCGCGCTGGGGAGATGCGCTAAAGGACGCTGGATTCTCGCCAAACCGTTTGCAAGGCCCGCGCGCGGACAACGAAGTTCTGGAAAAACTCGCACTCTTCGTACGTGGGCTCGGTCACTTTCCCGTCGTGACTGAAATCAAATTGCGAGCCCGAACTGACAAAGGGTTCCCATGGCACAGTACACTCGCAAAGTTCGGCAACAAGCAGAGTCGAGTGTCAGCATTACGCAACTTCTGTGTGAACCGCGGTGGATTTGAAGACGTCGTTAAGATCTGCGACGAGACTTTCTCTCAAACCGAGATTCCGACCGATCAAGAAATCGCGCGGACGCCACGAGAAGATACGCTGGGGTACGTCTACTTACTGAAGTCTGGCCGATTCTACAAGATCGGACGTACTAACGCCATCGGACGTCGAGAACGTGAACTCGCGATTCAACTTCCCGAGGCGGCGAAGTCAGTGCACTCGATCAAGACCGATGACCCGGCCGGTATCGAGAAGTACTGGCACGATCGGTTTAGCGCACGGCGGAAGAACGGAGAGTGGTTTGAGTTGACGGCCGAGGATGTTGCAGCCTTCAAGCGAAGGAAATTCATGTAAGCAGTTTTGGACTGGAGTTGATGTTGATCGATGACACATCTGGATAAGCAAATGCACCGTTGGGCAACACGCCTTCGTGACGACCTCGGAATCTCAATTGCGGCGAGCAACTCCCTTGCAACCTCGATCTCCGGCGACGTGGCAGCGCTGCCCCCTGACGTTCAAGGGCGAATCTTGCCTTCCTCCACAGTGCCGCTCCGGCGGCGACTGGACGAGGTGACGGCATTCCAAGCGTTTATGGATGAGATCAGAGCGAATGGATCATCGCCCGCAACAACGCGAGCGCAGGTAATTGTACAGAATTACGTGTGCTTCGTTTATCTGGGAGAATCGTGTTTCAGAGTTCTTAGGAAGAATTCGCCGACTGGTTCGACATTGAATCTCTGTTGCCGATTCCTCACAGATAATCCGGTTCGGGCCTTTCGAAATGCTATCGCTCACGGGAATTGGGACTACAACTCCGATTTCGATGGCCTGGTCTTCTGGGCACGCAAAGGAGAAAATCCCAACGAGAATCTATCCGAGTTCAACGTGTCTCAGAATGAACTGGAATTCTGGCAGTCCTTGGCAAGATGTACGGCATATGCCGCGTACATGACTTTGGCGAGAACCGGAAGTTAGCCAAAGAAGCACGCACACTCATCTCGATCCACTTCTTCAAGAAACTCTTCGAAGGTTGAGACTGTCGGGCACGGCTCATACGCCCACCATTTCAGACTTGCTCGCATCCAATAGATCTTCCACTCACCCGACCTGCGATTGAAAACGGTCTTTGCAATCGGGTGAGCCGTCGTCTTCGTTTTGTCCTTCCAATGCACCCGATACTCAATCAGCGTGATGCTCTGGCCTTCAATCTTGAATCCCATCCAGACTTGGTGGTGAACGTGAACGGGGTGTCGGCGTTCACAGAGAGCCGAAGCAAGCTCACTGTATCGCGCGATTTCTTCATCACTGAATGCCATTGTGGTTTCTTCTCGCGTCCTTGACCGTCGGGTTCTCAGCCCCAAGACGCCCGAAGGTCATGCCAATTCTCCGTCGTCGCTCAGCGCAAGTCGTTGAACTTCATCGTGCACAAGAATGGGAATGAAGCACGTGCGTTCGCGTTTTCAACACGTTTGTTAGAAAACTGATAGAAAATCCGGTTTCTGAGGGTATCCCGCAAAAACAAAAACCCGCCGAAGTCGTTGGACTTCAGCGGGCTAAGCTTGGTAGCGGGGCTGGGATTTGAACCCAGGACCTTCGGGTTATGAGCCCGACGAGCTACCAGGCTGCTCCACCCCGCGGTCGATGGAGAATGAAGAGGGCACCCTGCCGCAAGTCAAGGGATTCGTCACTGTTGCAGCCCAACTTTAGGAAGGATTTTACGCCAATGGTTTCGTAATTTTCCCATTGTCATGGATAGAACAGAAGCTTTTGCCCTCTTGAACGAGTACACGAAGAACCCCGCGCTGATCAAACACGCCCTCGCGGTGGAGGCGGCGATGCGCGCCTACGCCCGCAAGTTTGGTGAGGACGAAGAAGTGTGGGGTGTAATCGGACTGATCCACGATTTCGATTATGAGCGCTACCCCACCCCCGCTGACCACCCATACCGCGGGGCGGAGATTCTCCGTTCCAAAGGAGTTCCCGAAGATTGGATCCGGACGATCATGTCCCATGCCGCCTACACCGGCGTGCCGCGTGACACGCTGCGCGCCAAGGCGCTTTTCGCTGTTGATGAGCTTTGCGGTTTCCTCACAGCCGTGTCACTGGTGCGGCCTGACAAGAAGATCGCATCCGTTGTGGCGCCTTCGGTCCGCAAGAAGATGAAGCAAAAGGCCTTCGCGG
>JAVHPP010000062.1:0-48455 GCA_036170655.1 Candidatus Zixiibacteriota bacterium | reverse complement strand
TACGCTGTTGACAGGCGTTCAACGGCAAGGGCGGGTATCAAACCCGCCCCCGTTGAAACCAGAATGTGAGCAGATCGCTACAGCACTGCCAGGTATGCGCCCAGTTCATAGTCGGTCACGCACATGCGGTAGCGGTCCCACTCTAAGCGTTTGTTTTCCAAGAGCGCGTTGAAGATATGATCGCCGAGCGTTTCCTTCACCAGCGCTGATCCGGCCATCAGATCGCAGGCCTCGATCAGCGAAGCGGGCAACGCGCCGATGCCGTGCCGCTTCCGTTCGGACTCAGTCATGTCAAAGATGTTCTCTTCGATCGGCTCGGGCAGCTTGTATCCTTTGTCAACACCATCCAATCCGGCGGTCAGCATGCAAGCAAACGCCAGATAAGGATTGCAGGCGGGATCGGCGGACCGCAACTCGATGCGTGTCGCCTTTTCCTTGCCCACACGGTACATCGGCACTCGAATGAGCGATGACCGGTTGCGCCTGCCCCAAGAGATATAGACCGGCGCTTCGTAGCCGGCCACAAGGCGCTTGTACGAATTCACCCACTGGTTGAGCACCAGGGTCATCTCGCGGACGTGCGTCAGCAGTCCGGCCATGAAACTGCGCGCCATACCCGAAAGATGCCAGGGATCGCTGGCGTCGAAGAACGCGTTCTTATCCCCGTTGAACAGGGACATGTGTGTGTGCATGCCGGAACCATTCTGGCCAAAAACCGGCTTGGGCATGAAGCTGGCGTATGCGCCCGCTTCCGAGGCCAGCTCCTTGACGACGAAATGATAGAGCATCGCAAAGTCGCCCATCACGAGCGCTTCCTGGTAACGCAGATCGATTTCATGCTGGGAAGGCGCGACTTCGTGATGGGAGCATTCGACCGGTATGCCGATGGCCTCGAGCGAGACCACCGCCTTCTTGCGCAGTTTCGTTCCTTCGTCAACAGTGGAGTAATCAAAGTACCCGCTGTGATCGAGGAGCTCGGTGCCGTGCGCATTGCGGAAATAGAAGTATTCGATCTCCGGCCCGCAGTAGAAAGTCAAACCGCGCGCCGACGCCTTTTTCAACGCGCGCTTCAACACGTAGCGCGGGTCGCCCTCGTAGGGGGTCCCATCCGGGTTGTAAATGTCGCAGAACATCAGGGCGACTTTCTCCCCCGCAATCTCCCAGGGGATGACGCGGAATGACCGCAGGTCGGGCATCGCCATCAAATCGGATTCTTCGATGCGGACAAATCCCTCGATGGACGACCCGTCGAATCCCTGCCCCTCCGCCAGAACGGTTTCCATTTCACTGCGCGTGATCGACATCCCTTTCATTTGGCCAAGGATGTCGGTAAACAACAGCCGGACGTACCGGACTTTGTTCACGTCCAAAAGCTCCAACACATCTTCCTTCGACTTAACCATAAGCACCTCTCTATCCTCTCGCGTGTAAATCCCGAAGAAGCCGGGAATCAAGGGACAACCGTTGGCAAGTCAATGGGAAAATCGGCGGCAGCAGCAGCGTTGAAGTAGAAGTTTATCTGCACCACGTAAGATACGAATGGACATTGCGATATAAGTACGGCGTTTATCGACTCGGCGTGATGGGGGCGGCAAGCCGTGATCACGGGGAGTAGTGAGCAGTCATACCAGAACATCGAAGCCGCATACGGATCTTCGAAGAAAAAGCTCCAGTGTTCTTGTGTGATCCGCAGACCCTCGGAACCGATGCGGGCGAGAGATTCAAAGTCATCCGAAGAGACGTACAGCTTGGCTAGGAAGTGCAGGTTCTCGTCCTGCGGGTTTATGCGCTGTTCCGCGTTTGCAAGGTATCTCGCAATGACCGAAGTTCCCGTTCTACAATTTCGTCATCCGCGTGCATGACAATCCCCCTCGGCTCATCGACTGCAAGATTATGACTGCTCTTGTTGTTGGTGGTCCGGACACTCCTTGTGCGGGCACTTTTTCAGCAGACCCCGCAGCTGGCGGTCACCCGCCGCCATCCGTGACGGGCAAGACTTCTGGAGCGTTCAGCAAGACATCCCCGCCAAAAAGCGTTGGTTGTCGCCGGATTCCAAGGTAAATTGGCAGATTCGGTTGGGACCGGTTCAGAAGGGGTCCGGCCGACAGATGGTGGGTGAGAGCATGAGCCGGAGACGACAGGGACGCGAATTGGCGCTGGGGTGCCTGTATGCGTATTTCGCCACGGGCACGCCCGTTGAGCAGGTGTTCGAGGGTCAGGCCCATCGCATGACCTGTGACGCGGACACTGAAGCGTACGCCCATCGCCTCTTTGCGACGACCGTTGCCCAGGCGGAACAGATTGACCGTGCGATCCGGGAGGGCTCGGCCAACTGGGATTTTGCGCGGATCGGGCAAGTTGAAAAGAATCTGATGCGTTTGGCAGTCGCCGAACTTTGGTATTTCCCTGACGTGCCAGCGCGTGTCGTAATCAATGAAGCGGTGGAATTGGCCCGGGAATATGTCGGCGAAGAGTCATGCGCGTTCGTCAACGCCATTCTCGACAAGGTGTATAAGCAGGGAACTGGCCAGGGACCTGCGACACATCAGGATACCCAGCCAAGGGCCACGGGCGGGACGCCCGTGGTACCCGATGATCCCAAAACCGTGGTTCCCGGCTCTTCAGCGGAATGAGCGATTCATGGGCAGACCAATCAGATGACAGCGTCTCAATCCGCTGATACCGGCCCCGAACCCCGCCCGAGTGGGGTGGTCGGCCATACACGCCCAGGGGCTGGCTTTGACAGGACACGGGGAACGCTCTTTGGGTTGGGCCGTATGTTCCCCGATCTTTGGCTTGGCGTTCTGGGCGCTATTGTTTTCCTGCTCACACTGGTGGTGTATGTCCGCACCGTGGCGCCAACGGTCTCATTCTGGGATTGCGGGGAGTTCATTTCCTGTTCGTACATCCTCGGAATCCCCCACCCGCCGGGGACGCCGCTGTATGTGCTGATTGGCCGCCTTTTCTCCATTTTGCCAATCTCGTCGGACATTGCGGTGCGGGTGAACCTTATTTCGAGCATATTCTCCGCGGCGGCAGCCACGGTCGCGTTCTTCATTCTGGCTCGCTTGATTACCTATTGGTACTCGGACCGCTATCCCGACCCAGCATTGACCTTGGCGCAGCGGTTGCCGGTCTATGCCGGTTCGGTCTGCGGGGCGTTATTCTTTGCGTTCGGCACGACCTACTGGTCCAGCGCGGTGGAGGCCGAGGTCTACGGCGCCGCCATGTTCCTGACAATGGTGCTCATCTGGCTGACGCTGGTCTGGGCTTATCATCGGGAGGAGCCGGGCAGCGACCGTTACCTGATTTTGATCAGCTATCTGGCCATTCTGTCGGTGGGCATCCACATGACGGTTTTCCTCGTCATGCCGCCGATTTTCCTCCTGATTGTCTTTCTTTCACGCGAACATCGCCGTGATTGGCGGTTCTGGGTCACGGGCGCGTTTCTCTTTCTGGTGTCTGGCGGGATCCTCGACTTTCTCTGGGCGTGCACGATCTGGCTGGTTCTGTCGGGCGTCATCGTTTTCTTCCGCAAGCCCACGATGCTGGCCACAATTTGGACCGTGGTCACACTGGCCGCCGGAGTGTTGTTGACCCTTTCGCAGGGAGTGCCGTGGCCTCTATTTCTGGCCGCAGGGGTCTGGGCGGCAGGGATGATTGTCTATCTCCGGGAGCACACTGCCTGGGTGCGCGCGTTGCTACTGGTCCTGGCCGCCCTGCTTGGCTTCTCCGTGCACTTCTATATTCCCATCCGTGCGCAACTCAATCCCGCCATCAACGAAAACGCCCCGAAGACATGGGACGCCTTTCAGGGATTCCTCGAGCGCAAGCAGTACGGGAACGAATCGATGTTCCAGCGGGCGCTCCACCGCCGGGGGACATGGGCGAATCAATTCGGGCAGCATGAGCGCATGGGCTTCTGGGGGTTCTTCGACAAGCAATACGGGTACAATGACTTCGCGTTCTTTCCCCTGTTCATTCTTGGATTGCTGGGGCTATATCAGTTGATGCGCAAGAAAGGCGCATTCGGATTTTTCCTGATTCTCCTTCTCCTGATCAGTTCGGTCGGGCTGATCTGGTACATGAATTTTGCCGATGGGACGCGCTATAATGCCGCCACGCAGGACGCCTATCTCGAAGTCCGAGACCGCGACTATTTCTTTACGCCGGCGTTCATCTTTTTCGGCATGGCGATCGGACTGGGTGGCGCGGCGTTGATTCGACGGCTCTCCGGGGGATCGGTCATCTGGTCCGCCGCCGGAGCGGCACTGATCGCACTCATGCCGCTCCGCGCCTTAACCACTAACTATTTTCCCAACGACCGCTCGAACAACTACATACCCTACGACTACGCGTACAACATCCTGACATCGGCCGACTCCAACGCGGTCGTGTTCACGAATGGCGACAATGACACCTTTCCCGTCTGGTGCTTGCAGGAAGTCTACGGCATCCGGAAGGACGTCCGCATCGCCAACCTGAGTCTGATCAACACCCACTGGTACATCAAGCAGTTGAAAAATCAGATGGGTGTACCGATGAAAATGAGCGACGATGAGATCGAACGGCTCTACCATTATCGCACGCCCGAGGGAAAACTCGTGCGCGTCCAAGACCAGATGATTAACGAAATCCTGACCGCCAACCAATGGAAGACACCCATCGATTTCGCCGTCACCGTCTCCGGCTCTAACCGCATCTACATGGACAAACCGCTGGACCGTCACCTGATGATGACAGGCCTGGCCTACCGTCTTGTGCGTGAGGAGGGCGACGGTCTTCTCGACGTCGATGTGACCCGCGACCTGTTCCTTGACGTGTTCCGGTATCGCGGGATCAACGATCCGACCGTCTACAAGGATGAGAACGCCACCCGGCTGGTGGCCAACTACGCATCCGGATTCATCCTTCTGGCCGACACGCTGCGCCGCGCCGGGCGGATGGCCGAAGCCGAGGCCAGCGTGCGCAAAGCGACCGAGATTCTGCCGGACGAGCCCGAAGCGTACGTCTACCTGGCCCAGCTCTATGCCGAGACAAAAGATCGCACCAAGCTGGAGGCCCTCCGGGAAAGCGTGCGAAAGACCAGCGCCGATCAGAATCAAGTTGGCGTCAACATTGCTTTCTCATTCAGCCGGCTTGGCGACACGGCTCGTGCGACCTCCATCTTGGACGAGATCCTGACGCGCAATCCGCATTACGAACCGGCTTACAAAACACTGGTCCGGCTGTACTACGAGGGATCGCATTACGACACATTGATGCAGTTGCTGGAACGGTGGATGAAGGACAACCCCGGCGACAATCAGACCAAGGAATTCTGGGGAAAGATACGCGCCGCGGCGGCACAACAGGAATCGGCGGGGGTTCGCGTCAAACCGTGACTCGGGAAACAGCGGCCTGCTGTCTTCCCCATACTCGAAGTCAGCAACGGAAACCCATCGTGCCTTTGCGCATCCTCGCAATCAACTGGCAAGACTCGAGGAATCCGCTGGCGGGCGGCGCCGAAGTTCATTTGCAGGAGATCCTCTCCCGCCTCGGAGGTTGGGGGCACGAGGTCACGCTCTTGTGTTGCGGTTTTGAAGGCGCCGCCGCCGAGGAGCGGTACGACAATCTCCGCGTCGTCCGCCGGGGGAAACGCGCCTACTTCAACTGGATTGCGCCTGCCGCCGCCAGGAAACTACTCGAATCTCAGACCTTCGACATCGTCCTCGAGGATATCAACAAGATCCCCATCTATACACCGCGTTTCTGCCGGGCGCCGCTCCTCGCCATTGTCCCCCACCTGTTCGCGACGACCGTGTTTCACGAGATCAACGTGTTTCTGGCCTCCTACATCTATGTTATGGAACGGCCGGTACGGCATTACTATCGCAACGTGCCGTTCATCGTCATCTCGCAAAGCACAAAGAACGACCTTGTCGGTCGCGGCATTGCGGCGGATCTGATCCGAGTTGTTCACTGCGGGATTGACCATGTTGTCTATTGCCCAGATCCGACGCAGCAAAAGTCAGCGGACCCGCTGCTGACCTATGTCGGGCGTCTGAAGAAGTACAAATCTGTCGATCACCTGCTGGCGGCGGCGGCGCTGCTGACCACTGAGTTTCCCAAGTTGCAGGTCGAGATTGTCGGAGCGGGCGATGATGACGTTCGTCTGCACCGGCGCGCCGCGGCCTTGCGGGTGGCGGACCGGGTGCGATTCACCGGATATGTTCCCGAGGCCACAAAGGTCGGGATCATCCGGCGGTCGTGGGGCGTGGTCTGCCCATCGCTGAAAGAGGGCTGGGGACTGACCAATATCGAAGCGAATGCGTGCGGAACGCCGGTCGTCTGCTCCGATGTGCCGGGGCTGCGCGATTCGGCGCGTGACGGCGAGACTGGCCTCTTGTATCCCTATGGCGATGTGGCGGCGCTGGCGGACAGGCTGAGACGGCTTCTGGCGGACGCGCCGCTTCGCGAACGGCTGACCGCGGGCGGATTACAATGGGCGCAGCAGTTCCATTGGGACGATACCGCACGCGAAACCGAGGCCATCTGCGCACGGGTGATCAGAGGCGACCGCCAGATCGGACGTCCTATGACCACGCCATCTTCCGCGCCGGGGGCGGGATCATCGATTCCCGGGGAGCGTCATGCGACGTAAGGCGCTCATCGGTGGTTTGATCAGTCTCGTGTTCATGTACCTCGCACTGCGCAAGGTTGACTACTCCGTTCTGTGGCAGACATTGCAGGGCGCACGCTGGGTCTATCTCATCCCCAACATTGTTCTTGTGGTCGGGGTGATGTTCATCCGGGCCTGGCGCTGGCAGTTGATTCTTCGTCCGGTTGGAGAAGTCCCGTTTGCGCGGGTTTACTCGTCGACCATGATCGGATTCATGGTCAATAACGTCCTTCCGGCGCGGCTGGGGGAGATTGCCCGGGCGGTATCGCTGGGGCTAAAGACCGGACTGTCGCGATCGGCCACCCTCGGCACCATCATCATCGAGCGCATGTACGATTCGTTCACGCTGCTGACGTTCCTGTGGCTGGTGTTCGCCTTTTCGCGGCTATCGCAACACGCCGAGGTCGGGCGGGTTCGTTACCTGGGATGGCTTTTTCTCGCGGTCAATGTCGCGCTGCTGCTCATCCTGCTGCTGTTGCAGTATCGCCATGCATCGGTGGCGCGGTTCGTGCGGCGCGTCATGCGGCCGTTCTCGGCACGGGTGCAGAATACCGCACAGGACATCACCGAGAAGTTCGCGCGCGGCCTGAAGATGCATCACAATCTGCCGACGACCGCAGGGGTCATCGTGTTGTCACTCGTGTTGTGGATCATCATGGGTTTCTCCAATTACTTTGTCTTCCTGGCATTGGGATTTCATCTGCCGTGGGAGGCATCGTTTGTTGTCCTTGTGGTTGTTTCGCTGATGATTTCCATCCCTTCAACGGCGGGGTTTGTCGGGGTCTATCACTGGGCGACACAGATATCGTTGCAAGTTTATGGCTTGCACGCCAGTGAAGCGCTCGCGGTTGCTATTGTCTTGCACGCGGCACAGTATATTCCCATCACAGCGCTGGGATTTTACTATTTGCGGCGCGAACACCTGCGCCTGCAGACAGTCGGCGAGCCCACCCCGGAGGATACGTCGCATCCGGTCCAAGACCGCTGAACCATCCCACCGACAAAAACCGGCATGTCTGACCAGAGTGGCATTCCCGAAACAGCCGCCTTCGAGACGTCCCCATCGGCACGCCATTTCGACTCTTTGTCCCGCCGTTTCGGAAGGCGCTCCGTCTGGATTGTCTTCGCGTCTACGTTCTTTGTTCGCGTAATCTATTTTGTCCTGATTGACCAGCCGCCGGTGCAATTCGACGCCTCTCGCTATGTAGCGGCGGGGTTGGCCATGCCGCTGGCGCTGACCAATTCGGCGTTGATGGCGGATTCATCCGCGCGCGAAAACATTGATTTTCAACTCTTGTACCGCGACCTGATCAAAGATGAGCAAGCCGACTGGCTGATCCTATATCCGCCAACGTTCATCACGTCTCTTAATGATGTTTTCTTCGCGGGACCAGTGTACCCGGCGTTTCTCGGTACGGTGTTCCGCCTCACACCGCGCTACGATTTCTGGGTGGTGCGATTTCTGCAGGCGCTTATTGACAGTCTGACGGCCGTTTTGATCTGGCTTCTGGCCCGGCGCCTTGTCTCCCCGGCGGCCGCGTGGTGGGCGGCAGGACTCTGGGCACTGTATGGACCGGCAATATATAAGTGCGGGGAGCTGAACACCGAGACGATCGCGATCGCGATCGGTCTTCTCGCGCTGCTTGCGTTTGTTCGTGCTTACGACACGCAGCAGCGTGCCTTGCTGGTTGCTGCTGGCATGCTCTGCGCCATACTCGCTCTGACCAAAGCGTCAACCTCGGCGTTATTGCCGGCCATGCTGACCGGCTGGCTATGGGCGCGACGCAAGAACTTGCGCAGCGCCATCGTGGAATCGGCGATAGTAGCCATGTCCGCAGCCGTCGTGATGGCACCCTGGCTGATGGTTGTCTGGCTGCGTTACGGCACGCTGGCGTTGCGCGACCCCGAGTATGCCGGGGCGAACCTCCGGGCATCAAACATTCTTCAATCGGAAGGGTACGATTTGCATATCGTTCCGTCCGATTTCTGGACTTATCCGGTCTGGCGGGAGATCACGCGCGAGCCACTGGCCTACGCCCAGCTCTACCTGCAGAAGTTCTACCGCATGTGGGGACATGCCTCGGATGAATACCGGCGGGGATTTCCACTTGGCGTGGATGGCGTGCTGAAAGCACACCAAGTCGTGGTGATCCTCGCCCTGTTTGGGCTGCTGTTATGGCCGGTGCGCGCTGGCCCGGTCGCGTTGCTGCCACTCACCTTTGTCGGATATTTCGTGGCGTTGCACATGGTGATGCACGTAGTGTCCCGCTACAATCTGCTGGCCATGCCGGTTGCGGGCGCTGCCGCTGTGCTGGGCGCCCAGTGGCTTTTGAACGGGTCTCGCGGTCGCCGCTTATGGCGCATCACCGGTGTGGCGTTGATCATTCTGAGCATGTTTGCCGGTGTACGCCTCCTGCGTCCGCCCTTCTGGCTGTCGCTGTATGATCTGTTTAGCTGGCGCGCCGCCGTTTGGGCTTTCTGGATCAGTGGCGTCATCGTGATCGCTGCTGGTGTTTACCTCCTGCACCGCACGGCGTCCCGGAGCATTCTTTCGCGCCCATGGGTTCCGGTCGGGGTCTTCACGGTGCTGGCTCTCGTCTTTTTGACACAAGCCATGCCGCGCGAAGGGCACGCCGACTGGTCGGTGCGGCTGGATCGTCCGGGGAAAACCGCACGACGGACGGTGTCATTCCCTGGTTGGGTCATCCGGGATTCCGTGGAAGCCGGATTTCTCTGCATCGACATGGTCGTCGACGAGCACAAAACCTGCGAAGTGACACTGTCCATCAACGGATATGTCCAGAATCGGACCGCAGACGATCTTGTTGACAGAAATTACTTCTACCGGAAGCCGTCGTATCCAAACTTCATGGAGGCCTATCATCACCGTCTCTGTGACGTCCGGCAATGGGTCGTGTTTCCACTCGACAGCACGTTGATTGACACCATCCTGAACCGACACGAACTGACAATCGACCTGACCGCTCGTATGGCGGGCGCCACCCCGGGCGGACTGACACTGTATGGCGATCTGCCGGTTGATGATTACCGCCACTGGATCGGACCGAGCTTCACCCTGGGGTCGGTCGAGCGGTACTACGAGGGCGGCGATCCGCGGATCTGGGCGCAGGAGCCGCTGGACTTTCGGGCGGCGCAGAGTGAGATTGTGATCGACGGAACGTCCCGCACCGATGATCTTTCGGATCGGTGGGGCCGCCAGATCGGACAGTACCGGATGATCGTGACCCTGGTCAAGCCGGACGGCTCGGAAACCAATTTTTGACCTCTGAAGAATCGAGACTTCAATGAGCAAACTCAATGTCGGTGTTATCGGCGCAGGATACTGGGGACCCAATCTGATCCGGAATTTCCTTCTTTTGCCTGATGCGACTGTGGCCGCTGTTGCCGATGCGCAGCTACCCCGGCGTCAGTTCATCGCTGATCGCTATCCGGCGATCACACTTTATCCCGACGCCCGGGAGTTGATCTCTGATCCGCAGATCGACGCTGTGGTCATCGCCACGCCTGTCAGCACTCATTACCCGCTGGCGAAGGCGGCCCTCGAAGCGGGCAAGCACGTGATGCTGGAGAAACCCATGTGTTCCTCGACCGCGGAGTGCGACGACCTGATCCGCATCGCCGGCGCGAGGCGGCTGATCCTCATGGTCGATCACACATTTCTCTACGCGGGGGCCGTGCGCAAAATCTGTGATCTGATCAAGAGCGGCGAAATCGGCGAAGTCCTCTACTTTGACTCAGTGCGCGTCAACCTCGGACTGTTCCAGCACGATGTCAACGTGCTGTGGGATCTGGCGCCGCACGATCTGGCGATCATGGATGCCACAATGGGACCACAGGCGACCAGCGTCTCGGCCATCGGACGTTCACATTTCGGCACGCCACTGGAGAACATCGCCTATATGACCGTCGCTTTTGACAGTTCCGCGATCGCTCACTTCCATGTGAATTGGCTGGCCCCGGTCAAAGTGCGAATGACCCTGATCGGCGGTTCACGCAAAATGATTGTTTATGATGACACCGATCCATCGGAGAAGGTCAAGGTTTACGATAAAGGTGTGACCGTCACATCCAATGTCGAGGAAATCCATAAAACGCTCGTGCAGTACCGGACCGGCGACATGCATGCACCCCGCCTCGACACCACCGAATCGTTGTACCTCGTGGCACAGGAGTTTGTCGCTTCCATTCGTGAACACCGGGCGCCATTGACCGATGCCAACTCCGGTCGGCGGGTTGTTTCCATCCTTGAAGCCGCCGATCGGTCCATGAAAGCCAACGGGCAGCCGGTGAATTTGTAGCGAACCCCATGCGGCGGAGCCGCCGGGCAGAGTCCTGAGCTTGCCGAAGGGTCATATCTCTGCACGATTTGTCAACCGGTTTTCCACATCCCTATGCACGACCTGTGAACATTCTCGTCGCCAGCCGTGAAAGTGATTGATTCGGAAGTTGCCCCGCCGTAATTGTCACAAGGGAGTTCTGATTCAACAATGTCAAACGGATCGATGACAAATAGCCCGTCCCAAACGGGCACGATCGACACCCGCATACCGCCTCAAGCGCTCGAAGTGGAAACGGCGGTCTTGGGCGCGATGATGCTCGACAAGGACGCGGTTGGGCATGTCATCGAGATTCTCGATGCGGAGGACTTCTACAAGCCGGCCCACCACAAGATCTACAAGGCAATGTTGTCGCTCTTTGACCACGCTGAGCCGGTGGACATGGCGACGGTGGCCAGCGAACTGGAAAAGACTGGCGAGCTGCAAAAGTGCGGCGGCTCCAGCGCGCTGATCGATATCGCCGATTCAGTCTTTACGTCGGCCAATGTCATCGCCCACGCACGGATTATCAAGGACAAGGCGGTTCTTCGCCGGCTGATCGCCGAAGCCAATCGCATCGCGGATGAATGTCACACGGCGCCCGGCGATGTCGGCGACCTGCTCGATGAGACCGAGGCACGAATCTTTGCCATCTCGGATAAGCAGTGGCGTCAGGATTTTGTCACCCTGGCCGACATCTTGCCCCAGACTTTCGAGTCCATCGAGGAATACAATCGCCGGGGCGGCGGCATCAGCGGGCTGTCCACCGGGTTCGATGAACTCGACGCACTCACGGCTGGCCTGCACAACTCCGATCTGGTCATTCTCGCGGGACGTCCCTCGATGGGCAAGACCGCGCTGGCGCTGAACATCATCGAGCACCTGGCCATCGACGAGCACAAGCCCTGCGCCATTTTCTCGCTGGAAATGTCCAAGGAACAGCTGGCGCAGCGCATGTTGTGTTCGCGCGCACGGATCAATGCGCATGCGATGCGCACCGGGCGGCTGCGGGCATCGGAGTACTCGGCGCTCTCGATTGCGGTCGGACCATTGTCGGAAGCGCCGGTGTTTATCGATGACTCGGCCGCAATCGGCATTCTTGAACTCCGTGCCAAAGCGCGACGCCTGAAAGCGCAGCACAGGATTGAATTGGTTGTGGTCGATTACATGCAGATGATGCACGGGCCGCGCAATGTCGAAAACCGTCAGCAGGAAATCGCCATTATCTCCCGTTCGCTGAAATCACTGGCCAAGGAATTGAACATCCCCGTTCTGGCTCTCTCCCAGTTGTCGCGGCAGGTGGAACAGCGGGGAGGCGAACGCCGTCCTCAGCTCTCCGACCTGAGGGAATCCGGGGCGATTGAGCAGGATGCGGACGTTGTCATGTTCGTTTATCGCGCCGAGCGGTACGATATCACAACCGACCATGCGGGCAACCCGGTGCACAATGTCGCCGAAGTCATCCTCGGCAAGCAGCGAAACGGCCCTACGGGCACTGCCCGTTTGACGTTCTTGAAAGAATATACCCGTTTCGAGAATATGGCGCGCGAGGGGACTGCTGGAACCCCGGCCTCGTCAGGCCCCGGCCCTTATCCCGAAGAGTATCCTTCGGGAGAAACCGGCGACACGCCATTCTGATCTGCGCTTTCGCCATTCAGAGAGTGCGCACAGAGCGCGGAGCGAATCGGAATTCATCGTCTCCCCGTCCCCGGCACGACGTGCAAAATCGCGTCAGGATCGACAACCGTCATTTCGGCGCGATCCAGCCGGGGTCTTTGCAGATATCGCGCAACGTCACGAGATCTTCTTCCACCGGGAACGCCGTCTTCCGATAGGCTTCCCACTCTGTGGCCGAGAGACAATCCCCGCATACATTAAACGCCTGATCCTTGTATCCGCCAATGGAGCGATGGAACTTGATAGAGGGCACCACCAGCTTGGGTTGGTCTGCGGGAATCACGGCATTCAACTGCGCGATCAGACCATCCACTTCCTTCACATAAAGCGCACGGGCATTCTCGTTGAGATCTTCCTCTTTGGCCGGCTCGGGATTTTCTGATTCGTCGTACCGCCCTTTCAGTCCCCAGACATAGGTCCAGTGCGCTGACGAGGAGTGATCGGTGCCAAACAAGTCATAGGCGGTGGGGACCCATTTGTTGATGTATTTCTGAATCAGGGGCACAGGAATGCGGCCGCTCTGCAGAATCCGTTTGATGCCATTGTGGCCCGTGCCCAAATGGAAGGCCTCCTCCTTGAGCATCGGCCCCATGGAACGCGCCAGCGGAGCGAACGCCGAGTGTGAGAGCATCTTCAACTGAAACTTGCCATCGCGGTCGATGAACTCGGTGTACACGAAGAAGTCCAGCCAGTTACCAACGATTTCGTTAAATGATCCCAGCAAACGGTTCTGTTCGAAAGCCCGCCGCTCAAGCAGCTTGACCGCCTCGACCCGTCCAGACGAGCCAAAGTGCTCAATCAAGAGATGGCACATCTGGTAGCCGTGACGCATCTCTTCGCACATGACGCGGATCAAGGACTGGAGATCGTGGTCGTTGGGGGCGGTCTGAGCCAGTTGCCGCTGCTGCTCGACGGACCCGAACTCAGTGTCACCCTGATAAACGATCAGATTGAGCAGACCGTCACGGATCCGCTGGTCGGGAATCTGCAGCAGGCGCTCGAATTTCCGCCGGCCATGCATGTCGCCGAACTCAACTTCGTTTGACTCCAGTTCGCCAAACTTGGCCTCAAACTTGTACTGATCGACCAGTTTGGGATCCAGACCGATATCCTCGCGCCAGGCACGGAACAGGTCCACCCAGTCGTCGAATGAGTTAATGCGGCTCATGCCCCTCCTTCTTGCGGTACTTGTCTCTGTATTCCACCCTGCACAGGCGGCCGTCGGCCATCGGTGGAGCCGACGGTTGCACACGCCCTTGATACGTCCTGAACATGGTAATCACAACCGATTTCGTGGGAATTGAACGGGGTGAGCTCATTCAGGCCACCCCGATGCTCTGACAAAATGAACTCGCCAGTTAACCATGCTGGTTCGGGAGGGCGAAGCTCCTGCTGAGCCTCACTTCCGCACGTAGAAAGGCTCGGCAGGAGCCTCGCCCTCCCGTTTTCGCCCCAGTTGCCTGTTCCAGTTCATCAATATATGCGGTCATTTTGTCAGAAGGTCTAAGAGCGGAGCCGACGCGAATGCCCAACGAGTTCCCGAGGTTCAGGCAAGGGGCTTTCAGCCCCTTGCGCGTAATTCTCGGAGGCGAGAGTTTGACATTTCAGGGGTCCCATGCTGCAATTTGGCAAACTCCGCACATTCGATGGAATAATCTGGCCCGCAATGGGTAATGGGAGATGAAAGGCGGTGCGCATCCTAAGCCAAAAGGCCCGCTTTTCGCTTGACGCGTGCAACACAAGGGCTTATAATCGGCGTCTCTGGAGCGCCGCCAAGCGACGGCCCGACAAGGTCATATCCATGGAGGACAAAACTCGATGACACGCACAACCACCCGGGTGGGGGCCATCATGCTTGCGTTGTTGTTGGCCGGTTGTTTGATCAAAGGGCCGGAACCTCAGCCGGAGTATTTCTCGGTCATTCGCATTATTCCGAATTCCAACGATCGTCCTCCTTACGGACTTCTACCCGCTCCGCCGGGGCACATTTATCAATTTTGGGCGTACGATACCGCTTCAAATGCTCGTCCAGTGGCGGTCTTTCCTTTGCAGCGGTTCCAGTGGAACACAGAGTACTTCTTCGCTCTGGATGAACATGGCGATACGCTGCCGCTGACAATTGATCCCGGGCTCGACCTCGGAATCAACCTTCTGGATCACCAAGGGCTTATTGTGTCCATTGAGCCACTCAGCGACCCCAACCCAAGCCAGGTTGATGGTCCGGTCATCATGTTTGCGGACATCGATCAATTTACGAGGATGAATCTGGAAGCCGACTTCAGAGTGCCCACTGGCTTGGTAAATCTGGCGTCCAACGAGTTCAGTCTGGTGGCTCAGTCGCTCGTGCACGACGTCCCGGGCGCATGCTGGCGGTCCAACTCCGAGGGCATGGGGGTCTGGTTTGCGAAGCCGATCGCCAAAGACAAGGAAATCCTCGACACCGTGGGGCCGTGCCTTCATCCTTCCTGCGTCACCAAGGGAACACTGTTGGGCCGTCATAACAAAGGCATTGACTACTTCATCTGGTATTTCCCGGATCACCTCGATAGTTCCTTTTCGAATTATGGCACGGTTTTCGCCGACCGGGAGCCCGATATCGTGTTCCGCAATGGTGTGCCCCAGCACGTTGGCCGCACAGGTCCACGGATACCGCTCGGCGCCGACCGGGAACGCATTATTCGCGGCGGACAGACGGTTGGCTACATCGACTATAACCGTGATACCTTGGGACAAATCATCGACACCTGTTACCTCAGGATTGATTATCCGGAGAGCACACATTGCGCAAGTGACACGGTGTGCCGCTATTGTCCCTTTTCCGATACCATTTTGTTCAAGCGGTCTTTCACGACTATCTGGGGTGACACGACTGTCGCCAGCAGTCTGCCCGGGATTGCACCGGTCGATCCTCTCCTCGGGTTGGAATATGAGGCATGGGTCGTCTTTGACAGTTCAACCGGCCTCACCAAGCCGCTGTCATTGGGACGGTTCACAGACAAGGATGGGCGCGATCGGAGCAATCCGTACACCGACATGAGCAACTACGATCCTCATTTCAATGTCCCCGGCGAGGACTTCATCCACAACCTGCCATCGGGCCTGCCCTCACCATTGGACTTGCTTGCGATGGTGCAATCACGACGCCGGGTCAAAGTTTGGATTACCTTGGAACCAATCGATGACTGGGCTCCCGCAGAACCATTCAAACAACTGATTATGTTCTCCGGTGAGGTCGTGGAAGACCGTGATACAACCATCAACACCGATTGTGCAGCGCGGAGCGGGGAGTCTTCGCCACCGGCTTACAGTCTTCCTCTGACATTCCGTGAGATCAGCGCCAGTAAGGACAGCAGGAATGAAGGGTATAACTGGCCTTCGATGCACGTCTTCTTGCGCCGTCCTGCGAAGAAGTAAGAGGCCACAAGCCAAGAGATCTATTTGTATGGCGGGGTTCCATCGGAGCCCCGTCTTCGTTTGTGTCTGACTCGCTCGTCGAAGCCAATCACCCCGACCGTTCCCACCAGAGGTTCAACGTTGAATGGAGTTGCGCTTATGTGACCAAGCGTGCACATACAAGGTAAAGCGGGCGGCGGGCTAAACAGTCAACGCGCTGTCGTTCCAACTGTTACGAGACGTCCTCGAAGTAATACATCAGGCATGGGGATTGCGTTAGCAAAGAGCGGATCAAGGAAAGGACCGTGAGGAACGATGATGCCTCCCCAGACAAGTAACCCGTACCGCCGAGTCGATTTTGGCAGTCCCAAGACAGATCGCACGACAATCTGGCTTCTGTTGGTGGTTGTCGCGGCGCTGGTCATCGCGTTGACCTTCTCCGATGCCCACGGAGCAGCAGTTCTGACAGGCATATAGAACAGTATTGCAAAAGTCATCCCGCTCGACACCTTGTCTCCTCCTCCCCGGGTAACGCTCCGCACAGTGTGCGGGGCGTTACGCTAAGTAGATCTCGAGTCTCCCTATGTTTGTGTCGATATGATTCATGATGAGCTCAAACTCGCACCGAACGCCTGTAGTTCTCGTGGTCGAGAATAACCGCCAAGTCCTTGAGGTCTTGGGGAATCTGGTTGCCGATCAGGGGTGGACGCCAATCACAACATTGACCCTGAAGGGCGCTATGCGGTCGTTTTCCGCGCAGCCAATCGATGCCATTGTCACGGACTTCGAACTTGACGATGGCAATTCACTGGCCCTGCTGGAGATGGCATCCAGATGCACGACTCATCGGGTACCGGCGCTCGTCATTTCCAGCTATGCCTCCCAAAACTTGCGGGATGAGGTCAAGAGAGCAGGCGCTGTCGATCTTCTGGAAAAACCGTTTCGCCTCGACACGTTGACCGCAAGGCTGGAACACGAGCTCGCCGCCGCGCCCGACCACAGAGAACAAGCCTGACGACACCAACCCCACAGTGGCAACCCTGCCTGGCCGCGTCTGCCGGTTTCTTGCAAGGGCCACCGTGACATCACCAGCGAACATGGCCTGCCCGCAGGCGGTATTTTCGACGTGAACCGCCCACCCCCCTCGGGCCGAGGGCGAGTTGACTCAAACCTGCCTGTAGCGGAAGCAGTCTACTGTGTGGTCGTTTACCATTCCGGCTGCCTGCATGAAAGCATAGCAAATGGTCGGTCCGACAAACTTGAATCCGCGTCGGCGGAGATCTTTGCTCATGGCTTCTGATTCAGGCGTTCGGGCTGGGATCTTGGATGGTGATTTGAACGAATTCTTGATCGTATGACCGTCCACGAATCCCCAGATGTAGCGATCAAATGCCCCGAATTCGTGCAGGATATCGAGAAATCTGTGCGCATTGACGATGGCGGCGGCAATCTTCTGACGATTGCGGATGATACCGCGATCGGCCATGAGGCGTTGCACATCTCTCTTCGTGTAGCGTGCGATCTTCACCGGATCGAAGCCGTCAAAGGCGGATCGAAAACTCTCGCGTTTGTAGAGGATTGTTTTCCAACTCAGACCGGCCTGAGCGGCATCCAAAACCATGAACTCAAACAGCCGGCGATCGTCGTGCAGGGGGACGCCCCACTCCTTGTCGTGATAGTTGATCATCAGCGGGTCGGCGCCCGGCCAGGCGCAGCGGCAAACGGCCTTCTCCCCTACCTCGCGCGTCAGTGATCTGGGGCGGCTGACGCGAGGCTGCTTGGATCGCTGTGGCATATACTGTTCATCTCCGAGGGGATGCTGGCGGCGGCACATTAGCGCATCTGCCGGTGGAGGCGGCAGATGCGAAGCTATTCTCATGGGACTGAAGACAGTAGCTGATGATCTGCCCCGCTCAGCATGTGCTTTCCGTTCTCTGTCAGCGTCCGCGACCGCCGAGAATGGAACCGAGGATTCCACGCATAATCTGGCGTCCCAACTGGCTGCCGACAGCTCGAACAGCGCTCTTCGCCATGGCTTCGACCATGTCCTGGCGGCCACCGCGGGGGACGCTACGTGTTCCCGGTGCCGATGGCATCCGGCTCTCCACGCTCTCGTTTGAGGCGACGCGTTTGGCACGATCCTTGAGCTTTTCATAGGCCGATTCGCGATCGATAGCGTTTTCGTAATGACCGTAAACAAGCGAACCGCGTATGAGATCGGTGCGCTGACCGGCACTGATAGGACCGATCCTGCTGTGTGGCGGACAGATGAGAGCGCGTTCGACCATGCCCGGAATCCCCCGTTCATCAAGAAAGGAGACCAGCGCTTCCCCGACCCCCAGTTCGCCAATGGCGGTTTCGACGTTCAGTTGCGGATTGCTGCGAAACGTCTGTGCGGCAGCGCGGACAGCCTTCTGATCTTTCGGCGTAAAGGCACGCAGGGCATGCTGGACACGATTGCCCAGTTGCCCGAGGACAACATCCGGCACATCGAGTGGATTCTGCGTGACGAAGTAAATGCCAACTCCCTTGGACCGGATCAATCGAACCACCTGTTCCACTTTTTCAAGCAACGCTGTCGGCGCGTCACTGAACAGGAGGTGTGCTTCATCGAAGAAAAAGACAAGTCTCGGTTTGTCCGGATCACCCATTTCCGGTAGTTGCTCGAACAGCTCTGACAAAAGCCACAACAGAAAGGTCGCGTAGAGCTTTGGAGACTGCATCAACCGGTCGGCGGCGAGGACGTTGATGACACCGCGTCCGTCGGAGTGGGTCTGCATCAGATCGTTGAGATCCAGGGCGGGTTCACCGAAGAAGCGATCGCCACCTTCCTCTTCAAGCGTCAGCAGCTCGCGCTGGATAGACCCGATACTGGCCGTGGAGATGCGGCCGTACTCGGTCGTGAACGCCGACGCGTTGTCTCCGGCATATTGGAGCATTGCGCGAAGGTCCTTGGAATCGAGGAGCAGCAGGCCGTTGTCGTCCGCAATCTTGAATACCAGAGAGAGAACACCGCTCTGGGTCTCGTTCAAGTTGAAGAGGCGGGACAAGAGCACTGGCCCCATCTCCGAGATCGTGGCACGAAGGGGATGACCCTGCTGGCCGAAAACGTCCCAGAAGACCACGGGGAAGCCCTCGAAGCAGAATTCGCTGAGTCCAAGCTGCTGGACACGCTCGCCAATCTTCGGTGACTCAGCACCCGGCTGGCTCATGCCGGAAAGATCACCTTTCACGTCAGCAAGAACGACCGGCACGCCAATGCGGCTGAACTGTTCGGCCAAGACCTGCAAGGTGACGGTTTTCCCGGTCCCTGTCGCCCCCGCAATCAATCCATGACGGTTGGCCATTTGGGGCAGGAGCCAGAGTTCCTTCTGCCCCTTGGCGATCAGCAATGGTTCAGAGTGTTGAGCCATACAATGTCCTCACGGGTGCCGCATCAATCAGGGGCAGATGTGGTCCATCCACAACGGCAGGGACACTGGCGTATGTGCCACGCAACGCGCGCAGATCAGCGGAGATAGACTGGTCTGCCAGGCCCCCCAAGGTATCGCTAAATCTTCATGTGTTCGTCAAACCATTTCCCGACGATGGGAATGGTCCAGTCCTTGCCTTGAAGTGCGTAGTAGACGCCGGTCACCGTCGAGGCGAGCGACGCGAAAACAACTGTGACCCAGAAGTACTCGGACAACCGGGGGATCAGAAAGAGGCCAGCCAGCATCTCACAGAAAGTGAGGAACAATCCCTGTTTCCCATGACGCAGGGCAAAGGCATTGTGGCGATAGCGGACCAAAGCGACGAAACAGCCAAACGGGACATAAGCCAGGATCGCGGGTGCGCGTCCTTCTTCGATCTCCTCGGACACGGGGGTCGGGTCATCGAATGCATCGCGCAACCGGGTGCCCGGGGCATCCGTCGCACCGTCCGATTGTGCGCTGCCAACTTTGTCGGCGGAACTGTGCTCATCCATCCCATCATAAAATACCGTTGGAAATGGAGCGAGGCAATGATTCTTTGGAGCATCTCAAAAAGCAGATGCCGGGTAAGAAGACCGGCTCTGCGCCTTCTCCCGCACTCCAGAGAGTTCTCTTGTGACAGTGGCTGACAGGAATCTTATGGCGCTTTGGGCGGGAGATAACCGCGCTCAATCATGAGTTGCCGACCGGTCCTTGCCGCCTGATCATTTGGCGGGAGATCCTTCTGCAATTCATTGAAGACATCTGATGCCAAGGCAGAATCTTTCGCGGCAATGGCACACCGCAGCGCCGAATGAAGGTTCTCAGTGGCCTGAAAAGTCTTGGGATTGACCTGCGCCGCTTTGCGGTATTGCTTGGCGCCCTCACCGTTGGCGGACGCCTGCTCATTGATGGCCGCCAGTCCGGCCCACGACGCCGCGATCAGCAGAGGGTCTTTGTTGTAGTCATCCAAGTAACGCTGGAAGTACGATTTTGCTTCCTCGAAACTCCGCTGGCGGAAGTACGAGTCGGCCAACTGGACACAGGCCAGGCCGGCGACACTGGATCCCGGGTAGTCATCCATGACCTTTCGCAGGCTGACGATGGCGGTTGCAAGATTGCCCCCGCGCAGTTCGACTCCCGCTTCGCCATAGAGCACGGCCGCCGATTCGGCCCGGCTGCCGATGTAGCTGCGGACGCCGAGAATCAGGGCAATGACGACGATCACGCCACCCGCCACAATGAGGGTCAGTCGCAGATTCTCCTGCGCCCACTCACGCGCGGAGAAAATCGCTGTGCTGAAAAGGTCTTCCCTCAGTTGATGCTTCGATAGACGCTGTCGTGCATGTGTGGTCGTCATCAGATTTATCTGCTCCGCAAACGAGGTTTTGGACTGCTGCCAATCGGGTCCGGCCTGTTGTCCCTTGTGCTCCCGTTAAGACTTTCGACTATTTCCCTCGTGCCTTTAGAGCACAAATCGCCCCGAAACGAAGGCCCTGGCTTAGAAATACCCGGTGAAATTCAACGACAGCCGGACACGGTTGTCTTTGTACGTGCGGCTAAAAGTGCCGTAGTCTTCCTCGAACCGTTTACCCCATTCATCGGTGAAGACCTTCGGCCCGGGCTCGCAGTCGTGGCAGGCGCGGACCATCCTGACCAACCCCGCCTTCTCATCATAGGAGTAGCCGGTGAATTCCAACGCCATGTCGAGATGGATCTGGGACCAATAAACGCCCGACCCAAAGGCGAGTGTCCAGCCATTCACCTGGCTGCCCACCGCTCCGGCAAATGTCAGCGGAAAAAGGTACTGGGCATCTTTGGTCAGTACCGGGCGCTCCTTACTGTCACGTCCTTCAAACTGTACCGTTGAACCCGTGGTGTTGCCGATCAACATCGGCTCGTTTCGCAGACCAACGCGAAACGGCAGTGTTCCCCACCGGGTTTCACGCATATACTCGGCGCCCACGCGGACCTGATGCAAGTTATACCACTTGGTCGGCAGGGTCTCAAAGGACGTATCCGGCGAGATGGCGCTGGCCTGAAAACCGTAACTGCCCTCTCGCTTGAAGGCACGGAACTGATAGTCAGCCGCCAAGCGGACATTGTCGGTCAAACGATAGGCCCCTCCAAGACCCACGGTGTACGGTATCACAATCTGACGGTCGGTCCCGTGGGGACCGGGGACGAGGGTTGGGGAAATCACAGGAATCTGCGTTTCGATTTTTTCGGTGTAAGATTCGTAGTGGAGCTTCTGGGTGAGTGTCCAACGCGGACTGAAGATCATTCCGGCCGACCAGCGATCGGCCTTGTAGAGAACACCCACATTCACATTCACACCAGAATAGTCGAGGTCGGACTTGTCGTTCCAATAGACGTCCTGGGAAATGGCGCCGCTGTAACGATTCGAGTCGAGATGAATCTTGTCGAGTTCGACTCCGTCGCCCGTGGCGATATTGAGTGTACCGCCAAGGCTCAGCCCCCCCTTGATCACGGTTCCAAAACCGCCGCCGACCACCGCCAGGTTTCCCGTCATCAGGTAGTGTGCACTGAACGGCACTCCGACGTGCGTCAGCGTGTTGTTGTCGACATTAAACTCGCTCTGGGCGTAGACATCCTGCAAACGGTTGTAATAGGCCGAGAGCAGGAACTCATGGTCGCGCAGAGTCAATGGCGCCAGGAAGGTCGCCGCCGACAGACTGGAGAGGCCCTTGCTGACGGATCGGCTGTCCAGATCCAGGCCGACATGCGCAAGGCTATAGTTCATTGTCACCGAAACACCTTCGTTGTAGATCAAGCCGGCGGGATTCCAAGTTGCGGCGTTCGCGTCATCGGAAATCCCTAAGAACGCGCCCCCCATCCCGCGTGCACGGGCGCCACTGCCTAAGAAGTTCCAGTTCTGGAAGGAGTTGCCCAACACGCCCTGAGCCGATGCCGAACCAGTTAGCAACGAGAAAACGACCGCGATGCCGGTCAGACAGGTTCCCACCGCTTTGCTTCTCATCGAGTCCGTCCTCTCCCTCAATCGTTCCAACCATGTCTCAGCCGGATCTACTCAATCCCACCCGGCTGCGGTCCCCCGGATTGCCTTCCCGGATCGTTGCCCCGGAAAGACAAAGCGCAAAAATTATCCCTCTGCCCTGCCCTTGTCAACTGATTATTCCCTTTGACTGGCGACACGGACACAGAAACACGCGTGTCGACCGTCAACCGCCTTCCTCAATACCCTTGGGCTGGGCTTCTATTCCCGGTCATTTTGGGCTTCGCGCGTTACTTGCCCAGCGCGTGGATGCCAAGCGGCCCAAGAATCGCGCTTGGGCCGTTCGGGGGGGCTGCAAGGCAGCCCCGAAGCAGGGGTCTTCGATATGCGATCAGCGGCAGATTGCTGCACAGAGATCGCACGGTGGCGACGGGTCGTTCTCGAACACCACGGCGATGATCTTGACGACGTCGAGAACATCAATCGAGCAGTCGCAGTTCACGTCCTCATAGGCGAACCGGCACGGCGGGTAGATTGGGAACGGCAGACCGTCAAAAACCACGTCGATCACATCGACAACATCCAGCACGTCTTTGGCGCCGTCGATGTTTGGATCCTCGACATGGTCACAACGGCAGAAGGTTGTCGTGACATTGATTCTGACGGTCCCGACATTCGATGTTGCCAGTCCATCGCTGACGTCGAATGTGATCGAATCGTGTCCGGCATACCCCGGACTCGGGGTGTAGGTGAAGACTCCGGTTGATGGATCAAAACCCGTGAAGGTCCCGTTGAACGGTCCCGTCAGGCGCGCGTAGACCGGCGGTCCACCATCGATGTCGAATGACTGGAAACGCGCCGTGGCTGGGACATCCTTGCCGGTCACGACCAGCGTGTCGCGGGCAACAGGTGCATCATTCACTGGGGTAACCGTGATTCGCACTGTCGCCGTGTTGGAGTTCAAGACACCATCCTTTGCCCGGAACGTGATGGAATCCGCTCCATTGTAGTCAGACGCCGGCGTATACGTGAAAGCTCCAGTGGCGGCATCGAACCCCGAGAACGTGCCGTGGAATGGTCCGCTGAGTTTGGTGAACGTTACCGCGTCGCCGTCGATGTCGTCCGCTTGGAACAAAGCATTAACGGGCGTGTCTTCGGCCGTTGTGACGACTGTGTCGCGCGCTGCCGGGGCATCATTGACGGGTTTCACCGTGATCCGTACAGTTCCGACATTCGAGAAGAAGCCCCCATCACTGGCGGTGAAACGAATGGAATCAGGACCGTTATAGTTCAGCGAGGGCGTGTATGTAAACGCTCCATTCGCTGGCATAAACAATGTAATGACACCATGTTCCGGGCCTGAGCTAATGTTAAACGTGAGGGGGTCAAGATCGGGGTCTGACGCCGGCAAGTAGGTGACAGGCCGCGGGACGTCCTCATTGGTCGACCAGGAAGTGTCGCGGGCGACCGGCGGATGGCCCACGTTGATGATACCCTTGGTGAAATCCGGGACATAGGATGTATTGGTCGGCGGATTGTCGCGAACCAAAAGAATATGATTGGCCGGATTCGTGCAGATTGTGTCGATCTCGAAGACACCCTGGGCTGTTGTGACATCGACCAGAAGGGACATCGATCCCACCGTGTCGATCCCGGCCGGCAGATTGGCCCCGATGATCTTGCTGCGGACGAACATCACGCCCTCTGGCGCGGCGGCCACGGGATGGCTGGCGCCGTCATTGAAAGTGAGCGCACCCATTCCGCCGGGCTGGCCCGCCTTACAACTGCCGTTCTCGTCGGCGTATTGATTCCGTATTGAAATATCCGCCAGTGGGGAACCTGAGGCCGTCGGCAGACGTTCTCCATAAAGAGGCTGGAGCGCGGTGACGAAAGCCGCGCCGGTGACCTCGCGAAGGATCAGCGGAATAACAAGACTGCGGAGCGGGACATCATTGGTCAGCCGGACCGCGATCATGACCCCGGCCTGTCCCTTATTTACTGTCTTAGACTCGACCACCAGCGAATTAACAGCCAAAGCCGGACTAACGCCTAAGATGGTCAAAGCCAGCGCGACCGATGTGAAGATGACATGCCGTTTCATCTGATTGCCCTCCGATTGGCGACCTCTGCGAATCCGATGCAAACACAGAGACCAGTAAGAACATATCCCACGGTTGCAACGGTGATCGTTACGCCGCAACCTCTTATAAGATCGCAAATAACAGCGGGTTGTCAAGGCAGTGAGACGTATTTCTTGACGCCGTTTTGCCGTTGAGGGCGGGCCGGTCAAGGGTAAAGGGTGCCGATAAACAGGAGTAAAACAGTCGCTATTTGGCTTGATGAGGAGCTTTTCGGCCGTATGCTGCATTGGGGAGGTACACCCGTGCGATCGGGGTTGTCATTCAAGTGAATCTGCCAATTGGCGAATTGAAGAACGATTTCCACAATTCGGGTCTTCTGTGAGGAAGCCGGGGAGGTCTTATGATGCATGCGCGCCGGGGTTGTTTGGGGGTATTGATCGGTCTAATGGTGACGGGGGGCAACGCCACAACAATGGCTGACCCGAGTACGTTCCATTTGAACATGGTCAGCGAAGTTTTCACGAATAGCGACGGGACACTCCAGTTCGTCGAGTTGCAAGCCATCGCAAATTTCCAGACGAATCTGGCACCGACCCGGGTGAATGCCAAGAATGCCAGCGGGGCGTCGACGAATCTGGTCTTCGATTTTACGTCGTCTTTTCCGGCATTAGACAACAACGAGACGATCCTGCTTGCCACACAGGGTGTGGCCGATATTCTGGGGTTCACGCCCGACTTTATTATTCCCAGTGGTACGATTTCTCTGCACAATGGGCGGATCGAATTCGGCACGGACCTCGGGGGGGTCGTCGATGCCGTGGCCTATGGCAACTACACGGGGAGCAACACAGGCTTTGGTCTTCCGGCGGCGCCTCTCCCCTGCGATGGATTCCTGTCGCTAACGCGCGTAACATTTAACGATTTGACGAGAAACAACGCCGCAGATTTCGTTGTGATGGCGAATTCGCCGACGAAGAACGATGGGACAACGGGATTTGTGGGGCTGCCGAACGGCACGGCCCCGACACTTGACCCGATCGGGCCCAAGTCACTGAATGCGGGCTCGACGCTGAACTTCAACGTGTCTGCCACCGATTGCAACGGGACTTTCCCCGCATTGTCAGCGGAAGATGTACCGGCCAATGCCACCTTTACCGCGAACGCCAACGGCACTGGGATTTTCACTTTTTCACCGATGGCCAGTCAGTTTGGCGTGTTCAATGTCCGGTTCATCGCGTCGGATGGCGCCAACGCCGATACCGAGGTTGTGGCAATTTCCGTCAACGGAATCCCCGTTGCTCGTGACACGATGGTGACGACACTCGAGGACGTGGCCGTGGCGTCGCAACTCCAGGCATACGATCCGGATGGCGGTTTGCTGACGTACTCGATTCTCAGTGGCCCCCATCATGGAGTCGCCAGCGGGCTGAACTCCTCCAACGGCGCATTCAACTACTCTCCTTCGCTGAACTACAACGGCGGCGACACGCTGACATTTCGCGTGACCGACGGCCAAACCATTTCCGGCGTGGGTACCGTGTTCTTCATCATCACACCGGTCAATGATGCTCCGGTCGCGGCGGACGTCGTTACCACTGTGATGGTCAACACGCCGTCTGCCATCGGCGCCATGCCGGTCACCGATGTGGACAACGTGAGTTGGACGGTGACGCAGACCAGCGGGCCATTTCACGGGAGCGTGTCGGGCTTTAGCCCCGCCACCGGCAGTTTCACCTATACGCCCGCGCTCGGTTACCAAGGACCGGATTCGATCAAGTATGTTGCAAGTGACGGAAATGCCAACTCCAACACGGCGACCATCCGGATCACGGTCGTGACGGGATGCAATTGCGCCTTCCAGGGAGATCCCAACGGAGATAGCGCGCTCGACGTGTTGGACGTCGTCGATGTGGTTGACGCCGCTTTCAACGGCGGCGCCATCGTCGTCGATCCATCATGTCCGCATGTTGGGCGGTCCGATTTTAACTGTGATTGCGCCGTGGACGTGCTCGACGTCGTCGCATTCGTTGACGGCGCTTTCAACAATGGGCCGGGGCCATGCAATCCGTGCATGCTCGGCAGCCAGTGCCCACGATAGGGTCGTGGCGTTCGACATCTTGCCAATAGAGATTACCCGCAAATCGCGCAGACTGTGTGCTCTGCGCACGGGCGATCCCAGTCCACCGGGATCGCCCGTGAGCTTGCCGCCGTGTCCGTAAACGACCATCCAGTATTTTCTTGTGCCGACCGGAGAAACGGGGTAGCCTGACTACGGAATCACGTCCCTTCGCTCCGAGGGGCGCAGTGACCAACTGCGAGGCCGTGAGACGGCTTGTGTCGGAATCGAGCTGGCGCTCCTTCCAGTCCTCTTTCGCGCAACTCTGTTTCTTCCTCTGGCAGTACGCATCGCTATCAGCCTGCTGGCGCTGTCCCCGCTGGGATTCCTGATGGGTCATCCGTTTCCTCTGGGCATTACGCGTCTGGGAATCGAGGATCATACCGCCGTTCCATGGGCATTGGGTCTCAATGGCGCTGCGTCGGTCCTCGGATCGGTGGGAGCAGTCGGCATGGCGATGGCGTACGGATTCAACTCGGTTATCCTGGCCGGGTTCTTCTGCTATGTGCTGGCTTGGGGCTGCTACGGATTCAGGCCGAAGCAACCATAGAGTACCCCCGGGCGGATCTTCTTCATAGGGGGAACAAAGTGGACAAACGCCAGTTGATGCGAGATATCCGGCCGGCGGACTTGCCGGAGAGGAGACACGATGCATATTCCCGCATGGACTCAGGCAGTTACCTTGACGGTGACAGTGTTCCTTGCGGCACCGTCGGCGTGGGCGCAAGCGCGCCTCACAATCGATTCGACGCAAAAGTCGATTCCACTGCTCCAGCCCAAATTGGACTCGCTGAAGGCTCGTTCCGCGCGCCGGGCTCCGAGTCAGACTTTCGCTCTCTACGACAGTGCGATTGCGGATCTGCGCAAATCCGGGATTTTGGACCGTGCACTCAACGTCGGTGATACCGTCCCCGACTTTGCCTTACAGAATCCGTTGGGCGACACCCTGACTCTGTCGGGATTACTCAGAAAGGGACCAGTCATCATCGTGTGGTACCGGGGAGGATGGTGTCCGTACTGCAGCTTGACGCTTCGGGCATGGATGGATGTCCTCCCTCAGGTCAGGGAACTGGGCGCACAATTGGTCGCGATCGGTCCTGAGGTTCCCGACAGTTCACTCTCCACGAAAGAGAAGTTGGGCGTGGAATTTGAAGTGCTCAGTGATGTGGGGAATCATGTCGCGCGCGCGTTCGGCATCGTGTACAAAGTGCCTGATCCAGTTGTGGCTTCCTATAGCAGATTCATTTCGCTGTCCGCCCATAACGGTGACCAATCCAATGAACTTCCGCTCGCGGCGACCCACATCATCGGCGCCGATCGTGTCATCCGGTACGCGTTTCTCGAAGCGGATTACAAGAATCGAGCAGAACCCTCCCAAGTCATCAGCATGCTGCGCGCGATGCGAAAACGTTAGCGGGGGGCCAGAAATGCACAACTCCGAGCGGGGGGCATTGCCATGTCATTCTGGCCATTATGCAGAGGGTGACTTTCATCTTCATTGCCGATGGTGATACCGTTTGGCTGTGTCACTCGATTGGCGTCTGTGCGTGAGAGACCGAGAAAATACCCCCGGGCGGAGTCGAACCGCCGACACGCGGTTTAGGAAACCGCTGCTCTATCCATTGCTGAGCTACGGGGGCAGGGCGCGACGCATCGCGCATTCATGATACGGTCATTCTGACTCGTAGGTGACCACGGAAAAAACGTCGTAGTTCTTCAGACGTTCCCGTCCGTGAAGAAATGCCAGTTCGATCACACAACCGATGCCGAAGACTTCCCCCCCGGCCTTTTCAACCAGCCGGGCAGCGGCAGATAATGTCCCGCCGGTGGCGAGAAGATCGTCGATCAAGAGGACCTTCTGGCCCGGCGCAACCGCATCGACGTGCATCTGGATTTGATCCTGACCATATTCGAGCGAGTAAGTCTCCGACATCGTCGCGGCCGGGAGTTTGCCCGGTTTCCGCATGGGGACAAAGCCGACGTTAAGCGCATTGGCCAGCGCGCCGCCGAAGATGAACCCCCGCGCTTCGATGGCGGCGACCAAGTCAATGGGATGGCTGCTGTAGTGTTCAAACAGGATGCTCTGTACTTCTCGGAAAGCGCCTTTATCCCGGAGCAAAGTGGTGATGTCCCGGAAAACGATCCCGGGCTTGGGATGGTCGGGAATGTTGCGGATCTTCTTCTTGAGAGAATCGAATGTCATGAAGGTCCTTTCGCAGGCCACGCCAGACCGTGGCCGCAAACCACCTCGTTAATACCTCACTTCAAAATCATGGTAACGCGGTTCATCATCGAACTTGTCCACTGTGATGCTGCTCACATGGGCGCTGGGCGGGCCGATGCGCATATCCTCCACAAATCCCTGCAACGGCCCGGGCGGACCCACCGCCTCGATTTCCACCGCGCCATCGGGAGAGTTCCTCACCCAACCGGTAAGGCCATATCCGCGCGCCCGGCGGACCGCATAATAACGATAACCAACACCCTGAACAACTCCCGCGACACGTATCCGCAGACGCATGGTCCCAGCCCCTGTCACTGCCCGACTGCGTGGATGGCACGCAGTGTCTCCCGGACCGCTTCCAGCGCAGTCTGATAAACGATCACCCCAGGGATCGGACACCAGGTCCCAATTGTCGCCACCGGTTTGCCTGCCTGTAACGCCAGCGCGATTTCCGACAGGGTGCCATACGACCCCGGAAGCGCAATCACCGCATCGGCGGTCTGAAGAATGACCGCATTTCGACCGGCCGCCATGCCGCTGGCGATCGGGACATCGACAAAGCGGTTCGCGGCCCGTGTCTGAGTACCAGGAACAATCCCAACGGTCAATCCGCCGCCGCGTTTGGCGCCGGCGCAGGCGTGTTCCATGACGCCGCCGAGTCCGCCGCACACAACGACAGCACCGGCGCAGCCCAATTCATAGCCGACGGCCTCGGCCAGCGCAGCGGTGGCATCGTCAGCAATTCCGCCGCCGCACACGGCGATCATCGGCGCACGCTTGCCCATAGGAGCAATGAACGCGGCTGGAACCAGCGCGACAACAAGAAACAAGCGCGGACCATGAGGGGCCCGGCGCCCGCACGGAGTCGTAGGGTGGGTGCTCGGCACCCACCCAGTATGGTGGAGATTCTCCATTAGGTGATGGTGGGTGCAAAGCACCCACCCTACGGCTGGAACGGGCGACCGGGGCGCAAACGTGAGGGCGAGGCTCCTGCCGAGCCTCTTTTTTTCCCTCCCCCGAAAACGCTCTGCAGGAGCCTTGCCCTCCCGAACCATCGATGCTCCACTGAATGAGCCGACTTGATCCCCACGTGTGTTGCACGTGCGCCGTCATTGTGTTAGAGGTTCTCAGAGCCCGATCATAATGCGCGTGCCTGGCAAAACTCCGACCTGCCCGGAAATTGCTGTTGCGTCACCCGCCTGTGCGGGCTTTTTTCACTCTCGTAACTGACAACTGCCGGTCACCGGGGAAGTCTGGGGCCGTCAGCGCTTTTTTGCTCTTGCATGGAGAGGCACATCGGGGATGGAAATCATTGACGCGCACACGCACTTCCTCTCCTACAACTACTTCCGGTTGCTGACTCAGCAACGGCACGAGTATGGCGACGTTGATGAATTCATCGACGAGCGCGCCCGTCTGCATGGTTTTCAGGTGCCGCCAAAGGACCCTGTCCGCCTGGCTGACCTATGGGCGATCGAGATGGAACGGTTCGGCGTGTCGCGCCTGATCAGCTTCGCGAGCATTCCGGGCGACGAGTTGTCGGTCGCGGCCGCGGCGCGTGTCTATCCCCAGCGTTTCATAGGCATCGCGACGATCAATCCCTTTCTCTCGGTGAGGGAGGAAGTGCTGGAGTACGCGGTCCGCGAGTTGGGGTTTCGCGGTATTGCGCTCTATCCCTCGTTGCACCGTTTTGCCGCGTCATCGGAGCGTGTCTACCCGATCTACCGTCTGGCACGGCGATACCGGCTGGTTGTGTATGTCCACTTCGGCACGCTGCGCATCCTGCCGCACCGCTGGTGGGGATTGCCGGACGCGCACGATACGCACTATGCCGATCCCGCCGATCTTCACCGGGCCGCGACGGATTTCCCCACGGTCAATTTCGTCGTCCCCAGCTTTGGGTGCGGCACGTTGCGGGCGTTATTGCGGCTGGGACTGCAATGCCCGAATGTGCACGTCGATACGTCGTCATCGAACTGCTGGCTGCAGGACCAGTCGGAGTTCCATTCGATGCAGGAAGTCCTCGAACGCGCGCTGGAAGTTTTTGGTCCCGCGCGTCTTCTCTTTGGCACGGATTCGGGATCATTCCCCCGTGGCTGGCGTGGGACGATCTTCAGCGAACAACTCGAAATGCTCCAGTCGATCGGACTTTCGGATCGCGCCTGCGAAGCCATCATGGGCCAGAACGCGCGGCAGCTTTTTGGCCTGGACCGGGACCTGCCGACGTTTGTACCGTGAGTGAACATTCGCGCGTGGCAGCCCGCATCCGACGTGGCTGAGGTTCCGATGCCCCCTGAGGGACCCGGTCTAACGGGCCTGTCGAAGAACCCCTCATTCGCGCTCCGGACGCGCGGACAAGTGTCCGCGCCACTGAGAAACATGGACTTCCAGAACAGAGAGTGGGGCAGACACTCCTGTCTGCCCGGTTCTTCAACTCGTCCTTTCCCGGGAGTGACATCACACGGTATGGGCCGCCGGTCGGATTCTTCAACACGCCCCTAACATCCGCCCCCCGGCCGGTCCAAAAAGAATCCTTGACAACCGCCATTGGTGTGCTATGTTCGTATTGTGTGTGTCAGTCTCCCCGCCTGACCACGGGAGGTGGGAAAATGCGTTTACAATCGTTTGTGACCTGCGTGTTCGTTTCGATTGCAGCCCTGTTGCCCCTGTCCAGCGTTCACGCGCAGGGGTTCTGCTTCAACGCGGCGACCAACTACGTGACCGGTTGGGGTCCTTCCTCCGTCTTCGCGGGCGATTTGGACGGGGATGGGGATCAGGATCTGGCGCTGGCCAGCGACACCGTCACGGTGCTGAAGAACAACGGGGATGGGAGCTTTGCAGCGCCGGTGAGCTATCTATCAGGAGGTATTGCTGTTTCCGTTGTTGCGGCCGATCTGGACGCGGACGGGGATCTCGACCTCGTGGTCGCTTGGGAAAATATGATCTTCGCCGGGGGCGTGTCGGTCCTGAAGAACATGGGAGACGGAACCTTCGGCCCACCGGTGGACTATTACCATACCCCAGGTGATGGCACTCCTTCGGTCTGTGTGGCCGACTTGGATGGAGACGGAGATCGCGACTTGGCGGTCACCAATAACGTCCAAGGCGACGTGACGGTCTTGAAGAACAACGGAGACGGATCCTTTGCCGCCGCGGGCAGCTATACCGCAGGAAATCCGCCCGTGTCTGTCGTTGCGGCCGACTTGGACGGGGACGGCGATCTCGACTTGGCGGTGGCCAATCGCGGCAGCAACAGTGTCTCGGTGCTGAAGAACAACGGGGATGGAACGTTTGCCGCGGCGGTCAACTACGCGGCCGGCACTAATTCGTTCTCGGTCTTTGCGGCCGATCTGGACGGGGACGGCGATCTCGACTTGGCGGTGGCCAATCCCGGCAGCAACAATGTCTCGGTGCTGAAGAACAACGGGGATGGAACGTTTGCCGCGGCGGTCAACTACGCGGTCGGCGCTAATCCTCGATCGGTCGTTGCGGCCGATCTCGACGGGGATGGGAATGAGGATCTGGCGGTGGCCAATGGCGGCAGCGACAACGTCTCGGTACTGAAGAACAACGGGGATGGAACGTTTGCCGCGGCGGTCAACTACGCGGCCGGCACTAATTCGTTCTCGGTCTTTGCGGCCGATCTGGACGGGGACGGGGATCAAGATCTGGCCGTGGCCAATTTGTACGGCAGCAACGTCTCGGTGTTTATCAATTGCACTTGCAATTGCCCGTTCGCGGGCGATCCGGATTCATCTGGTTCGATCGACGTTCTGGATGTGGTGGTCATTATCGACCGTGCGTTCGGAGGCGGCACGTGTGCGACCGATCCCCGATGTCCCCTCGAGCGGTGCGACTTTGACGGGAACAACCTGACGGATGTGCTGGACGTGGTAGCCGCCGTAGATCACGCCTTTGGCGGCGGCACGACGCCGTGCAACCCGTGCAGCGAGACCTGTCCGAGACCGTAAAGTGGCGCTGTACGAGTTCGCGCAGGCGCCTCTGGGCCGCTTGACGCGGGTGGCCCCGGACCTTGGGGGGGGGGGCGTGGAGTGCGCCGACTTGCCTGTGCTTTGGAAGCGGCGGCAAGCCGTCGCACTCCATGTCATGCTGTATCCCACAGGTTGATTCAACACGCCCGTTAGCGAGAATGACGGCGGCGAGGTCCTCAGCACCTTGCACCATCTCGGGCGGTTGCAATGACTGGGGCAGGCTCCCAACTGAGCCCTGGGAATCGTGTTTCTCTTAGATGACTTTTTCTTCCCGCAGCTTCTCGTAGAGCATGTTCGCTACGGTCGTGGGATCACCTTCGAGGCGGACGCCGTGTTTGCGTGGAGGGGGCGGCTTGACGCCAGTCATGAGGACAGCCGAATTGGGGCCGACCGCGGCGGGATCGATGCCCAGATCGGCAGCGCCCCAGCGCTCAACGGGCGCGCTCCGGGACTTCATCTTCCCCTTCAGGGACGGCAGTCGCGGTTCGTTGATTTCTTTAACGACACTAATGACGGCGGGCAGAGGGGTCACCACGCGATCGTAACCATCCTCGGTCATCCGTAACACGGTGACCATCTTCTCTTCGACTGTCTCGAACTTCTTCACGAACAGGACCTGTGCCCAGCCGAGTTTGCCAGCGGTCGCGCCAGGGATGACCGAGCGATCGGTGTCCACGGCATTTTTGCCGAACAAGCAGAGGTCAACGCCGCCGATCTTGCGGACACCAGCAGAGAGGATCGCACTCAAGGCGATGCCATCGGAATTGTCAAACGCTGAATCGATCAGGAGAATGGCGCGATCAGCGCCCAGCGCCAGCGCATCACGCAGCGCGCTGACAGCCGATTCGCCGCCGCAACTCATCACCGTCACTGTTCCACCATGTTTCTCTTTCAGGCGCAATCCTTCTTCGATGGCGTATTCGTCAAAGGGGTTGATCGATCCGGGACCATCCGGGAGGAGGACACCGGCGGCTTCGTCTACACGCACCAGAGCGATCTCGGGAACCTGTTTGATGCAGACGACAATGTTCATGGGATTTCCTTTCCTTCCGTGACAGGTACCATGACGGTCACTTGACCGAGCGCTTGCAGTGCCTCTCTGGCAGCCTGCTGCTCGGCTTCCTTCTTGTTCGGGCCGATGCCGCGCCCAATTTCATGGCCGTTCGTGCAGACAGCCACAGTGAATATCTTCTCATGGTCTGGGCCACGTTCGTTGACCACTTCGTAATGCGGGAGGCCCCTTCCCTCACCCTGCAAGTATTCGAGGAGGTCGCCCTTGAAGTTGACGCTGAGGAGGCGTGATTCGCGGCCGCTGAACCGGATAATCACCGTGCGATTGACGATTTCCGCAGCGTCCTCAAGGCCGCCATCGAGGAATACCGCGCCAATCACCGCTTCGAAAACATCGCAGAGGATCGAGGGACGACGGCGTCCGCCGGCCCTTTCCTCCTCGGGGGAGAGTTTGACAAACCGGCCAAGGTCTTCACGCCGTGCCACAGCGCTCAAGGTCTTGAGATTCACCAGCGCCGCCTTGGCCTTGGTGAGGTCTCCCTCCGTGTAAGCCGGAAACTTCTGGAAGAGGTGGCGCGCGACGATGACACCGAGAACGCTGTCTCCCAGGAATTCCAGGCGTTCGTACGTGGCACACATCGTCACTGAATTGGCATAAGAACGATGCGTCAGCGCCTTGTCAAGCAATCGTGGATTGTGAAACCGGTAGCCGAGAATCGTATCGATGACGGGAGTCGCAGGCTTCGCAGACCCGCCCGTGGCCGGACGTGACCGACGGTCGCGTTGCCAGTTGAAAAACCGTGACCAGAAACCCATAATGCTTCTCCATGCGTAGACCGCATGCAGGACGAGCAACAACGGACGTCAGACTGTCGGGAGAAAGCCTATCTGTACCCTGGTAAACCAAAGCCCAGATCGATCTTCACCGTCATTTCGTCCCGTGCGCGGCGGGGACCACGCGGTCCCCGATGATCAACAGACTCCGTGAACGTCAGGCGGAGCCATCTTCTTCGAATCGCGCCACCACCAGTGTGGCATTGTGGCCGCCGAAGCCAAACGAATTGGAGATCGCCACCCGGATCGGCCGTTCAATCGTTTTGTTCGGCACGTAGTTCAGATTGCACTTCGGATCAGGAGTCTCCAAGTTGATTGTTGGATGAATCTTGCCAGTCCGCAACGACATGACGCAGGCAATGAGTTCCACGCCAGCAGCGGCTCCCAAGAGATGACCGATCATCGACTTGGTGGAATTGGCAACCAGATGACCGGCATGATCGCCAAAAACGGAGTGAATCGCCTCGGTTTCACAAGCATCACCCAGTCCGGTCGATGTGCCATGTGTATTGACGTAATCGACATCGGTGGGTTGGATGCCGGCGTCTTTGAGCGCGGCGCGCATGGAGCGAGCGGCGCCCTCGCCTTGAGGAGCGGGGGCGGTCACATGGTAGGCGTCGGCCGACATCCCAGCGCCCAGAATCTCCGCCAGAACCGGGGCGCCCCGTCGCATCGCATGTTCGAGGGACTCCAGCACAACGATCCCGGCCCCTTCGCCCATGACAAAACCATCGCGTTCGGCATCAAAGGGGCGGGACGCGCGTTCGGGTTCATCGTTCCGCGTTGACATGGCCCGGGCCGAGCAGAAACCGGCCAGCGCAATCGGCGTGATCGTGGCTTCGGCTCCCCCGGTGATCATCAGATCGGCGTCACCCCGTTCAATCAAACGGGACGCATCGGCAATGGCATGCGCCGACGACGCGCAGGCCGAGACCGTGGCATAATTCGGTCCCTTGAGGCCGTAGTGCAGCGAGACCAGCCCTGCACACATGTCGATGATCATCATTGGTATGAAGAAGGGTGAGACCCGCCCAGGCCCCTGATCCAAGAGGGCTCGATGCTGAGTCTCAAATGTGCCGATGCCGCCGATTCCGGAACCGATCACGACGCCGCAACGCTCGCGATCGAGTACGTCGAAGTTCACCGCCGCATTCTTGACCGCCTCGCCGGTCGCGCCGAGCGCCAGCAACTCCGAACGGTCCATGCGACGCGCCTCCTTGCGATCGGCAATGGACAGAGGATCCAGATCTTTGACTTCACAGGCAATGCGTGTCGGAAATTGGGACGTGTCGAAACGGGTGATGAGCCCCGCTCCGGAGCGGCCTGCCAACAGTCCATCCCAGTACGCATCGACGGAATGGCCAATGGGGGTCATCGCCCCCATGCCCGTGACGACGACACGATGATGCGGACGACCATTGCGCTGGTACTGCATCATTTTCTCACCCGGCTCGAACTTTGCGTGGTGCCCGGCAGAAACCGAATCTCCGCCGGTGACGTCCTTACGACTTTACACCCTTGCTCTCAATGTAGTCGATAGCCAACTTGACAGTGGAGATTTTCTCCGCATCGGCGTCGGGGATTTCCAGGCCGAATTCTTCTTCCAAGGCCATCACCAATTCCACGGTATCAAGCGAATCGGCGCCCAGATCGTCGACAAATGACGCCTGTTCGGTGACCTGTTCCGCATTCACCCCCAATTGATCAACAATGATTTTCTTGACACGTTCCGCAATAGACGACATGGATTACCCTCCCAAACCGAAAAGAGTGGATGTTCACCTCGTCCCCATGCTTGGGGCACAGCGAGTAAACCACAAAAAAGCGGCAGGTGCAACCAAAATTAACGAGCCATTCCTACCGCCCGACAGGTCGTTTCGGGGCCACAGGAGTTCATGCCAAAAGCATACCGCCATCGACGCGGAGTGTCTGACCGGTGACATAGGCCGCCTCAGAGGAGCAGAGGAAGGCGACGACTCCGGCCACATCGGCGGGCGCGCCAAACCGCGCCAAGGGAATGCGTCTTTTGTAATTCTCCAAGACCTCGGCCGGCAGGGCTGCGGTCATATCTGTTTCGATGAAACCGGGGGCAATCGCATTGACCGTGACTTGCCGGGGGGCCAATTCGAGGGCAAGCGCCTTGGTCAGGCCGAGCAATCCGGCCTTGGCGGAGACATAGTTCGCCTGGCCAACATTGCCCATCTGCGCCACCACGGAACTAATATTGACGATCCGTCCCCAGCGGGCCTTCATCATGCCGCGCGCCACACGTTTGCTGAGCGTGAACGCCGCGGTCAGATCGACCGCGAGGACTTGATTGAAATCTTCGAGACTCATCCGCACAAACAACCCGTCGCGCGTGATCCCCGCGTTGTTCACGAGGATCTCGACCGGCCCCAGTTGGTTTTCCACCGCCCGGGCGATGATGTCGGCGGCGTCCGGAGAAGCGAGATCGGAGGCGACACCAATCACTGTCCGCCCCAGATCACGCAGCACGCCGGTCTGACGGTCCAAAGCCGCCTGATCGCGTCCCACGATGGCGATACGATGACCCTCACACGCCAGCCGTACGGCGATCGCGGCGCCGATCCCCTTGGCCCCGCCGGTGACGAGCGCCACACGCGAGACCGCGATCTTCTGATCCTGATCAGGGGACGCCGACACAGAATGGATGACTGGCTCTGTATCGCTGGGCATCATCAAATCCTTTTACTGACCCACGGCCTCCATCTTGAACATGGCGGCGAAATCCGCTGCGGTATCCAGCGACTCCAACCGGGCTTCGGTCAGCGCTCCCTTGACCAGCCCGCACAGCACTTTCTTGGGGCCAACCTCGATGGCACGGCTGACTCCCATGTCTTTCATAAAGAGAACGGTCGGATACCACATGACAGGCGCGGTGAGTTGTTCGATCAGGCGTTTCTTGATCTCAACCGGATCAGTGGCCGGTCGCGCTGTAACATTCAGGATGACCGGCGTGTGAGCCGTCTGGAAGCTCAGGCGATCAAGAACCGGAGCGAGTTGTTCGGGAGATGGGCGCATCAGGGGGGAATGAAACGCACCGCCGACGGACAGGGGAATCACCCGCTTTGCACCCGCTTCGGTCGCCAAAGCGGATGCCGCTCTGACACCAGCGAGCGATCCGGAAACAGCGACTTGGTTCGCGGTATTGTAGTTGGCCGCGACCACAACACCCTGACTGGACGCGCGAGCGCAAATGCCGGTAACTTCATCAAAAGTCAGCCCCAACACGGCGGCCATCGTTCCGGGATTGGTCTCGCAGGCATCCTGCATGAAACGCGCACGCTGTTTCACCGCGATCAACGCATCTTCGAATGAAAGCACGCCAGCGGCCACGAGGGCTGAGTACTCGCCCAGCGAATGACCTGCAGCAAGATCGAAAGACAGGCCCTGCTGCCGCGCCAGTTCGAAGGCAACGCAAGAGTGCACAAAGATGGCAGGTTGGGTTTGGGCGGTCTGGACCAGTTGCTCCGGCGGACCCTCGAAGGACAAGCGGGCGATATCGAATTCGAGAATGTCGTTGGCCGTCTCGTACATCGACCGCGCGACAGCGAATCGGTCATACAGGTCATGTCCCATGCCCACGTACTGAGACGCCTGGCCGGGAAAAAGGAGAGCGGTTTTGCCCACGTGTCAGATCCTTGTGTTGGTATTGCCGCTGCACCCCTGGACCAGGAGCGCACCCGGCAGCGAATGGCGGCCCTGTTCACAAACGGTATAGCGCCGCTCCCCAAGTCAGTCCCCCGCCAAATGCTACCGAGAGAATGAGCGAGCCATCGCCAACCTGTCCATTACGCTTTGCCTCGTCGAGGGCAATCGGGACGGACGCCGACGAGGTATTGCCGTAGCGGTCGATGTTGACATAGACGCGCTGGGAATCAATCCCAAGACGTTTTGCCAGGGCTTCGATGATCCGTATGTTGGCTTGGTGCGGGATCACCATGTCGATCTTGTCGGCTGTAATGTTGGCTTCGGACAAGACCCGTCCGGCCGCATCGGCCATTTCCTTGACAGCGATCTTGAAGACTTCGCGGCCATCCATATAGATGAACCGCCCTGAAGATGCAACCGTTTCTGCGGTCAGCGGATTACACGAGCCACCCAGCGGTATGTGCAGAAGGTCCTTGTACCGGCCATCACCCGCCAGGAATGTGGAAAGAATACCCCGGCCCCGGCTCCGATCTTGTTCGGTTCCGGCCGAGACGACGACGGCGCCTGCGCCATCGCCGAAGAGCACACAGGTATTGCGGTCCTCATAATTGGTGATCGATGTGAGGTGCTCGACGCCAACGACGAGGATGTGCCGGTATATTCCCGACATCACAAAGGCGCGTGCCACTGAGAGTCCGTAGATGAAACCCGCGCAGGCCGCGACAATGTCCATGACCGCGGCCTTTCCGGCACCCAACTTGGTCTGCACGATGCTTGCGGTGGACGGCAGACGATAGTCCGGCGTAACCGTGGCAACAAAGATGGCATCGAGGTCGGTTGGCGCGATCCCGGCATCCGCGAGTGCGGGTGTCGCCGCGCTGACCGCCATATCGGAGGTGGCTATGGTGCCGGAGCCGTTAAGGACGCGACGCTCTTTGATGCCGGTACGCGAGACGATCCATTCATCGGAGGTGTCCACCATGCGCTCAAAATCGGCATTCGTCAGCACGTGATCCGGCGAATAATGACCGGTCCCCTGAATCACGGCCGTGCGCTCCTCAAGAGCAGGAGTCTTCGACATCGAACTATGCCTCCGTTGTGGAAGGAAGACTTTTGTCCAGCGCATCAACAATGTGTCTGTTGATTTGTTGGTCGGCACTGCGCGCGGCCGCCCAGATGGCATTCTTGATCGCCTTGGGCGAGGACGAGCCGTGACACACCATACAAATGCCATTGAGTCCCAAGAGTGGGGCGCCACCGTATTCGGAGTAATCGAACGTGCGCCGCATCCGGCGCAGGAACGGCCCCATGAGAATGGCGCCCATTCGCGAGAAGTAATTCCGCTGGATCTGACGGCGCACGGCGCTGGTGAGAAAACTTTGCAGCGACTCGGTAAACTTGAGCATGATATTACCCACGAAGCCATCACAGACAACGACATCGGCGCGCCCGCGCAGGATGTCGCGGCCTTCGATGTTGCCAATAAAGTTCAGGCGGGATCCGGCCAGAATCCGATGGGCGCTGATGGTCAGCCCGGTTCCCTTTGTGGGTTCTTCTCCATTGGAGAGCAGACCCACACGCGGCGAATCCACACCGATGACTTCGTGAACATAAACAGACCCCATGACGCCGAACTCGACCATGTTTTGCGGTTTGCAAACCGGGTTGGCGCCGACATCAAGCAGGAGGGTACGTCCCTTTTCGGTGGGGAAGAGACAGGCAATCGCCGGACGGGTGACACCCGAGAGGCGTCCCAGTTGCGCCAGACCTGCCGCCATGAAGGCACCGGTATGGCCGGTCGACACGACCGCACTGCCGCCGCCCTCTTTCAAGAGTTGCATGGCCACGTGCATCGACGTGTCTTTTCGCCGCATACCATCGGCGCCGTGATCCTGCATGCTGATCATCTCGGGGGCGTGAATCACCTCGAGCTGGCGGCCTTTCCCATTCAAGTGGTGCTTCTGAAGTTCGGCCTTCAACTGGGCTTCATCCCCAACGAGAATGACTTTCAATGAATAAGGCGCCTCGGTGATTGCTTCCACGGCGCCAGTCACACAGACCGACGGGCCGTGGTCACCACCCATGGCGTCCAGAATCACTGTCTTGGTGTCCTCTGGCATACGTTCCTTTGTCACTGCGGTCAGTTGTCTTGTAACGTGCGGCAGAGAATCATGCCGTCAATCAACCCGCTTTTGGCGTGACAACTTCCCGGTCACGATAGAAACCACAACCGGGACAGACATGATGCGAGAGCTTCATGCCATGGCAATGGGGGCACTCCACCAGGCTGGGCGCTGTCAGCTTCCAATGGGTGCGGCGTTTGGCGCCGCGTGTGTGTGAGTGTCGTCTCTTGGGCAGTGGCATGGTACAAACTCTCCCTTTCTATTATACATGTTCGCCATCACTTCCGACACAGATTCAGTCGGGATTCAACGGGTGCGCGGCGACCACTGGTCCAAGAAGTCTTTCAATGACGCCCGTGGGGCATTGCTGCGGCCACGATCACATCCGCACTCTTTCGTATTCAGGTTTTGCCCGCAACGGGGGCAAAGTCCCCGGCAATTCTCGTCACAGAGGGGATTGTCGGAAACGGCCAGCAAGATCACTTCGCGGATCTGCTCGTTCAGATTCCAGACCGCCTGGCTGTACGGCAGGAAGACATAATCCGGATCGCCTGTATCCTCGTCCGCCTGTGCGAAGTCCACCAGTTTTCCGATCCGCCGGAACTCCTCCCCCACTTCGATCTCGAACTCTTTCAGACACCGTGCACAGGTCGCCTTGACCCGTGTCAATACATGTCCGTCGACAATGGCCGCTTCGTCGGTCTTGCTGACGGTCAGGGTGACCTTGATCTCCTGCTCGAAACGGTTCATTTCGCTGGAAAGTTCCAGCGTCTCAGCCGTTTCGGCGAACTCTTTGGTGGTCACCCCATCGGGCCATGTCGCAAAATCAATCTCCATGGCCGAGACAACCTACGGTGATACGGTGTAATGTCAAGGTGTTTTTGGGGTTGTAGGAGGGCGGCATAGTTCAGTCGTACAGGCCGAATCCTGTTAGACTCAGGAGAGTGGAGAGGGGAGGGTTCGAACCTCCGAAGGCGTCTGCCGGCAGATTTACAGTCTGCTCCCTTTGGCCGCTTGGGTACCTCTCCGATGTGTGGACCCGCGTCATACGGCCCGACGCAGACCCATTGTTGTGAAAAGTTACACGTTATGTCCAGTGAGTCAACGTGTTTTGCACGTTGACAATAAAGCCGGCGAAGGGACTTGAACCCCCGACAGGCTGATTACAAATCAGCTACTCTACCATCTGAGTTACGCCGGCTTGTTTGTCGCGATTCTGAAATCTCTATCTTTCACAAGAGGACGCACGCGATGCTCCCCTACGTGAGTGAACGCCGGGCACGGCAAGCCGCGCCCCTACGGATTATCGGCTGGCCAAGCCGGTTATTACTTCGTCTCCCTGATAGGGCTCTTTCCCATCAGTTGCTGGTTCAGGAAATCTACAATACGGCGGTAGGACACCATGATGTTGGCTCGTTTGCTGACACCGTGTCCCTCGTCGGGGAAAATCAGCGTATCGACGACCCCGCCGCGGGCGGAGATCGCCTTGGCCATCTGTCGCGCCTCGCCGACCGGCACACGCGGGTCGTTTTCCCCGTGGATGATCAGCAGCGGCGCCTTGATGCGGTCAACGTGTGTGAGCGGTGAAATGTCCCGGAGAAAGGCGCTGTCCGCAAGCGGACCGTACTCCGACTCGCGGAGCGCGCGGCGGTAGTCCTTTGTGTTTGTCAGAAAAGACACGAAGTTGGCAATGCCGACTTCATCGACACCGGCGGCGTAGAGATCGGGGTTGGTGGTCAGCGCGGCGAGCGTCATGAAGCCACCATAGGAGCCACCCTTGATGGCGATCTTTTTCGGATCGGCGTATGCCTGATCGGACAGCCAGCGGGCTGCGAATTCGTAATCTTTCACCGACTTCCAGCGATTCTTGTAGTTGTCCAGGTCGGTGAATTCCCTGCCGTATCCGGAAGAGCCACGGGGATTGACCGCGAGAATGCCATACCCGTTGAGCGCCAGAAACTGGATGTTCCGGATGAAATAGGGACGGAACTGGGATTCGGGGCCGCCGTGCGCCTCGATCACGAAGGGGATCTTGTCGCCCTTTTTCTTCCCGGCTGGCAGGTACAAGAAAGCGCTGATCTCCATGCTGTCGAAACTGGCGAACTTGACCAATTGGGGACGTACAAAAAGCGATTTATCAACCCCGGCGGTGATCGCGTAGGTCCATTGGTCGAGTTGTTTTGTGCGGTAGTTCCAGCGCCAGCAATCGATGGGATCGGCGGGACTGTTGAAGGTGAACACAACAGCGTCGGGGCCATCAAAAGATACATTACCAATGATCCCGTCGAGCGGCGGGACCGGCAACTCACGATTCTCATTCAGATCGAACAAATGGAGACGTGCATAACCGTCCTCGTTGACGATCCAAGCCATTCTGGCGCGATCCTCCGAGAGGGTTAATCCTTCGACTTCCCACATTGAGGTCGTGTCGAGGAATCCCATCTTCCGGGTCTTCAGGTCAAGCCTGGCGCGACGCATGATGCCGCTGGCATTATCGTTGGAAAGCAGATAGAGTGTTTTGCCATCGGCGGAGTAGTTGGGCGCGTCGTAGAGCACATTGCCTTCGTGTGGGGTCAAGAGGTCGGATTTCCCGGCCGCCAGGTCCACGAGATACAGATTGGCATTCACATTCGACGGGTAATACGCAGCCACAAGCCATTTTCCATCCTTGCTGATCGTCGCGGGGCCGTTGAAGCCCTCCTGGACGAACACGGGATGGGAATTGCGATCCGCCACGGTCATCTCGTAGACATGAAAATCCTTCGAGGTAACCTCGTTCGAGCGGTAGTAGATGCGCGCGTCATCAAAAGACCACATCGGGTCAGCGACCTGGCGGTCCTTCAGAATAGTGAGCGGATTGACCCTTCCGGTGCGCACATCGACCAGGTACAAGTTGGTCTGCTCGGAACCGCCGAAAGCCGAGCCGACGACCGCCGAACGGCCGTCATGCGAGAGAGCGTAAAAATCAATCCCGTCAGGGAACAAGGTGAGTTGTGTCGGCCAGCCACTGGGGTCTTTCCGGTACAACTGGGTCACACCCGACATCGCCGAGGTGAAGCAACGCACGGAACCGTCGCGCGACACCTGCGGAGAGCCGTTGGATCCGATCTGCATGAAAATTTCGATGTCGGGGACATAGGACGAGTCTGGCCTCTGTCCCTTGGCCAACGGGGCACTCACCGCCACCACCAGCGCCGCCACAACCCATTGCTTCATTCGCATTTCGCCTCCCGGAGCCCGTTCGGGTCCCAAACAATCATTTTACCCACACTGGGGTACTGATGTCAAGGGCAGTCGGACATGGGCGCTCTCAGCTCCCAGGGAAATGGGATGAATGGGACGATGCCGCCAACCTGTGCCCGGACGAACCAAACCACATGGGAACTAAAATACTCCGGAATACGTTACGGGATCCTGGAAGGTATTGGCGATTGACAGACGGGAGACAGGCATGAGGGGATTGAGAGGCGGGTTTGCAGCGCTGCTGATTCTGGCGTGCGCCGGAAATGTATCGGCCAAGACGGTGCAGGTGACCGCATCGGGATTTTCGTTTTCCCCCAGCGCGGTCACAATCAACACGGGCGATTCGATCCAGTGGGTGCTGGGGGGCGGCAGCCATACCACAACGTCGGGGACCGGATCGTCGGATCCGCAGGTGGGAGTTCTTTGGGACGCACCATTGAACTCGCTGCATACGTCGTTCACCCGCCGATTCACGTCCGTCGGTACTTTTCCCTACTTCTGCCGACCGCATGAGTTCTTCGGCATGAAAGGGACAATCACCGTCACGATGGTGACCGGTATCTTCGACGATAACGGTGACGGCGCGCTCCTGCCATCGTCGCTATTGAATCAAAATGTCCCCAACCCGTTCAATGCGGGGACCGTAATCTCTTTTTCGCTGCGGAGTGACCGTCCCGTGAGTCTCGTCGTCTATGATATACTGGGCCGTCGTGTCCGCGCGCTTCTGTCGGGAGTGCAGCGGGCCGGGGCATCTGAGACCAGCTGGGACGGCCGCGACGATCAAGGCCGCGCCGTGGCGACCGGTGTTTATTTCTATCGGCTGGTCGTGGATGGCGAGGCCCCGCTGACACGGAAAATGGTACTTCTGCGATAAGACACCCGGCGATCGTAGCATCGGTTCAAGGACGGCTGCGGGCATCACCAGAAATGTCTGGGATGCCCGCTGGCGTTTTGCTAATGTTCACAGTCAGAGAGCCCGGGGAACAACCTCGCCGCGGGCCGTGTCTGGGGTGAACAGAGGGGCCGGATCATCATGGCAGGAAAAACCAAAACCGCATCTGCCAAGACCCGCAGCGCGAAAGACCTGTGCGAAATCGAGATGTTCCATCCGAAGCGTGTGGCGTCGGCACGCAAGCGGATGCTCCCGCGCGCGCAGATCGACGATCTGTCGGCCGTATTTCAATGCCTCGGCCATCCCACGCGTGTCAAGATCCTGCATTCGCTGTTCCGAGGTGAGTTGTGTGTGTGTGACCTTGCCCAAGTCCTGGGGTTGAGTGTGTCGGCCATATCTCACCAGTTGCGGATGCTGCGTTCTCTTCGGCTGGTGAAGTTTCGCAAAGACGGCAAGATGGCCTACTACGCGATCGACGATGAGCATGTGCGCTCGCTCCTGGCGCTGGGACTGGACCATGTGAGACACGGGTAGCAGGCCCCTCCCGTATCGGCGTTGGATTCAGGCATCGGCAACGGATGTCGCGCGGGCGACATGTGCACACTTGTGCAAATGTTTCAGTGATAGCCGCGTAACAACGTCAAGGTTTTGTCATGGGAATGATCATCGCCATGTTGCGTGAGACCGGCAGGATCTTCCTGGAGGCCGCACCCTATGTCGTGATTGGCCTGGTTGCCGCCACGGTCTTCTACTCGCTTTTCTCCAGAGAGAAAATTGAAGAGCATCTTGGCCGGAGAGGAATTCGGTCAACGGTCAAGGCGGCGCTGCTGGGGATTCCCCTCCCCTTGTGCTCGTGCGGTGTGCTGCCCACCGCGATGTCGCTGCATGACCGGGGCGCATCACGGGGTGCGACTGTTGCGTTTCTGGTCTCCACACCGGAAACCGGCGTTGATTCGATCGCCATCACTTATGCTTTGATCAATCCGCTGATGACCTTGCTGCGCCCGGTATCGGCATTCGTCACAGCCGTTGCGGCCGGCATAGCGGTCGACCGCTGGGGCGGCCGGGAGATTGAACGCACAGCACAACATGACGACTGCACTGTGTGCGGGGAGCACGATTGTCATGTCGAGCATCGCTGGCCCGCCCGTCTTACGGGCTCATTTCACTATATTGTCGGCGATTTCTTTCCCGACATCGCCAACTGGCTGCTGCTGGGCCTGATTGTATCCGGGATGGTGTCGGCGTTGGTGCCGGCAAACTTCCTGGTGTCGGTTCCATCATCGGTGCAATTGCTTTTGGCCGTGGTTGCGGGCGTGCCGCTTTATATCTGCGCATCCGCATCGACACCCATCGCGGCGGCGCTGATGGTCAAGGGTGTGTCGCCGGGGGCGGCGTTGGTGTTTCTCCTTGTCGGCCCGGCCACCAATCTGGCGTCGATTCTCGTCGTCGGACGCCGTCTGGGCGCGCGCACGGCTGCCATCTATCTTTTGACACTCATCACGGTCTCGCTGTTCATCGGCTGGGGCGTCAATCTTGCATTCGGTGGATGGAACTTGCTTCCCCGGATCGCCGATCCCGATCTGGCAGAGCGATACGGCCTCTTCAACTGGACGGGCGCGTCCCTGCTCGCCGCAGGATTTCTGTACGTCTGGTGGCGGACGCTGAGAAGTCGGATGTCACCGGCTACGAAAACGCCGGACGCGCATCACAGGGAATCGGCGCTGGTGTAAGACGGTCCACCATCCGATCCTCTCTCCATCGAACACTCCATGCGCAGGCGCGGGGAGTGACGAAACAATCTCACCCGCTGTGCTTGGGAGAGGCGGAGATTGCTTCGGCGCATAAAGCCGCGCACGCAACGACGGTTCTTTTCTTTTCCGGGTTAGATCATCGGACCGTCATTGCGGGGAGTGAGTCCCGACGAAGTCGGGACGAACGACGAAGCAACCTGACCCTCTGTGCTTGGGATCTCAGAAACCGCTCATGCCGGTACCGGCCAGGAAGTGATAATGGAGATGGTAAACAATCTGTCCGGATTCGCGGCCATTGTTGACCAGCAGGCGGAATCCGCGGCCGTCGAAACCGAGTCGGTTCGCGACGGTTTTGATCTCGTCATTAAGCAATGAGAGGACACCGGCGGGCGTTTCCAGGAATGTCGGGTAGTGCCCCTTGGGACAGATCAAGACATGCGTCGGGGCTTTGGGACGGGCATCGTCAAAGGCCATCACCAAATCGGACTCATAACGAATGTTCGCCGGCGCCTGATGAGCGATGATGCGACAGAAAATGCAGCCCGGATCGGCCGGGTAAGGCGCGGTCATATCAGTCCCCGATGGGCGAGTCGCGTGGCCACGATCAGCCGCCGAAGGTGGCGCGGAGTTTTTCAAAGAAGGAGCGGTCGGCCTTGGGCGGCTGGCCGCCATGGAGCTGCGCGAATTTCTCGAGGAGAGATTTCTCCTCGCGGGTGAGCTCGGTCGGGGTCCACACAAGGATTTGAACCAGTTCGTCGCCGGAGCCATGGCCGCGCAGATGGGGAATGCCCTTGCCGCGCAAACGCAGCAACCGGCCCGATTGTATTCCGGACGGAATGTTCAGCTTGACGGAGCCGTTGAGAGTCGGGATTAGCGCGGAATCGCCGAGCGCGGCCTGCGAAAAACTGACCGGCAGATGGTAGAGGAGATCATCGCCGTGCCGTTCAAAGAACTCGTGCGGCGTTTCCTCGATGATGACGATGGCGTCGCCCTCAGGTCCGCCGTGTGGTCCGGCATGACCGGCGCCAGAGACCGAGATGTAGTTGCCCGACGACACACCGGCAGGAATCTTGACACTGACGGTCGATGTGCCTTCAATGCGGCCGTCGCCACCGCACTTGCTGCAGGGTTTTTCGACAATCTGACCAGTGCCGTGACAGCGCGGACAGGTCATGATATTCACAAACTGTCCGAAGATCGAGCGGGCGACCTGCCGCACCTCGCCAGCTCCGCCGCATTGCAGGCAAGTGATGCGGTTGCTTCCTGGCGCCTGTCCCGATCCGTGGCAATCGGGGCAGTGAATCATCCGCTTGATGCGCAATTTCTTTTCCACGCCTGAGGCGATTTCCTCAAGCGTGAGCTTCAGACGAACGCGAAGGTCCGCGCCGCCAGTTGGACCAGAGCGTGCGCGCCCTCCCCCGGCGCCGAAGAATTCATCAAAAATGCCACCACCACCGCCGCCGAAGTCGCGCATGAAGGCACGCAGGGCATCCGACAGATCATACCCGCCGAAACCGCTGGACCCGCCGGGGCCAGAGCCCGCACCCGTCAGACCGGCGTGACCATATTCATCATAGATGTGCCGCTTGTCCGTGTCCTTCAGGATCTCGTAGGCCTCGGTCGCCTCCCTGAATTTCTCGACGGCGGCATTGTCACCTGGGTTCTTGTCGGGATGATATTGGACAGCCAGTTTGCGGTAGGCTTTTTTGATTTGCTCAATGTCGGCATCGCGAGCGACGCCCAAGACATCGTAATAGTCGCGTTTGTCCACGCTGGTTTTCACTTTCGTCGCCCGTGTTGTCGCGTGTTACCCATGTTCCCGGATCAAACGGTTAACCATGTGACCGGTCCGTGCCCCATCTCTCCCACGGCAAGGCGTGGTGCACCCGGCTTGGCTTACTTCTTCTCGCCGTCATCAACCACTTCGAAATCAGCGTCGACCGCCTGACCGGCCCCGTTGCCTGATTTCTCCTGTGATGGTCCGGGTTGTGGTCCGGGCTGTGGTTCTGGTTGCGG
>JAVHPP010000061.1:0-15009 GCA_036170655.1 Candidatus Zixiibacteriota bacterium | reverse complement strand
ATCTATCGTCCGCTGGGTGAGATCGCGATCAGCAGCGACGGCACGCTGGCGGCATTCACCGATCCGGGGACAACTGCCTTTGGGGAACTTGGTGCGGTCTACATGGTCGACCTTCGGACGCTGTCGTTCATCGGACCAACCCCTCTCCTTCCGGGGGCTCAGGTTCGTTTCCTGCCCGGAGATCACCGGGCCATTACGGCGCCCCTTGCCGACTTCTGGGGGAGCGGGCCGATGGTGGTAATCGATGTGCCCACCATGACACTCGAACGAATCGTCCGGTTGCCGATGCTGGAACCGCTGACTGGCGGGCTGGATGTCGGCCCAAGGCCATAGCCGGTTGTTACCATTAGACTTGACACAAGAATGAGAGGGACCTTCAATGCAGATGAGATCATGAATTGCCCTGTTGACTCTCGGGATGCTGGCGGCCGCCAGTGGGCCCGTGTGCTTTGCACAGGAGTTTTACTACGATCTGGACACGACCTATGCCGTGGTGCCATCCCAGTCCAAGATCGCTGTACAGTTTGACACGACCCGCCCAGTACCGGCGCAGAGCGAATTCATCGCGGCACATTCCTGCCTGAACGCCTCGACGGAAGTGAAGTACTTGCACCGGGGGTTCTGGGTTTACGGATTGCAGCCGTGATCTCTACCATCCGTACCTGAAGATTCGCGAGATCATCACCCGGACCGCCACTGACATGGGGACTGCCGGATGGGACCAGTACTACGGGTACGGCTTGGCCAACGCCTACAAGGCCATGCTCTCAATCATCCGTGGCGACGTCAACAACGACGGGGTCATCGACATCCTGGACGTGGTCTTGGAGGTCGACATCGCCTTCGGTGTAGGCCACGCTGTTCTCGACGACCTGACTGGTGACGTGAATTGCGACGGCTCATGGGACGTGTTGGACATCGTCTGGCTCATCGACTATGTCGATAGCGGTGGACCGCCACCGGTGATCTGCTACGATTATTGAACTTGGCGATCTGGCATTCTGACGCCTTGGAACCAGAGCCCCTCGCCTACCGCGAGGGGCTCTGTTCGTGGCCGATTCTGTGCGGCAGATATTGCTGTCGCTCTTGTAGTGTGCGAGGCGTCCGTTTGAGACAGCGAACCACGGAGGCCTGGCAGCGTGGCCGGCAACGCGCACCTATCGGATCAATGTCATCTTTCGCCGGTCCGCTGATTTGTCGGACTCCAACCGGCAGTAGTAGGTGCCGGTGGGCACACTGACACCCGCATCATCGGACCCATTCCATGCAAGCGTAATCGTTCCCCCTCGGTTTCCGTCGAAGCAACGAATGACCTGGCCTCCGGCATCTTCGATTCTCATCCGCCATGTCCTGCCACGGGGAACAAGAAAACTGATGATGGTCTCTTCACTGAACGGGTTCGGAAGATTCTGGTAGAGCGTCAGCGTGTTCGAACCCTTGCCCGAGGCGGGCGCTTTTCGGCGAACCACCAGACGCCGGGCACACCTGCCGGCCGGGGGGCTTTTGGCGGCCGACCGAGCCTGCGAGGCAACGGACGCTGGACGTGACTGACCGGACCGTCTGCAACCGGCCTGTTCCGTGGCCGGAACACTCTTCGTGTGTGATCTCCGTCGGCGCATTCAGAACTCCCCGTGTGCGCCTGCGTCAGAGACCCGCGCCAAACGCACGGGTTTGACCACGCAAACGCTCCAGAAACCAGCCAACGCTGGTTCCAGTGATAGACGATCATCCCGTAAATCTTCAGTTGGGCGTCGTCAATCGATCACAAGGGGTTCTAAGTTGCTCCTAACAGGTGAAATGCACCTTACGCTCTTCTAAGATGGTCCGGACGCTTCGTCTTGTCAAGAGAAAAATCGCCGCTGTGGACGATTCTGTCATTATCTCTCCCGCCGGTCTCCGGCCCACTGGGCAGAACGTGGAGTGGCCGGGAACTGTTGCAATCTGAACTTCTGCAGCACATTATCCGGGATCGTTGCCGGGAATAATTGGAAGGTTCTTTTCAGAAACGAGGTGATTGTGGCCGACAAGAGTGTCTCACGAATCTGGGCGGAATTTGCCGCCCGCCTGAAGTTCGAGCAGATCGATGCGGCCGCGGTGAAGGCGGCCAAACGATTCCTTCTGGATTCGTGCGGCTGTGCCTTGGGGGGCTTTCAGCATGAAGATGTCCAGATCATGGATCACACCCTTGGTGAACTCGGGGGCAGTCCGGAGGCGACCGTCTGGTCATCCGGACAGAAGACGAACGCTGTCAGCGCCACGTTGCTCAACTCACTCGCCATCCGGGTGATGGACTACAACGACATCTACTGGGAGGCGGACCCCTCCCATCCCTCCGACTTGATTCCGGCGGCCATCTCCTGCGGCGAGCAATGTCACAAGCCGGGGACGGATGTCATTGCCGGCATCGTGCTGGCGTACGAATTGGAGATGCGTCTCTGCGAATTCGCCGTCCCCGGCATCCGTGAACGCGGCTGGCACCATGCCTCACTGACACAGATCGCCTCGCCAGTCGTGGCGGCGTACATGATGGGATTGTCCGCCGGCCAGACCGTCAATGCCATCGGCATTTCCGCCTGTCACAACATGACGATGGGGGCGGTTGCCGCCGGGAAACTGACCATGATGAAAAACACGGTCGACCCGATGGCCACCGCGTCCGGCGTGATGGCCGCGCGTCTGGCCCGTCACGGCTACATCGGCACCGAGTTGATTTTGGAGGGCAAGGAAGGGTTCTGTCAGCTTCTGGGGCCGGCGTGGGAGATGGAGCGCCTGACCGAAGGGCTGGGCGACTCCTGGCGCATCGTCCGCTGCGGCTTCAAGGCATTCCCCACCGAAGCGCTGACGCACTCGCCGATCTCGGCCGCGCTGCAACTCGTCAAAGAGCACAATATCATGGCGGACGATGTCGCCCATGTGAAAGTACGGACCATCGCCCGCGCCAAAGACATTCTCGCCGATCCCAGCAAGTACAATCCCACAAGCAAGGAGACAGCCGACCATTCGCTGCCCTATGTCGTCGCCGCCGCGATCGCCGACCGGATGATTACACCCCGGCAGTTCACCCCGGCGCGCATCGCCGAGCCGAAGCTGCGCGCACTTTTCCCCAAGATCGAAGTGGTCGCCGATCCGGAGTTTGAACGTCAATTCCCGGCAAAGAAATGCTCCGCGGTCGCGATCACGACACGTGACGGACACACGGTGGAACAGCAGGTTGACTTCCCGCGCGGGAATCCCCACAATCCGATGACCGAGGCCGACATCGAAGAGAAGTTCCGCGCGCTGACCAGTGATGCCATGGATAAGTCCGCACAGGATCGGGTGATCGAAGCCGTCGACAGGCTGGACCGCGCTCCGGACCTCGGTGCGTTTCTCGCGGCGATGACGGTGTCACGCCCAAAGCGCCCCTGAGTTTGTGTGCCGGCCTGTGCAACGCGGGGATGCCGCGAAACCGCGCCCCTCACGGCACGCATGGCGCCGCGCCCCCGCTGAAGATGTAGTTGATGAGCATAACGACATCGATCAGGTTGATACGGTTGTCACAGTTGAGGTCTGTCGGTTCGTATGGCGGGAAGAGCGAACCGCCGCGGTACAGCATGTCGATCATCCGCACAAGGTAAATGATGTCGTAGTTGGGCGACGGGATGACACCGGAGTTCCAGATGTCCGCTTGGAATTTCGGCCACGGACGGCCGCGCAAACTCAGCGGGACCGCCAGATTCCACAGGGCCACGCTCCGGCCGGTGGACTGCACTGTCACCATGTCCGCTTCGCCATCGCCATCGACGTCGCCGACAACCGGCGCCGACATCACCGAAGACGACCCGTTGCCGAACGTGATCGGGTAGCCACTCACAAAGCTCCCGTCGGCCTCCAGCGCATAGATCTGGTCCGGCCCAAAAAGCAACTCGCCGATGCGCAGCACCACTTCCGGCTGATTGTCGTTGTCGATATCGACCAGCGCCACCGCCGATGCCGACCCCGGCAACGCCGCGAACAGTCCCTCGGCGGAATCCGATGCCACCGAGGCGCCGTTAGCGTGATAGGCATAAAGGAATCCATCCCCCAGAGAATAGGGAGAAAAGAAGAGTTCCGGCTGACGATCTCCATCAATGTCACCAGCGCTGAGTGAGTACAGAAGATACTTGTCCACCGTCTGGGGAATGGTTCTCGGCCATCCCGGCAGTGAAACTCCGTCCGGCCGGATCACATCGAGGAAGAAACTTCCCTGAGCGACGTTCGATCCGAGATACGCGACCTCCCGCCGGCCGTCACCATCAAAATCACCGGCCACCAGACCATGCGTGGAGTAGTGGGACCGGATCATCGAGGATGACATCCCGTGAAAGGGCAGCCCGCTCCTGCCATCGAAGACATGGATGTCATCTCCGGCAGCCACCAGTTCGGGCCGGCCGTCGCCATCCAGGTCGGCGATGCAGACACGGGGCAGCGCATAGCTCGCTGTGTTCGTCACCTTGATCGTACCGAAGTCCTTCCCGGCCGGGTGGTCGATGCTGCCGTCTTCGTGCCAGGCATTGATCCGTCCTGTCTTATCAATAGCCACGATCTCCAGACCACCCTCGCCGTCGAGATTACCGATTGTGGGCAGACTGACGCCAAACAAGTGGTCGCCGCCTTGGAACGGCTGGGGCCAGCCCGCGTACTCCTCACCGATGAATGCGTAGACACGCATCGAATCCGGGGTCGCAATGACGATCTCGTACCTGCCGTCGCCATCGAGATCGGCGAACGCAGGCGGTGTCTTGAGGTTGGATAGTGTATCACGCGGCCAGCCGGGATAAACTGTTCCGTCCGATTTGAGGACCCAGAGACCACGGGCGGTGGGACAGATGATTTCGTCGGTGCCGTCCCCGTCCAAGTCTATCGTGGCGACAGCAAAGTGAGCCGTGGCCGGCAATATCACCGGCCAGCCTGCGTGAAACATACTGGCCACTGTGACCGTTACCGAATCGCGGAACGAACCGGTATCGGTGTCAACAATCAGGCGCAGCCAGTAGCGACCCACCGGAAGTTGATCCAGCTTCCATATCCCCAACGTGTCATTCCAAACCGGACGCGTGTAGTCGCCGATCGGACGGACGGTCGCCGCCGGAATCGGACCGGCGGCTTCGAGCCGGTACTTCCTGAAGCTGGACGCGGCGGCGGTTCCCCTCACCATGGCCAAGAGCTGCACGGTATCACCACTCGAGGGAGACAATAACGTCGCGGTCGGAGACTGCACAAGATTCACGGGAACGTCAACGGCCGCATCTGTGCCGGCATCAACTCTAATCGTGTACGCACCCACCAAGCCAGCCGTATTCCAATTCGCCAGGACATCGTCGGTCACCGGTGTGTTGGAAGTCACGAGCGTGGTCCATACAAACGGACCTGGAGAGCGGCCAGAGGCAATTTTCACAGCGAAACCATTGAACAACGGCCCCGACGCTGAGCCCCGAATGGCGACCGTACCGCCAATCCACTGCCCTTGCTGCGGATTGCTGACAGTGACAAAGATTCCCGGCAGGGCAGCGATGGCGCGGCTGAGATTGATGCGGCCCCATCCCGTGTAGAGATCATATCCGGGCCGATTCGCGCCGTCACCATAGGGATCGAGGATATCGTCCGCCGTGGATGTCAGAATCTGTCGCACCCTTTCGTTGGTCAGTCCCGGCGCAATCGACAGCAAGACAGCCGCAGCGCCGGTCACATGCGGCGCCGCCATCGACGTGCCGGAGGCGATATAGTAACGATTGTCGATAACATGCACAACCGGCTCGCCGCCATCGGCGTACAGGTCCGTCCCCGCTGCGCGCAGGGACAGAATATCCTCACCGGGGGCGATAACAGCGATATGATCATTGAACGTGGAGAACCGCGCGAGCCGGTCATTGGCGGTCGATGCTCCCACGGCAATCGTCGACGGATACCCGCTGGGGTAGAAAACTTCGTTCTGCCCGGAATTTCCCATCGATGCCACGAGGACAACACCCCGGTCATGCGCGTACTGCAGCGCATCGCCCAATGTCTTCGAGCGAAACGATCCGCCCCAGCTCATGTTGATGACGCGCGCGCCGCGCAGCACGGCATAGTAGATCGCCTGGGCAGACACCGAATAGTAAGCATTGGGAAAGATTTTACTCGCGAAGACACGCGCGGAATCCGCAACGCCAGCAATCCCGATCCCATTGTTGACCGTGGCAGCCACCGTGCCTGCCACATGCGTCCCATGGCCGATTTGATCCGTGACATCATTATCAGGGACAATGTCAATTGGTCCGGCAGCAACGTCACCGGAGAAATCCCACCCGAAGACATCGTCCACAAATCCATCGTGGTCGTCATCGATGCCATTATCCGGGATCTCGCCCAAGTTGACATACAGCCGATCGGCAATGTCCTCGTGGCCGGTGTCGATGCCGGTGTCGACGATGCCAACCGGCACTGCGGCCTTGGAACCGGAATGGTTGTACGATGACGGGAACTTGAGATCGGCTCCCACCGTACCGTTCAAGTTCGCCAGCGTATCGTTGTTGGACCCGCTGATCCGCTCCACGGACCAATAGAGCTGCCCCGTGTTTTCCAAAGGCCACTCGCGCGGATACAGGGGATCGTTCGGCACACTGTGGAGTGTGAACTCACCGTCGACTTCCGCGTATTCGACCCACGGGAGCCGTTCCAGCCTGCGCGCCAGTTCATCGGCGCTCACGCCCGTATCCGGCACAACAATGAACGCACGGCGTCCGGGATGATCCTCTGGCTCCGCGGCCTGGAGCGGCGAATCCCGACCCGGCCAGAGCGCTCGAATGCGACTGCCTCCGACGCCGGCTGCCCATGAACGCACCTGGCCCGCCGCATCGCTGACCCCCAAAGTCAGACCGCCAGTTGAACCACTCAAGTATCCGCGACGGACCTTGACCACCACGGCACTGGGGGACCGAGTTGTGTCCGGCGACCGGTATGGAATCGCCTCCCCAAAAGCAATGGAAGATTCGAGTAGAAACGACAGACAGAGAAGCCCAAGCGTCAGCAGACGTGATATCGAGCAGGTGACAATCCGCCGTCTTGGTTTGTCATCGCGGACGCCGCTCATGGGATCCAGGGTCGTTTCATGGCATTATGGCAAACCGCCCCGTCATCACGGGTCAGAACACACGGCATAATCAGCGGACAAGCCCAACGATGCGGGAATATCGGGACCGCAGATCTATCCGATCCAATGCGCTCGTCAGAGGAGGCATGGACGACAGGGTCCTGCCGCTCCCTGGAACACATGGTCTATCAGTGCCACCACGTCCAGCACATCGTAAGTGCTATCGCAGTTGAAATCACCACGGTGAATATGCATCGGGCAGTCGGCATCTTGGGGCGGCGGTGTTGCGCCCTGAAACACACCATCGATCGCTTCCACCACGTCCAGCACATCCATGACGCCGTCGCCGTTGACATCACCGTGCTTCTGACATAGGCAGGTATCCCCCACCGTGATGGCGACCAGCTCCGTGTCGGCCAAGGCGCCGTCACTGGCGATAACAGTGAGCACATGGGGACCCTGCTGGGTAACATCCGGCACGAACGTGAACACTCCGCTCCCATTGCCACTATCAACCAACATAGCGTTGGCGAGCGCCAGCATCGAAAGCGTCGGCATGGTGAAGTTCGAATCAATGGCCGAGATAACGAAACGCAGCGTGTCCAACTCGGTGATGGTCTGTGAACCGGGCACGGTGAGCATGGGTGGTAGGGCAGCCGCCAGCGCCTGCAGAGTGGCACGCCCATTGATGCGCCCCCAGCCGTGATAGATATCAAAGCCCGGGGTATCCTCTGTGGGGCGGCCCACTTGGTCTTCAGCCCCCAGTTCGATGATGTTCTTTACTTGGGCGGGCGTGAATCCCGGACGCAACGCCTTGACCAGCGCCGCCAGCCCGGCCACATGGGGCGTCGCCATCGAAGTGCCGCACTTGTTCGCGTAGCTTCCCATGCTGACCGGCACGGTCGACCAGACATTGTCACCGGGCGCGCAGACGTCGATCCAACTCCCATAATTCGAGCCGGATGACGGCGAAAAACAAAACGGCAGCGCGCGGCGGTCATCCGAGTCTGTCGCGCCGACGGCGATCACATTCAAATTGGCTGCCGGGTAAAGAGGGACTCCCGTGCTGTCGTTACCCATGGCGGCACAGATGGTCACACCGGCCGCGTAGGCATAGTCGATGGCGGCTTCCTCGACTCCGGAGCTCTGATTGGAACCAAGGGAGAGATTGATGACATCTGCGCCGTTGTTGGCCGCGTAGTAGATCCCCGATGCCACATCCGCGCTGGAACCGGAGCCGGAAGACGACAGCACCTTGACCGGCATCAAACGGCACTGCGAATCCATGCCGGCGATTCCGATCCCGTTGTTCCCGATTGCACCTGCGATCCCGGCCACGTGCGTTCCGTGCGAATGATCATCCATCGGAAAAGGCGTGTTGTGCACGAAGTTCCAGCCATTGACGTCTCCGGGGTAGCCATTATGGTCATTGTCGAATTCGTCGGGCAATTCGTCCACGTTGACCCAGATCTTGCCCGCAAGATCAGGGTGCAGCATGTCGATTCCGGTATCGACGATCGCAATCACGACGCCGGTGTCGCCGGTCGTGAATGCCCATGCCGCTTCCATGTCGACATCGGCGCCTGCGGTGCCTGGGTCGTACGGCGGCTGGACACCGGTGTTGCGCAGCGCGTACTGATGTGTCGCATAGTAGGGATCGTTCGGAGTCACCCCGCCTTCCTCGATGTGAGCAATGCCGTCAAACTCGGCCGATTCAACATCGCGCAGGGACGAGAGATACTGCAAGACAAGGTCCGGCTCAATACCGACGGGAATCCGAACAAGGACATAGTCCGCCATCCGGTTCATTGTCGCTCGGGCAGCGAGCGGATGAGACGATGCCACGGGTGGGAAGATCTGCCGAATCTGTTTGACTCCCAAGTCCGACATCGCCTGGTCGAATTGACTGCGTCCGCTGCTGCCCGGAGTCACCTGGCGCGCCTGTCCGGACATGGGTGCCAGCTTCACAACGACCCGGGTGCGATCATACTCGGCGGCCGCGTACGTGAGGACGGTGCCAATACCCACAGACCAGAGCAACAGGATGAACATGCCGATCCCGCCCCTCGCCACGGATCTCTTGCTCAACATTCTCATTCCACTCTGCCTCTTCTCTTCCCCCCGCTGAATTCACCCGCAAGGATTGCAAGGCGGCGCCCCACCCTGGAAAACCAGCTCAATGGCATACACGACATCGAGGACATCGACGATCCCGTCGCAGTTGTCGTCCGCGCGCGTCGCGTGCGGGCATATAGGATCAGTCGGCGCCGGAGTGCCTCCCTGGAAAGTGATGTCAATCATGGCGACAATATCGAGAACATCGAACACCAAGTCCCCGTTGATGTCGCCATGGTGGGAGCAATCGCACAACGAAGGTGTGATAGTGACCGATCCCGCGGAGAAGTAATCGGGAGACTTATCATCAAAGAACGATACGAGACGCAAACGAGTCGACTGCCCTAACCAAGCCGAGTCGACCGCTTTGGCCTGTCCAGGAATATCATCATAGGCAGCGCGCACCCACAGATTGGCGACGACCCCCGATCCCGCTGACAACGACGGTGCATCTCCGACGGCATCGGCCTTCATGAGATAGCCCATCTCGCCGTTGAAACGATTATCGAAGAGCGTCTGAACAATGTCAAATCCGCTGGTGCGTGGCCCACGTGTCAGAGAGTCGATGAAAATGGTGGCCGGACCAGTCAGCTTGAACGGCAGGTATATCTCGCGAACGGGGCTGGCATTGGACAATGACACGGGGAACGCTACTTCGCTGCCCACCGGCAGATCGATATGACCATACCAGATCGAGTCGGTGGCGCTGACGAATGATCCCAATGCGGCGTAAAGGTCGGGGCGCGGTCCAATGTGCCATGCCTGGTTGGGCGTCGGCTGCGGCGATCCCGTAGCCACCAGCAGACTCCGTACGGAATCTGCATCAATGGTTGCCCCCAGCATCTGCTTGAACACCCCCGATAGACAGGCGACGCTTCCCGTGACGATCGGCGAAGCCGACGAAGTCCCGCTGAAACCACTGGTGTACCAGGAATCCTTGGAACCGCCATTGTAGAGATCGCCGTACCCTGTTGAGTAGACCGAAATGCCGTATCCCTGAAGATTCACCCGTGCCCCATAATTGGAGAACCCAAGCCTGTAGCGGTCCGGGTTCCCCGGGTACGGGGGATATCCGGCGCCGCAGATGATCGCGTGTGAATTGCGAAAGGTCGTGTCGAACAGAGAACCGTACAAGCTGGCATCATCAAAATTCTCCGCACCGTTCCCCGCCGCTTCGCAGACGATCACGCCGTGCGCGTAAGCGTTGAGAATAGCATCGAAGACCGCTTGGAAGTACTCCATCGCCACATAACCCAGTTGGTCGTCTCTGCCCTGGCCATCGTAATGAGGACCGGGGGAGTGCAATTCGATCAAGATGAGATCCCCGGGGCCCGCCGCCAGCGTCGCTGCCTGTATCGCGCCCTCGACACTCTGTGTTGACACGGAGGATGTGCCTATCTGGGCATCATGGGCGATGCCGCTCATCCCAAAACCATTCAGGTCGGAGACCATCTCGCCCATGACAGCCGTTCCGTGATCGTTGTCGCTGCTGTTGCCACTGATGACGACCGCCGTGGCTCCCTTCGAGAGATCTTCATGCGTCAGTTGCCATCCGTATTCGACATCAAAGATGCGAATCCCATTCCCCGCGCCACCCGGCAGCGACCACGCAGCGCGCGCAGAAACACCCGATGGAGCCTGATCAAGGTATGTTTGTCCACCTTCAAAATTTGGCGCCGTGCTTGCGCCCTTGAAAGCAGCCACTTCCGGACGCGGCTGGAAGTAGGCAATCTCAACTTCATCGAGCGCATTCAACTCGCGTATAACTGTCTCTGCCAGCGCCGGATCGATAACAGACGCATGGAAGTAAAGCGAGAGATCCGGCAGATTCATTTGCACACGATCCTCATCGGCCATGCGACGCGTGCGTATCGCTGACGGATCACCAGGGATCGACGGTAAGGGTTCCGGGATCTGATAATCACGGAACACCTGCCTGACTCTTGACGCAGCCGGACCTCCCAAACGGGTGGTCGCCGATTCCACGGGCAGACCGCGACGAAACTTGACCACGATGTCTCCCGGGCCAGCATTCGGGCTGATCCGGATCTCAGCCGGTTTGACAACCGGCGGGAGCGGCCGATACGTCGCAACCAACTCACTCGGACTTCGACCATGTGCTGTACTTGCTGTGAACAAGAATGACACCACGACTGTCGTCCAAGCGCACACATTCTTACGCATCATTGCTCTCCAACTGTTGACATCCGGGACGCGGCTCGAAAGTGAGGTATCCGGCGCGTGCACTCTCAGTGTATGGTCAAGAACCGGCGCGAACGCCTTAGCGCCTTTCTGCATTGAATATACCAGTTTGCGTTCTCTTGTCAAGGATTGAACATGAAGGTAGTCAAGGGATTGCACGGACGCTATTGGCGCCTCAGTAAACATCACCGCACTCCATTATGGAAACAAATCCGGTTTCTCACTGTTCCGCCGCGAACAGGGTTCTGAGTCCGCCGAGGCAGACACAGAATGACAAGCGTACTGGAGATGGGCGGGGGGATTTGTTATGCTGCAGTCCCGCCGCAGTTGCAGCGGGAGGGAGGGAGTAGATGCAGATATTGATACTGGGCGCGGGACTGATGGCACGCGGCGCGGCCTGCGACCTGCTGAAAAACCCGGCCGTCACCACGCTGACCGTTGCGGACGCATCCGACTCCGCGTTGGCAACTTTCCGGGAACGACTCCCCGGTGCGAAACACAACCAGGATTCTCGGATACGCACGCAGCGCTGTGATGTGCGAGACGGGGAACACGTGTCAAAGCTGATGCGCGAGGCCGATGGTGTCTTGTGTGCCATACACTACGGTTTTAATCTCGCTTTCGCACAGATCGCCATTGCCACCAGGACACACATGGTTGACTTGGGCGGCAACAACGATGTCGTCGCTGCCCAGCGTGCCCTATCCGAGGATGCCCGCCGATACGGGATCTCCATCATTCCCGACTGCGGCCTGGCGCCGGGTATGGTGTCCATGCTGACCGCATGGGGACTGCAACGATTCCCCTGGGCCGACACAGTGAGAATCCGGGTCGGCGGACTCCCCCTTGAACCGTTGGAACCTTTCCTGTATGAACGGCTGTTCTCCGTTGAAGGTCTGATCAATGAATACGTGGAGCCGCCCGTACTTCTCCGTGATGGCGAGGTCGTCACCGGTCAGCCCTTGGGCGATGTCGAGTGTGTCGAGTTTGCCAGCCCGGTTGGGACACTGGAAGCGTTCAACACGTCAGGAGGCACATCGACGCTGCCCGAGACATTTCGGAGCCGCTTGAAGAACTTGGACTACAAGACTCTTCGCTATCCCGGCCACGCCCGGGCCATGCAGTGGCTGTACCATCTCGGGCTCTTCTCGTCCGATCCGGTCGCCATCAACGGGCACACCGTCGTGCCGCGTCACCTCGTCGCCGAATGTATTGCCGCCACAGTTCCCCTGTGCCAGAAAGATCGTACCGTTGTGCGGGTCGAGTTCGCCGGCATGGAATCGGGTCACCCGCGGACGCACCGGCTCGAAATCATTGATGAATACGATCCCGTCAACGGACTGACATCAATGATGCGTATGACAGCGTTCCCCGCTGCAATCGTCTTACAGATGCAATGTGATGGCCGCGTCCAGACAAAAGGAGTGATCCCGCAGGAAATCGCGGTCGATGCCGACGAGTTTATCCGCGAACTCACCCAAAGAGGAATCCGAATCGCGGGCATCTGACGGAGCCCCGAGACAGCCATGGCGAGACAGATCCGCACCCGCTCAGCGGTTATGTCTCCCCGGACCGCCACCCGTCCTTGCTCCCGCCGTGTCCAGAGAATCGCTGCCGCCGTTTGTCCCATTCGATGAATCCGCCCGGGATTCACCCTCGGCCTTGCGAAAAACCCACTCCGCGTTGGCGGCGGCGCGGTAGTCACCGCGCAGACGCGCTGATGCCATTCGCTCTTCATCCGAACGGTCTGAACGATCCCATTTCAGACGGCGGGACAGAGTCATCTGTCCACGCGTGAAATCACATCGCTCGTGGAACAGACCACCGGCAGATGAATCGTCCGGAGCCGAAGGCCATAACTCTGGGATCCAGCCCGCTGGGAAATCGATGACGAGCGTGTCGTAGATGTCCTCGGGAAACTCCACATAGCCGGGATTAGGTCGTCCCAGCAACGTGTCGGTTGCCATCCAGCCTCCGAGTCGAGGACGGACGACCATCCGTTTCGGCCCGGCCACCGCCCATCCGATAATGCGTCCCTTGAGATGCAGGGCAACTTCGTCGGACGAGAGCACGTTGATATCGTCCAGTGTCCCCTTGATCGCCGGTGGAGCGACCCCAAGGACGACGGCAACCTTTCCCTGCGGGTCGAGATTGCCGTGGAATGGGAGCATCTGGGCAAAATGTCCCTTCGCGGTAATCACCACATTGAACTCCAGATTTCCTCTCTCATCCAGTGCACCGGTGCACCGAACAACCTGACGGTTCTCATCACCGGACCGTGATGGCGTCTGCAGCAGCCGTCCGCCGAATTCCCCCACCACAAGCGCCCAGCGCGCCTCGCAGGAGGGGGGGAGAGTCCCCAGCCGGTAACGCGGGTCGGAGGGATCGACCCAGAGCGTATCGCCGTCGATGATGGCGACGGCCATCACGTGGTCGAACCAATCCTTGGGAAACCCCACGTCAATCGGCAGCGGGTTGCGTGCGCGGATCAACGCCGGATAGGCCTCCAGTCCACGTTCGCGCATCATTGCCACCCAGAGAAACACGAGATCCTTGCAGTCACCATAACGATTGGCATAGACCTCTTGGGCGCGGTGCGGTGTCCACCCCCCCAGCCCAACTTCGATAGCGACATATCGCCAGTCATCCGACACCCAGTCTTTCAACGCCGCGGCTTGGGCACGGGCACCAACAACTTCGGACAGACGCTTGTTCACATCCTTCATTTGGTCTTTGGACAACCCAAGCCGGTTGGCGGTCAGAGCCCAGTACCAGCGTCCCAGCGCATCCCATGAATCGGTGCGTCCTTTGACCGACCCCACGCGGAACTCTTCCGGCGCCACATAGAGCAAGGGAGTGATCGTGTGATTCTCAGCCGATATCTGCGGGATAACCCAGTCGCGAAGCTCCCAAGTCGTGACTTCGCGACGCGCCTGCTTCTCGAACTTCTTCGACAGCTCAGGAAGGACCTGTTTGAAGTGCACCCCCTGTCCCGGGGGCACGGCGACCCGATAGACAGCCCTTCGTCTGGGAAATCCATCGCCCAGAATCCAGTCTGGCCAGAAAAAGGGGTTGTCGATCTCAACAACCCAACGGGCTTCAAAAATGTACGGCGCCTGCGGCGCGGCGAGATCGACCGTGCGCACAACGTCGCCCGAATACAACCGGAACTCCGAAAACGGCGCAATCGACCGTACATCGTTCAATCCAGCCGTGTAGAGAACACGTCCCAGCGTGTCCCGGACACTTCCTTCGAAGGACTTGAGTCGCTGGAAGAATGTATCCCAGATTCGTATCTGTCCAGCAACACTCCCACTGGACCGATTCACGCGGACCACACGGTGGGCCTCAATAGTCAGTCCGTGGGTTGGCGACCAATCCAGAGACCATTCATCGAGATCATAAACCGCCGGATAGCTGTCCCAAGCAACTCCGGAACGCGCGGGTGCCGCCGCCATCGACAACAGGGTGGCCAGACTCCAGCAGAGGCCAATCCGCAGAATCCGGCTCTCCACTCTTGATCGTCTCCCCAGCATATCCTGTCATCGACAGCCCGGACAACAACTACTATTACAATACGCCGCCAAGGGCATTTGCCAAGA
>JAVHPP010000060.1:0-15096 GCA_036170655.1 Candidatus Zixiibacteriota bacterium | reverse complement strand
CGTTGAGTACGAGACCGACAAGCGGCACTACGCCCACGTGGACTGTCCGGGTCACGCCGATTATGTGAAGAACATGATTACGGGCGCGGCGCAGATGGATGGCGCCATTGTCGTGGTCTCGGCAGCCGACGGCCCCATGCCGCAGACGCGTGAGCATATCCTGCTCGCCCGTCAGGTCGGTGTGCCCTACATCATTGTCTTTATGAATAAAGTCGATATGGTCGATGACCCCGAGTTGCTCGATCTGGTCGAACTCGAGATGCGCGACCTGCTGAACCAGTACGATTTCCCCGGTGATGATATTCCCTTCATCCGGGGGTCGGCCCTCAAGGCGATGCAGGCGGCTGCAACCGATGTGAAAGACGATCCGTCCTTCCAGTGCATCTACGAGCTGATGAAGGCCGTTGACGACTATATCCCGGTTCCGCAGCGCGACAAGGAAAAGCCGTTTCTCATGCCGGTCGAGGACGTATTCTCGATCACCGGCCGCGGCACCGTCGGCACGGGCCGTGTCGAGCGTGGCTCTGTCAAGGTGGGCGATGAGGTTGAGCGCATTGGTATCAAGGAGACCCGCAAGACGGTTGTGACCGGCGTGGAAATGTTCCGCAAAATCCTTGATGCTGCCGAGGCGGGGGACAATGTGGGTCTGCTTCTGCGCGGCATTGAAAAGGACGACTTGGAGCGCGGGATGGTTCTGGCGAAGCCGGGTTCCATCACGCCGCATACCAAGTTCAAGGGCGAGGTCTACATTCTGACCAAGGAAGAGGGTGGGCGCCACACGCCCTTTTTCACCGGATATCGCCCCCAATTCTATTTCCGTACGACCGATGTGACCGGGGTGGCCACGTTGCCGACGGGCACAGAAATGGTCATGCCGGGCGACAGGGTGGCCATCGAAGCCGAACTGATCACGCCCATTGCCATGGAGAAGGGGTTGCGCTTTGCGATCCGCGAGGGTGGCCGAACCGTCGGCTCCGGCGTGATCGCTGATATTATTGAATAATCGGGTTGAGGGCTGGGGGAGACGGCGGGATACTCTTCTCTATGGGTGCCCGTCCTGTCGGAAATGTTAACGGAACGGAATGTGGGGCCTGATCGATGCCGCGAGAGATCATTACACTGGCGTGCGACGAGTGCAAGAACCGGAACTATACCGATACCAAGAACCGGCGCACGCATCCGGATCGGGTCAGCTTCCGCAAGTACTGCCCGTTTTGTCGGCGGCACACAGCGCACAAAGAAACGCGCTGACCCGCGGGGTGTACCAGAGATCCGGCGGAGTCCGGTCGGCACGGCCATCGACAGGCCTGTAGCTCAATTGGTTAGAGCACCGGTCTCCAAAACCGGGGGCTGGGGGTTCAAGTCCCTCCAGGCCTGCTGTTAAGAGATGAAGTGGAAGGCGATTTATGGTTGAAGCAGCAAGAAACTACTGGAATGAAACAGTGGCCGAATTACAAAAGGTCACTTGGCCCAGCAAGGATGAATTGGTGGGTTCCACGGTGGTCACGGTCGTCGTTTCGCTGATTCTGGGATTCTTTATTTTCGGCGTTGATCTCCTCTTGGCTCGTGGTGTTGGCACAATTCTGGGGATCGGGTGAGCGTAGAACTGAAATGGTATGTGGCCCACACCTATTCGGGCCATGAAAAGAAGGCGCAGAAATATCTCGAAAGCGCTTTTGCCAACTTAGGGATCGAAGACCACCTCGGACGGATCGTCGTTCCGATCCAGGAAGTCGTCGAGATGCGCCAGGGCAAACGCTCCTCGGCCATGAAAAAGTTTCTCCCTGGGTACATCCTCATCGAGATGCATTTGGACAAGCAGACCCAGCATCTGGTGACCAATACCCCGGGAATAACCAATTTCGTCGGCTCGGCGGGCCATCCTGTGCCGCTCGCCCCGGAAGAAGTCGACCGCGTTCTGGGTCAGATGGATACTAGCCGCATCAAGGAAGTTGACGAGGCGATGTATCGTGTCGGCGATCAGGTCAAAGTGGTTGACGGTCCGTTCAATGATTTTTCGGGATTCGTCTCCGAGGTGAACTTGGAACGGAAAAAAGTGAAGGTGATGGTGTCGATCTTCGGACGTCCTACACCGGTTGAATTGGATTTTCTTCAGGTTCAGTCCGGATAGATTCCGGCGAACGGGAGCGTAACTTGGCAACCAAACCAATCACCGCATTTGTCAAACTGCAGATTCCCGCCGGAAATGCGAACCCGGCGCCGCCGGTCGGCCCTGCTCTTGGCCAGCATGGCGTCAATATCATGGAGTTTTGCAAGGCGTTCAACGCGAGGACGCAGAAGGATGTGGGTCTGATCATCCCCGTGTTGATCACGGTCTATAAAGATAAATCGATCTCGTTTGTCACCAAGACCCCCCCGGCGTCAATTCTCCTGAAACGGGCGGCGAAGTTGGAAAAGGCGTCGGCGGAACCCGGCCGCACTAAGGTTGCCCGGGTGACGAAGGATCAGGTGCGCGAGATTGCGCAATGGAAGATGCCCGATCTCAACGCTGCCTCCATTGAGGCTGGCATGCGCATGGTCGAAGGAACGGCACGCAGCATGGGAATCGATGTCATCCTGACCGGCGCCGACGGCGGTTCGCGGGAACCCGGTTTGGTTGAAGGGCTTGGTAAATGACGGCTCTCGATTTATGGAATCTGGGGATACTTGGAGACATGTTTAATTCAGTGAGATGATCTTCGCAAAAACGAATTCGAACCTGACCAGGCGATCGGACCACCCGCTCGAAGGACTTGTGAGGTGGGAGCCATGGGGGATCAATGAAGAGCGGCAAAAAGCACCTTCAAGCCAAGTCTAAGATCAGTCAAGAGAAGCCCTACCCGCTGAACGAAGCGGTTTCCTTGGCGCTGGAACTACGGCACGTGAAGTTCGATGAATCGCTGGAAGTCGCTATGCGGCTGGGAGTCGATCCGAAGCATGCCGATCAGGTTGTTCGCGGGACAGTCATCCTCCCGCACGGCACAGGTAGGACCGTTCGCGTACTGGCGTTGACCAAAGGCGAGAAGGAAGCCGAGGCGCGTGCCGCAGGCGCGGACTATATCGGCTGCGATGAGTATGTCCAGAAGATCCAGGCGGGCTGGCTGGAATTTGACGCAATCGTGGCCACACCCGATGTGATGGGTCAGGTTGGGCGCCTTGGCAAAATCCTTGGACCGAGGGGGCTCATGCCATCCCCGAAGACCGGAAATGTCACGATGGATATCAGCAAAGCGATCGGCGATCTCAAGGCGGGTAAGGTCGAATATCGTGTCGACAAAGCCGGGAACGTGCACTCGGCGGTCGGTAAGGCCGGGTTTGGAGCCGAAAAACTTCTGGTCAATGCCCGTGCGTTTATCGATGCCGTTATTCGGGCCAAGCCGGCTGCGTCAAAGGGACAATATGTCCGGAACCTCGCCATCTCGACCACGATGGGTCCCGGCATCAAGGTCGACTATCTCCGCCTGATGGCGGACTCGAAGTAGTAACGCGGATGCCCGGCATCGGGTTGCCGGTTATCGCCAGCGCATAGGGAGTCCAGTATGCCTCGTCCAGAAAAAATTCGAGTTGTTGAGGGTCTGACAGAGCAATTGCGTAATGCCGGTTCGGTCTTTGTGACGGACTATGCGGGACTGACGGTGGCGAATGTGACCGATCTGAGGGCGCAGCTGCGCCGGGCGGGAGTCACCTTCAAGGTCGCCAAGAATACCCTGCTTCGCCGCGCCGCGGAAGACGCCGGTCTCCCGGAACTTACGGCCTTCTTCAAGGGTCCCACGGCTGTGGCGCTGGGAGGGCGCGATCCGGTTGGGTGCGCCAAGGTCATCCAGGAATTCTACACCCGCCTCGAACGGCCCAAAGTACGGACTTTCATCGTCGAGCGTCACGCCTACCGACCGGAAGATCTGAAAGCCATGGCCATCTTGCCGCCACGGGAAATCGTGCTATCGCAGCTTGTCGCGGCAGTCGAGTCCCCGATCAGCGGTTTTGTCGGAACCTTGGATGCGATCATTCGTGAATTTGTCGGAACTTTGGATGCTTTGGCCGAAAAGGGCAGTGCGGCTGGTGCGTAAACCTGTCCACTTTATGAAATGAACATAGAGAGAGAATCAATTGTATCATCTTCTTTCGAGAAAGGACGAACCTCGTGCCAGACGTAACCACGATTGATCAGGTGGTGGGACTCATCGAGAACATGTCGGTGCTGGAGCTGTCGCAGTTGTCGAAGACGCTCCAGGAGAAGTTCGGCGTGACCGCGGCAGCCCCCGTGGCCATGGCCGCCATGCCGGCTGGCGGCGGTGCCGCCGCCGAAGAAGAGAAGACTGAATTCACCCCGATGCTGATTTCTGCCGGGGACAAGAAAATTCAGGTCATCAAGGTTGTCCGGGAAATCACCAGTCTGGGGCTGAAAGAAGCCAAGGACTTGGTCGACAAAGCGCCAAACCCGGTCAAGGAGAAAGTTTCCAAAGAGGAAGCTGAATCGATTAAGACCAAGTTGCAAGAGGTCGGCGCTGTCGTCGAGATCAAATAGCTACGGTCGCCGCATATTCATTTGCTGAGACGCGAGACACTGTCCGCGCTGCCGCTGTTTGGCAGTGGCTGGGTGCGGGGAGTGATTCGGTCTCTGATGCTGTTGTAAGGGAGGATTCCCTTGAGTGTTAACGGCCAGAACGGTCGCGTCTCCTATGCCAGCCTGCGTTCCGGCGGCGAGATGCCCAATCTCCTGGATGTTCAGCTCCTGTCGTACTTCGAGTTTCTCCAGTCGGACGTTCCGCCGGAGAAGCGCGGCAAGCAGGGGTTGCAGGAGATCTTCTTGTCGGTGTTTCCGATCACCGATGTTCACGAGAACTATTTGCTGGAGTACGTCAGCTATCATGTAGGGCAGCCGCGCTACTCAATCGCGGAGTGCAAAGAGCGCAACATGACCTTTGCGGCGCCGCTGAAGGCGACCCTGCGTCTGGTCAGCAAGGAGATCGACACCGCCACCGGTGGCAAGAAGGTCAAGGATGTGCTTGAGCAGGATGTCTTCCTCGGCGAGCTCCCCTTGATTACGGAACACGGCACATTCGTGATCAATGGCGCCGAGCGTGTCATCGTGAGCCAATTGCATCGCTCGCCGGGAGTATTCTTCGATGAGGTCATGCACCCGAACGGGAAGCGTCTGTTCATCGGGCGGATTATTCCGTTCCGCGGCTCATGGGTCGAGTTCAACCTCGACATCAACGATGTGATGTATGTCCACATTGATGCGCGACGCAAGGTCCCCGTCACGACCCTGTTGCGCGCGCTGGGTCTGTCGACAGACGAAGATCTCCTGAAGCGTTTCTATACCATCGAGACGGTGGAGAATGTCAGTCGCAAATGGGCGAAGGTTGTGGGGAAGGTTTCCGCCGAGGGGATCGTGGATGAGGAGAGCGGCGAAGTTCTTCTGGCCGCTGGTGACACGGTCACCGCGGAGCATGTCGAGCGTCTGAAGAAATATGACATCGGTGAGCTTCAGGTTCTGACGGTCGACCCGGCCACCGACGCGCTCATTATTCCCAATACGTTGAAAAAGGATCCCGCCAAGTCGCGCGAAGAAGCCCTGTTCAAGATCTACAATCTCCTGCGTCCCGGAGAGCCGCCCTCAATCGAGACCGCCGAGGCCCTCTTGGATCGGCTCTTCTTCAACACGAAGCGGTACGATCTCGGCGAGGTGGGCCGTTATATGATCAACCAGCGTCTCAATCGCCAGGCCCCGCTGCAACAAACCGTCCTCGATACCGAAGACTTTGTGGCGATCGTGAGCTACCTGATCCGGCTCCGTAACGGTGACGGATTTGTGGACGACATTGATCATCTGGGCAACCGCCGCGCGCGTTCGGTCGGGGAGCTGCTCGCGAATCTCTTTTCGGTGGGTCTCTCGCGCATCGCACGCACCATCCGTGAGCGCATGAGCTTGAAGAAAAAAGAGGAAGATGAATCACTGACTCCCCATGACCTGGTGAATGCGCGGACCGTCTCCGCCGTGATCGACACGTTTTTTGGGTCATCGCAGCTTTCGCAGTTCATGGACCAGACCAACCCGCTGGCTGAACTGACACACAAGCGGCGTCTGTCGGCGCTCGGCCCGGGGGGGTTGACACGCGAACGGGCCGGATTCGAAGTACGCGACGTTCACCACACACACTATGGCCGCCTGTGCCCGATCGAGACTCCCGAAGGACCGAACATCGGACTCATCGCGTCGCTGGCGACCTTTGCGCGTATCAACCGCTATGGGTTTCTCGAGACGCCCTACCGCAAGGTGAAAAACAGCCTCGTCACCGACGAAATCGTCTTTCTCATGGCCGACGAAGAAGACAAATATCACATCGCGCAGGCGGGTGAGCCGTTGGATAACAAGGGGCACTTCGTCAACGATCTGGTGCGCTGCCGTTTCCGCTCGGATTTTCCGATGGCGGAGCCCCGCGAGGTGGAGTACATGGATGTCGCCCCCGAGCAATTAGTCTCGGTGGCGGCCGCGCTAATTCCGTTTCTTGAGCACGATGACGCCAACCGCGCGCTGATGGGATCGAACATGCAGCGCCAGGCCGTGCCGCTGTTGCGGGCAGAGGCCCCGGTTGTTGGCACCGGCATGGAGCGCAAAGTCGCGCAGGATGCCGGAGTCTCGATTCCGGCCAGGAGCGCCGGTATCGTCGAAGATGTTGATGCCGAGCAGATTGTCATCCGTCCGAAGGGCAAAGCCGCCACGGGAGAGCTCGGGTTCGAGGGGCCAGACATCTACACGCTGACCAAGTTCGAGCGTTCCAATCAGGACACCTGTATTAACTTCAAGCCGCGCGTGCACCTTGGCGACAAGGTTGAAGTCGGCACGATTCTGGCCGATGGACCCGCCGTCGAAGATGGCGAACTGGCGCTGGGCACCAATGTGCTGGTCGCGTTCATGCCGTGGCGGGGATTCAATTACGAGGACGCAATCATCCTTTCCGAGCGATTGGTCGAGGAAGATATCTTTACGTCGATCCATATCGAACAGTTCGAGTTGCAGGTCCGTGACACGAAGCGCGGCGCCGAAGAAATCACGCGGGAAATCCCCAATGTCTCCGAAGAAGTTCTCATGAATCTCGATGAGCAGGGGGTCGTTCGCGTCGGCGCCGAGGTCGAGGCCGGCGATATCCTCGTGGGTAAGGTTACGCCCAAGGGGGAGACCGAACTCTCGCCCGAGGAGCGTCTGCTGCGCGCGATTTTTGGCGAGAAGGCCGGCGATGTCAAAGACGCCTCCCTGAAAGCGCCTCCCGGCATGAAGGGCGTTGTCATCAACACCCATGTCTTCTCCCGCAAGGAACGTACGGAGCCCGCTAAAAAACAGGAGAAGCAGGAGATCACCGGTCTGAAGAGACGTTTCGGCAAGGAGATGGACGGGATTCGCCGTCTGCGGGATCGGCGTCTGGCCGAACTGCTGGCGGGGCAAACAACGTTGACCATCCGCTCGGCCGACGACGATTCTGTCGTTCTTAAGTCCGGCCATAAGTACAAGGATGATACTTTTTCCGGCATCGACGTCGCCAAGTGCGTCGCACCGGATGGCTGGACGGATGATGCGCGGCTGAACCGCCGCGTCGAACGCGTGATCGGGGAATCGACCGCGCTCCTGACAAAGCTGCAGAGCCAGCTCGATATCGAGATCGAAAAGGTCATCCGCGGCGCCGAGCTCTCACCCGGTGTGAAGCAGTTGGTGAAGGTGCACGTGGCCATCAAACGCAAGATCTCCGTAGGCGACAAGATGGCCGGACGCCACGGAAACAAGGGCGTTGTCTCCAAGATCGTGCCGGTCGAAGACATGCCCTATCTGGCCGATGGAACTCCCATTGATATAATCCTCAATCCACTGGGTGTGCCGTCACGCATGAATATCGGCCAGATACTGGAGACGCACCTGGGTTGGGCGGCAAAGAAGTTGGGTATCAAAGTCTCGTGCCCGGTTTTCGATGGCGCCGAAATCGATGACATCCATAAAGCGCTGACCGACGCGGGACTGCCATCCTCCGGTAAAGTCCGGTTGATGGATGGCGTGACCGGCGAGCCATTCGCAAATGAGGTGACAGTCGGCATCATCTACATGTTGAAGCTCTCGCATCTTGTCGATGACAAGATCCATGCGCGGTCGATCGGTCCCTACTCGCTCGTGACGCAGCAGCCGCTGGGTGGCAAGGCGCAGTTTGGTGGCCAGCGGTTCGGTGAAATGGAAGTGTGGGCGCTGGAAGCCTACGGCGCCGCCTACACGCTCCAGGAAATGCTGACCGTAAAGTCGGATGATGTGTCCGGACGGTCCCGAATCTATGAGGCGATTGTCAAAGGGGAGAACCCGCCAGAACCGGGTACCCCAGAATCATTCAATGTGTTGGTGAAGGAATTGCAAGCGTTGGGGCTCGACATCGAGCTGGTCTGATCGGACGACGGACCCGTTGCGTCCAGGCCGGTCAGCGCAAATCATGTCGGGTCCATTCGTGGCCCCTGGCATAGGGAGGACACGGTGGTATTTCCAGCTCGTAATCAGAAGCGATCGACAGAAGTTGCGGCGATCCGCATTCAGTTGGCCTCGTCCGACACGATCCGCTCGTGGTCATACGGCGAGGTGACCAAACCGGAAACGATCAACTACCGTTCGTTCAAGCCGGAGCGCGACGGCCTCTTCTGCGAACGCATTTTCGGTCCAGTCAAGGACTGGGAGTGCAACTGCGGGAAGTACAAGCGCATCCGCTTCCGTGGCATCGTTTGTGATCGCTGCGGCGTGGAAGTTACCCAGTCAAAGGTGCGCCGCGAACGTATGGGGCACATCGATCTTGCCATCCCGGTTACGCACATCTGGTATGTGAAGTCCTCCCCCTCACGAATCGGATACCTCTTGGACATGTCGATCCGCGATCTCGAGCGGGTGATCTACTACGAACGTTATGTGATTATCGATCCGGGCGAGACCTCCTATAAAGAGGGCGATCTGCTCGAAGAAGATGAATGGCAGGCTCTCCGTTCGGCCGACAAGGAATTCTCCGCGGCCATGGGCGCCCCAGCGATCGCCGAGTTGCTGCGCCGCATTGACATTGAGGAATTGTCGCTGTCGCTGCGCGCGCAGGTCAAGGTGGAAACGTCGGTGCAACGTAAGAAAGATACGCTGAAACGCCTTCGTGTCATCGAGTCGTTCCGCCAGTCCCAGAACAAGCCGGACTGGATGATTCTGAGGACACTCCCGGTGCTCCCCCCGGATCTGCGTCCGCTGGTACCCCTCGAAGGAGGGCGATTCGCGACGTCGGACCTGAATGATCTGTATCGCCGGGCCATCAACCGCAACAACCGCTTGAAAAAACTGATCGACATCAAGGCTCCCGACGTCATCCTGCGCAACGAGAAGCGCATGCTGCAGGAGGCGGTCGATGCGCTTTTGGACAACGGACGCCGCACACAGTCCGTGCGCGGCGACTCACGCCGTCCGCTCAAGTCCCTCTCTGATCTGCTCAAGGGCAAGCAGGGACGCTTCCGCCAGAATCTGCTCGGCAAACGCGTCGACTACTCGGGGCGGTCGGTCATTGTCGTGGGACCGGAGTTGAAGTTGCATCAATGTGGCCTACCCAAGACCATGGCCCTCGAACTCTTCAAGCCGTTCATCATCATGAAACTTGAGGAGAAAGGATATGTGCAGACCGTCAAGTCGGCCAAGCGCCTCGTCGAACGCGAGCGTCCGGAGGTTTGGGACATCTTGGAAGAAATCATCGACGAACATCCGGTCATGCTGAACCGCGCCCCCACGCTGCACCGCTTGGGTATCCAGGCCTTCTATCCGGTACTCGTGGAGGGCAAGGCGATCCGTCTCCACCCGCTCGTCTGTGCGGCGTTCAACGCGGACTTTGACGGTGATCAGATGGCCGTCCACGTCCCCCTCTCGTTCGAGGCGCAGCTGGAGTGCCGGATCCTCATGTTCTCTACCAATAACATCCTGTCTCCTTCCTCGGGTCGTCCCATCGCCACACCGAGCCAGGACATTGTTCTGGGGTGTTACTACCTGACGAAAGAACGGCATGGCGCCCCCGGCGAAGGCAAGGTCTTTGCCTCGACCGAAGAAGCGCTGATGGCCCATGCATTCGGCGGTATCGATCTGCACGCGCTCATTCAGGTCCGCATCAATGGCCAGCGCGTCGAAACCACCTGTGGACGCATCATATTTAATGAGATCGTACCTGCCGAGCTCGGCTTTTTCAATGAAGTCACTCCCAAAGGAAAGCTCGAATCTCTGGTCCTGCAATCCTATCGGCGGGTTGGACCACACCGGACCTCGGCCTTTCTGGACAAACTCAAGGACCTCGGATTCCGCTACGCGACCATGGCCGGCATTACGGTCGGTATCGACGACATCATCGTGCCTCCGGAGAAGGCGGAGTTGATCGCGGCCACACAGAAGGAAGTGTCGCGCGTCCAGAAACAGTATGAACGTGGTGTCATTACCAACAGTGAGCGTTACAACAAGGTCATTGACCTGTGGACACATACGACCGGCGAGATTGCCGAGGTGATGTTCGAACGCCTGAAGGAAGACCGGGATGGCTTCAATCCCGTCTATATGATGGCGGACTCCGGCGCCCGTGGCTCCAAGGAGCAAATTCGCCAGTTGGCCGGGATGCGCGGGTTGATGGCCAAACCACAGAAGAAAATCACCGGTCAGATTGGTGAAATCATCGAATCGCCCATTCTCTCCAACTTCCGTGAGGGACTTTCGGTGATGGAATACTTCATCTCCACCCATGGCGCTCGCAAGGGACTGGCAGACACCGCGCTCAAGACGGCGGATGCCGGTTACCTGACACGCCGTCTCGTTGACGTCGCCCAGGATGTCATCATCAATGAGTTGGATTGTGGGACGATCCTTGGTCTCAACGCGACCGCTCTCAAGGAGGGCGAAGATGTCATCGAGTCGCTGCAAGACCGTATTCTTGGCCGGGTATCCCTTGAAGACGTCGCCGATCCGATCAGTGGTGAAATATTGATCCGCCGGGGCGAGCAGATCGGGGAGTCGCAGGCGGTGGCAGCCGAAGAGGCCGGTGTGGAGTTTGTGCGCATGCGTTCCGTCCTGACCTGCGAATCCCGGCAGGGCGTGTGCGCCAAGTGCTATGGCCGAAATCTCGCGACCGGCGAAATGGTCGATCTCGGCGAGGCCGTCGGTGTCATCGCTGCCCAGTCGATTGGTGAGCCGGGCACGCAGTTGACGCTGCGAACCTTCCACATCGGTGGTACGGCAGCCCGCATCACCGAACAGTCTCAAGTTGTCGCCAAGACGGCGGGCACGCTCGTTTTCAAGAACGTCCGCGCCGTCGATGGTCCGACGGGCCGTCCCGTTGCCCTGAATCGCGACGGAGAAATACAGGTCGTCGACGATCAGAAACGCGTTCGCGCCCGCTACAGTGTGCCGTACGCCGCCGAGTTGTTGGTCCGTGAGGGCGCCTCGGTGACACGCGAGGACATCCTGTTCGAATGGGATCCGTACACCGCGACGATTCTCACGGAGAGGCCCGGTGTCGTCCGTTTCGAAGACATCGTTGATGGTCTCACATTGCGGGAGGAGTTGGACGAGACAACAGGCCTGCGCCAGCATGTGGTGGTGGAGCCGCATGAACGTCGTGACCGCATGCCGCTGCCGCACATCCAGATTTTCGATGTCCGTAACACCACGAAGATGATTGCGCGGTACTCAATCCCGACCGGCGCCCACTTGGCAGTGCACGATGGCGATCAGGTCGTCGCCGGCACCGCTCTGGTGAAGATCCCGCGCGAAATCTCCAAGACCCGCGACATCACGGGTGGTCTGCCGCGTGTGGCCGAATTGTTCGAGGCCCGCAAACCGCGCGACCCGGCGGTTGTCTCCGAAATCGATGGTGTCATCGAGTTTGGAAAGGTCGTCCGCGGGCAACAGCAGGTCTTGGCACACGGCGAGAACGAGGTGGTCAAGGAGTACCTCGTACCACACGGCAAGCACATGCGGGTGCACAACGGCGACCGGGTCAAGGCGGGCGAGCGTCTCTGTGAGGGCGCGGTCGATCCGCATGACATCCTGCGGATTGAGGGGGCGAACGCGGTTGAAGAATATCTGGTCAATGAGATCCAGGAAGTCTACCGTCTGCAGGGCGTCAAGATTAACGACAAGCACATTGAAGTGATCGTGCGCCAGATGCTGCAAAAAGTGCGGGTCGATTCGACGGGCGACACCAACTTCTTGGAAGGCGAAGTTGTCGATCATCACGCTTTCCGGGACGAAAACGAGTCTGTCCTGATGGAGGGTGGTGCTCCCGCGACATTCGAGCCGCTCCTTTTGGGGATCACACGGGCGTCTCTTTCGACCGAGTCCTTCATCTCCGCGGCGTCGTTCCAGGAGACCACGAAAGTCCTGACGGACGCGGCGGTCTCGGGCAAGACCGACTACCTGAGAGGATTGAAGGAAAACGTGATTATCGGTCACCTGATTCCGGCGGGAACCGGTCTCGAGGTGTACCGCGCGATCGAGATACCGCCCGAGGAGATGCCAGCCGAGGAGACCGGCTCCGAAGAACCGGCCATCGGTATATTCCAGGAAAACGTATGACGGGATTCCCGCCCGGGTGGCCAAGTGAAGGCTTGATTTCCCGCCGGGGGCACGGTATACTTCTTAATCTGTGGTGTGTTGCTGAGTTGTTTGACCTGTTTGAAGTGAGGATGCATTGCCGACAATCAATCAACTGATTCGCAAGGGCCGACACCGCACGACGAATAAGTCGGGGACTCCTGCGCTCAAGGGCTCTCCCCAGAAACGCGGTGTCTGCACCCGTGTCTATACGTCAACTCCGAAGAAGCCGAACTCGGCCCTGCGGAAGGTCGCCCGTGTCCGCCTGACAAACCGTATCGATGTCACCGCGTACATTCCCGGAGAGGGTCACAATCTTCAGGAGCACTCGATTGTCCTGATCCGCGGCGGTCGCGTCAAGGATCTTCCTGGTGTCCGCTACCACATTATCAGGGGAACACTCGACACCGCAGGTGTCAACGATCGCAAGCGAAGCCGTTCGAAGTACGGAACCAAACGGCCGAAAAAATAATGGAAACGTACCGGGTCTGCTGCCCGGCACGACGATGAGACGCACGAGGAGTACGCATGCCTAGGAGAAAATCGGCGGCCAAACGTGAGGTCCTCCCCGACCCGAAGTATCGGGAAGTGGTCGTCACGCAGTTTATCAACGGACTCATGCGAGGCGGCAAGAAGTCCTTGGCCGAGCGGATTCTCTACAGCACGTTCGATCTGATCGAGCAAGAGAGTCATCAGCCCGGCCTGGAAGTCTTCAAGAAGGCGATGGAAAATGTGAGGCCGTTGCTGGAAGTCAAGTCGCGCCGCGTTGGCGGCGCCACCTACCAGGTGCCGGTCGAAGTCCGGCCGGATCGTCGGACCGCGCTGGCCATCCGCTGGCTGATTGCTTTTGCCCGGGAACGCAAAGAGCATTCCATGGCGGAGAGGCTGGCGGGAGAATTGATGGCTGCGGCAAAGAAGGAAGGCTCCTCGATCAAGAAACGTGAAGATAACCACCGCATGGCCGAGGCCAACAAGGCCTTCGCCCACTTCCGCTGGTAGGATCGAGCCGAAAAGACGGTGGCCTGTCAATTTATGAGGATGCGGAGGACTCTCTAACAATTAACCGCGGGATGCTTTTGATTTGGGTGTTGTCGTCCTGACACTCATTCAGCTCCGGAGACATGCGGACCAATTCTTATTGTGCGCCTTAGAGCCGGGAGCATCTCCCGCCGCCCCGTGACGGTGGGACCTGTTCCCCGCATGGGCGCTTGACCAACCCAGCGGGGTTTATTTTTGTGGGCAACGAGATCGACATAAGACGCATTCGGAACATTGGCATTGCTGCGCATATTGACGCCGGCAAGACCACGACGACCGAACGTATCCTGTACTACACCGGGAAGTCACACCGCATGGGAGAGGTGCACGATGGTGCGGCGGCGATGGACTGGATGGAGCAGGAAAAAGAACGCGGCATCACCATTACTTCGGCCGCTACAACCTGCATGTGGGAGGGGCATCGCATCAACATCATTGATACCCCCGGACACGTCGACTTCACGATGGAAGTTGAGCGCTCCCTGCGTGTGCTCGATGGCGTCGTCGCGCTGTTTTGCTCTGTTGGCGGCGTTGAACCCCAGTCCGAGACCATCTGGCGCCAGGCCGACAAGTACCATGTTCCCCGGATTGCCTATGTCAACAAGATGGACCGGGTGGGGGCGGATTATGCCGGCGCCGTGCAGATGATGCGCGACCGGCTCGGCGCCAACACCGTGCCCATTCAATTGCCATCCGGCAGCGGAGAGTTGTTTACTGGGGTCATCGACCTGATCACCATGACCTTCCGGGTCTATCACGACGAGACCATGGGGGCAACCTATGATGATTTGGAGATTCCGGCGGCGCTTCTGCCGGAGGCCAGGAAGTATCGCGAATCCATGCTCGAATCTCTTTCTGACTACGATGATCATCTGCTCGAAAAGTTCATCCATGAACAGTCTATCGAGCCCGAGGAGATCAAGGCCGCGCTGCGCAAGGCGACCATCGATACCAAGGTGATGCCCGTTCTCTGCGGCTCGTCTTTCAAGAACAAGGGCGTCCAGAAACTGCTCGATGCGGTGATCGATTTCTTGCCTTCCCCGGTTGATCTGCCACCCGTCACGGGATACGACCCTGACACGGGCAAGGAAGTCGAGCGGCGGGCCGATAGCCAGGCACCGTTCTCCGCCCTGGCATTCAAAATCATGACCGACGCGTACGTGGGGCGCCTTACCTATCTCCGTGTCTATTCGGGCAGGGTGGAGGTAGGCCAGTCGGTGCTGAATTCCACCACGGGGAAGAAAGAACGGGTCGGGCGTCTCCTCGAGATGGCGCAGCAGGAGTCGCGGCACGTACGGGACGAGCCGCTGCGTCTCAAGCACGTCGGGTCACCGTGGGGCGCGGCGAGCCCGGTCGCTCAGGCGGACGGCGGCGCGCTGTTGCCCGTCTCCACCGCCGCCCGGCGCGCCGCGACGAGCTCGCGCAGCCGCTGGATGGTC
>JAVHPP010000059.1:0-15245 GCA_036170655.1 Candidatus Zixiibacteriota bacterium | reverse complement strand
TGGGAATTGGCTTCTGACGGTGGCTCGTGGCGGTACGGATGTCACAGGGGCGACGCTGACGCGGTTCTTCGGCATCCATGTGGCCGTGCTGCCAATGATCGCCACGTTCTTCCTTTTAGGACATCTGGCACTGGTGCAGAAGCAGGGAATGAGCGTCCCCATCGGAGATGAGTACAAAAAGTGCAAGCAAATGCCCTTTATCCCGAACTTTGCGTTGCGTGACTTGGTGGGTTGGACGCTGGCGCTGGGGATCCTCGTTTTGCTGGCATCGATTTTCCCGTGGGAACTCGGGGAGAAAGCCGACCCGATGGCGTCCGCTCCCGCCGGAATTCGCCCGGAATGGTTCTTCTGCTTCATGTTCCAGACATTGAAATACATCCCGGGCAAAGTGTTGTTCATCAATGGTGAGTTGCTGGGGATCATCGGGTTTGGACTGGCCGGAGCGGCGCTGGTCCTGGTCCCGTTCCTTGATCGCAGTGCGGCCCATGAGGAACGTAACCGGTGGTTCACGGCCATCGGCTGGGTGGCCATTCTCTACATCATCGTGTTTACCATATTGGCGTACGTGGTATGAAAATGTCAGTGACACCTCCAGGAATAATGCCCGCAATCAGGAAATTGGTGGGGGCACGACTTGCCGTGACCGTTTCCCGATTCTTGCCCGCGGCAGGCGGGCGGGCACGGCAAGCCGTGCCCCTACTGGTCATTCTCCTCGTGACCGGTGCGGTTGGGGTCTTGCAGCCATTGAATGCTGAGGCCGCCAAGAAAGCAGGCAACTCCTGCATTGAATGTCATGCGGAGGCGACGGAGAAACGTCTGAACGATCCCGCCACCATGCTGGTGAATGACATTCATGCCACACGGGGATTGTCCTGTCAGGATTGCCACGGCGGCGATGCGACCAAGGGGATGGCCGAGGGGGACCCCGATTTGGCGCACGATCCGGCCAAGGGATTTGTCGGCGCACCCAAGCCGGCGGAAATTCCCTCGTTTTGCGCGCGTTGCCATTCCGATGTCGAGTTCATGAAGAAGTACAACCCCAAGCTACGGGTTGACCAGTACTTGGAATACCGTTCCAGCCGGCACGGGAAGTTGCTGGACTCAGGCGACGTGAAGGTTGCCACGTGCGTGTCCTGTCACGGGGTGCACGGGATCCTTCCGATCAGCGACACCCGCTCGCCCGTCTATCGGACGAACGTGGCGAACACGTGTTCGGGGTGTCATTCGAACGCAGCGATTATGCGGCCCTACGGGATTCCGACCGACCAGTTCGCCCTGTACAAATCGTCAGTGCATGGGCAGAAGCTGCTCGACAAGGGCGACCTGGCAGCGCCGACCTGCAACAACTGTCACGGGAATCACGGGGCGACCCCACCCGGGCTGACGTCAATCGCCAACGCCTGTGGTGAATGCCACGCCAATAACCGCGACTTCTTCGTCCAGAGCCCCCACAAAGCCGCCTTTGCACAGATGGGACTGGGGGAGTGCACGACCTGCCACAATCATCATGACATCGCGAAATCAACCGATGCGATGCTCGGTGTCGGCGAGGGCTCCGTGTGTGTGCGATGCCACGAACAGGGGGATCCCGGGTATGTCGTGGCATCGGCTATGTCGGACGGCCTGGATTCACTGGTTCGTACGATCAATCGGGCACACAGTCTTCTGGCACGCGCAGAAAAGGGCGGTGTCAACGTCCGCTTAGGCAAGTTCGACCTTCATGCCGCCGACGACGCGCTGATCAAGGCCCGGACAGCCGTCCACTACTTCAACGCCGACAAATTCCAGGAGGTCGCCGGTGGCGGACTCACCGAGGCCATCAGCGTGATCACGCTGGGCAACGATGCACTGTGGGACCTTCGTGTGCGCCAGATCGGGCTGGGTATCAGTGTGCCGATCATCCTCTGGGTGGCTCTTGCTCTCTACCTGCGGATTCGGCGGATGGAAAAAGACAGGCCGATCGGGTAGTCTAGGCGCCAGCCGACTTGCCGCCGGGAATCGTGCCGACAGTTTTTTCAATTATGCCGTTTTTCCCCTTGCTATGATGAGGCCACGTTTGCAATATGCTGTTCGGAGGTTGCAATGTTCACAACCAGTTCCATATCCATACCACCATTTTCACAAGGAGGATTCCATGTTTAGGAAACTGGCGCCATTGGCGATACTGGCGCTGACGCTGACGCTCGTTGCGTGCAGCAAAGACAACGGGGTGAAGCCGCCGGGCTATGACCTGACGAAACTGAATGCGATCAAAGTCACGGCCGATCCCGTCGCCGATGGCGTCACGGATGCTATGTGGGCAGAAGCGCCAGCTCTGACAGTCGCACTCGGAGATGGGATGGACGAAAACCCGATAAATTGCACGCTGTGCCATTCCCGCAACAGCGCCACGACGGTGACATTGAAGGCAGTCCACAGTGCGACGAATCTGACCATACTGGCGAGTTGGCCGGATGACGATGCCAGTTTCACCCGGTCGGGATCATGGTCTTACGCCACCGGGGCTTGGACGAAGCCGAATGGCGACCAGTCCGAGGACCGGATTTCATTCTTCTGGCCAGTCGGTGGGATCACCGGTGATGGGCCGGGGGGGACGACCGGCGGCTGTATGACCAAATGCCATACAACTGACATCCATCCGGGAAACGACATAGAAGATGAAATGTATCTAGCAACTGGCACGGCGGACATTTGGCACATGAAAGCGGCCCGCTACCTGGGGGTCACTTCCGTCAGCCAATCGGGATCGATGACGATCGACGCGACCACACATCAGGTGACCAGCGGGACAGTCCACATGACGGGTTGGAGTGATGACCAATACTGCACTCAATGGGATGCCGCGAATGCTCCCGATGGCGGCCGTAAGGGCGATGCCGGAAGCGGCGCGGAGTCTCAGAACCGGATCGCCGACCAGTCTCGTCCAAAATACATGGAGAAAAACCCGACGGACTTCATGGACGCGATGGTCCTGACACAATCAGAGATCGACGCGGGACAAACTGCGGGTGACGCAACGACCGGAGTCAGCGATGCCGATGCGGCTTTGTACTGGCCCGCCTACAATACATTAAAGGCGGTCGTCCCCGAGAGAATCCTCAAGACCCCCAGTGGCAGCCGTGGGGATATCGTGGAAGGTGCGACCTGGGCGAACGGCCGGTGGACCGTTGAACTCCAACGGAAACTGGACACGGGTGACGCGGACCATGACATCACCTTCGTCGTGGGGCAGGAATACACGTTCGGCGTGGCGACCATGGACAACGCCGGAGGCGACAAGCACAAAGCATCAACGAAACACCTTCTGAAGGTACTGGAATAGATATCTGAGGGCACGGGAGGCCTCGTTGCCCGGCCCCAAACAGGCAGACCCGAGACAATGCCCCCTGCGCGGCCAGATTGGTCGCGCAGGGGGATGTTCTCAAAGGGACGGTGAGGTGCAGTCCCCTGCCTCGTCAGATTTGATCGCGATGCACGTGAAAAATCTTGTTGCGGGCAATCTGTGATTACCCTACAGTTTACCGAATGCGCCCGAAGGGTCGGATGTCGATTCCGACATGATGACCAGGAGTCTGGCAGCGGAGAGAGGGCATCATGAAACTCAAGCAAGCGATTTTGACCACCCTGCTGGTCATGGGATGTGCGTCCGTGGCTCAAGCGACGGTTTTTTCCGGCCGCGTGGGGCTGTCGAGTTACCTGTGGAAGTACCGCGAGGCGGACTCATCCGACTCCCAGCATTTGCAGAACGCCGGCACCGTCAGTCTGCGAGTCGGACGAATCGGCAATCAGGATCTGGAGATTCTGACCTCCATGCTGGGACGTTACAATGTCCGCAACGCCGGCGACAACGTTCACGACTACCGCGTCTATGATCTGCAAGCACGCTGGAAAGACCGCGCCAAGAGAGTGGATTTGGCGGGCGGGAGGCATCGTGTGTACTGGCCCAACGGCACGGTTTCGATCGACGGCGGATCGGCCGCCATCCATCCCGGATATGGACTTCAGGCTGGTGGATACTTCGGGCTTCTGGCGCCCGATGACGGCCGGTTCAAGATGACTGAGTATGACAAGGGGCACGCCTTCGGCGCTCAACTCGGGTACCATTCGGGCGCCATCGGCGACGTGGCGTTCTCCTTCGCGCAGAAGAACCGTGCCCGGTCGTACATTTCCTCCGACACCGCCATCGCGGTGAACAACCTTGATTCGCGCACGCTGGGACTGGACTGGCGGCGGACCATCAATCGGATCGGGAGTGTCTATGGACAGGCGCTCTACCAGTTGCCGCAGCAGCGCATCGGGCGCGTCCACTTATCAGCACGCTGGCACGCGACGGAGGCGCTGTCGCTCAATGGGCAGTTCCGTTACCGGCGTCCTGATCTCCCCTACAATTCGATCTTCTGGGTTTTTGGCGAGTCACGGTACTACGAAGGGCGTTTGCGCGCCGACTACCGCATCAACCCGGTCTGGTCGGTCAACGCGGGCGGGACCTATGTGAATCTCAGCGACGGTTCCTCACAGCGCTTCGATGTGGGCGTTGGACATAAGTATTTCTCTCTGACCCTGTTTGGACGAGCTGGCTGGCCGGGCAATACCATCGGTGTCAGCGGGGATGCAACATATCCCATCAACGACCGCTGGACGTTGCGTGGCGGCACCCACCTCTCGCGCTATGAGCTGATCGAAGACACACCGGAAACCAGCACCGAGGAATCGGCATGGGCAGGCGGCACCTGGCGGTGGATACCGCAGTCGACGCTGGATGTCGAGGTGCAGTTTGTCTCGCAGCTCCTCAAGAGCGAGGAAGGAGGCGAGCAAGGATATGTGGCTGGCCGAAGGGACCTGCGCCTCATGATCCGGGCGTCGTGGTGGTTCTTCCGGAGGCTGGGAACAGTGCCCGGCTGAGCGGCTGGAGGAATCACGAACCGGAATCATCTTGACGGGACCCATGCTCTGCGAGTGACTGATCTTTGACGGGGAAAACGACTATGAAACATCGGACAATCTTAGTTGTGATTGCGGCATTGGCGGTCACGCTTCTTGTGGCGATTGCGGGGTCGAAGACGAACGAAGCCGTCATTCGGTTCTCCCACGACTACCACGTCAACGAAGTGGGGGCGAAATGCGAAGACTGTCATGCGTCTGCCTCCAGCGCGACGGAGTCTTCCGCCGATCTGCTCCCGAAGATGGACGCTTGCTACACGTGCCACGATCAGAAAACGACGGAATGCAGCCTGTGCCACACCGAGAAGAATGTCACCGAGGGCCGCTACTCGCCATACATAGCGCCCGCGCGCGAAGTCATCTTCTCGCATCAATTGCACACCGGCAAGGCAAAGATCGAATGCGTGACCTGCCATGCAAACGTCAGCAAAGCGAACTCGGTTCCCTCCCATGGCATCCCGCCGATGGACAAGTGCGTGGACTGCCACCGCAACCGTCAGGTCGCCGACAACTGCCAGACCTGCCATAGCCAGGTGGAATTGCGGCGGCCGGCCGATCATGGCCCGGACTGGGTCTTGGACCATGTGGAATCCGCCCGCACCAATGCGAAATCATGCGAGACATGCCATCGCCCGACCTATTGCGAAGAGTGCCATGATGGCGCCGCCTTGGGACTTTCGGTCCGTGGACAGACGGGCGCGCTTGTGGACCGCGTCCGGCCGCTTGCGCCGGCGCATGATGGCAAGAATCTCCTGCTCCTGCAACGGCGGCACGACCTGAACTACCGCTTCACGCACGGCGCGGAGGTGAGATCCAAGACATCCGATTGCGCGACCTGCCACGAGACGGCCACGTTCTGTGCCGCCTGTCACAATGCCAACAGCAGCAGCACACAGAAGCCGGTCTGGCACGAGACCGCCAACTTCGGATCTGGGGGCGGACACGCCGACTTGGCACGGAAAGACATCGAGGTCTGCGCAGCGTGTCATGACCGTGATGCCGCGGAGCCGAAATGCCTCACGTGCCACAGGAAAATCGTTTCGCCCCATCCAGAAGGATTCATGAAGGATGTGCACGGACCGTGGCATGATGACAACAATGCGGTGTGCTTCGTCTGCCATGATGCGGGCTCACGCACCGCAGGACAGGGATTCTGCGGCAAGTGTCACGGAGCAGAGAACGGCAAGTAAGGCAAGTTTCGGCAGTATCTCACCAACAGCAATGGAGAGAGGGAATCCCGGGAGAACCGGGATTCCCTTTTTTCTCACTGCCGGCTTGACAAGCAGCATCCGTTTCTTGGCCACGACATTCAAGATCGGGAGGGCGAGGCTCCTGCCGAGCCTCTTTTCGACGGAAGACAAAAGAGAGGCTCGGCAGGAGCCTCGCCCTCCCGCCGCGCACATGGTCAGTCATTCATTGCGGGACCATAAGGGCCGGGGCACTGATAACGTCAGGTGTTATGACACCGATTTCAGAATTCTCCGGGAGTAAAAAGCACACACGGCGTGCGCCCCTACACAGAGACACCGTGCGAAGTATGTCCAGAATATCCATGGGCAAGGGGCTGAAGCCCCTTGCCCGCGAGGGAAACGGTAGTGTCCACCACAGATTATTCGGTGCGGTGGAATGAAATCTCGATGCGCCGGTTCTTGCGGCGGCCGGCGGCCGTGTCGTTGCCGCTCACGAACTTTGACTCTCCCCGACCGACCGCCGCGATACGCTGGGATGAAATCCTTTTTTTCACAAGATAGGCCTTGATCTTGTCCGCGCGTTTCTGGGAAACCACCCGATTCGCCTCGTCCTCGCCGATGTTGTCGGTGAAACCCTCGACCGTGACTCGGGTCTGGGGCGAATCTTTAAGGCGGATGATCAGATCGTCGAGAATGGAGAGTGTGTAAGGATCGGGATCGGTCGTCCCGGGGAAATACGTCACGTGGAGAATCAGCTTGCGGTCCAGCTGGGTCATGACGAGACACCCGCTCTTGTCGACCGACAGGCCGTGCGGCGTGTTGGGGCAGTGATCGAGCGAATCGCGGACACCGTCGCCATCCGCATCGCCGGTCTTCGACAGGGTATCGAACGGGACAGTCACCGAATCACGCGCCTTCGAAAGGGTATCGAGCTGGACGGTGATGGTGTCGAACTTCGCTGGAATGGCCTCGTCCGGCAGCACTTCCGCGTCGGGGACTTTCAGCGGGGATGGTATCTGATGCGACGAATCAGCCCCCTTGGGCAAGGTCTGCGCCCCGCTCGCGGAGGCAAGCAGCACAACAAGGAGAGCGGGCCGTACACCAAACACGATCTTCATCAAACGCGAATGTAATTCGGGGACGTCAGGTTGCAAGAAGTTTTGGGACCTCTAACAGAATGAATGTCCGTTCCACGGGAGGGCGAGGCTCCTGCCGAGCCTCTTGGCTGGGGGAAAGAAAGGCTCGGCAGGAGCCTCGCCCTCCCATCGCTCGCCGGTCAACTCAACCTGCCGTGTTCACCAGTGTGCGCGGTCATTTTGATAGAGGCTCTTAGGGTTATGGGAGTTAGGCCGCCCTTTCAGGGGCGTTTCCCGCCGGCCTTGGACTCACGGCAGCGATGGGGAACAGTGACACCGGGAGTCATGGCACAGGGCGTCAGTACACCGTGCGTCAGTACACGCGCTCAATCCGCACGCCAGTGTAGTAGTGCGTGAGGATGTCCCGGTATTGCTGACCAGCACGGGCGCGGCCGATCATGCCGCATTGGCACATACCGACGCCGTGACCGTAGCCGGCGCCGCTGGCAACGGCGCTCATCACGTTCTTGCGCCGGTCGCGTTTCAGATCCAACTTAAAGCGGTCAGATGGGAGGATCGAGCCCCGGCGCGACGGGCGCCCCAAGGCCCAACGGATCTGATCCGCGCTGACCGTCCACTTTCCTTGATTTGTCACGACGGTCATCGTTTTGACGCGTCCACCGGGGGTCTCCCCTTCAAGGAGGATATCTTTGATGACCTTGAAATCCCTGATGGGTGGAGGTTTGAGCTGCTGCCGGTAGGCGCGGAGGTTCCTCAAGAGGGTTTTCCTGTCGAAAGTCTCCGCCCATGTGGAGTATTGGGACCAGCGGCAGAATGTGTCGTCATCGACCGAAACGAGGAACGGTCGCGGCGCTTTGGGCCAAACGTCTTCGATGTTGTCGGTCCGGCCACCGCAGGTGGAGTGGTAGTAAGCGTCGATCAGATGGCCGTCGTAGGTGACGACTTCTCCCGTGGTCGCGGTGACGGCCTCATCGACCCAGGGGCGCCTTTGAGAAGCGCCCTCGTAAACCTGATCGCTGACGTCGGCTTTCAAGTCATAGGAGGCGCCTTCGTATTGGCCGAGGTGGGCCAGCGCGTAGGTGCGGGCGGCAACCGCCTGCGCCTTGACCGCTTCGATCTCATTGGGCGTCCTCTCTCCCATTTCGGGAGCGAGGACACCAGTCAGGTAGTCGTCGAGACTCAGCCGGTTGACGACAATGGGATCTCCGTTGCGGTCACGGCCGATAAGCAGAGTACCCCGGTATGGGACATTGCCAAGCCACAGGCGATTGTCTGGATTCGTTGGATAGACCCAGATTCCTGTCAGGCGGCCAGCCAGCCGGATGCCATGCTCTTCCAGAAGATTCGCCTCCTGGCGCGTGAAGACGACTGTGACCGGTCCTGGTGTCGAGAAAGTCGCAAACCCCGAATCGACCGTGGCGGCGCGCACGATGAAACGCCCTTCTCCTTTCAGGGTGAAACGCGGCCCGGTTTCGGGCAGACGAACACGCACAACGGGAAGCCTCAGGGACTCATCATCGAACGCCCCGGTGTCATGCAACCGGGTCGGGATACACCCTGCGCCGGCCAGGAGCACAAGGAAGAACACGCCGGCGCGAGCGTACGCGAAACGGGCCACGTTCGGACAAGACCGGTGTTGGTGTGCGGTCTTCATGGCAGCGATATAACACCCAGACAGGCGGGATCTCCTCCGGTTGCACCTCCGAGATTCCCGTCGCGCCCATGCAACGTCTCATGGGCCAGGACCGCAAATCCCGATGGTTCGACGTACTGGGCCGGGAATCCAAGTGTGTCTGAAACGCTGATACTCCAGCCGGGCAACAATTCGGCCAGAAACCGCACGAGGGTCAGATTGCCGACTCCTCCTCCAGTGATGATCAGAAGACGAGACCTCGTGAAAGGCTCAACCCAGCGCTGGACAGCACGGCGAATGGCGTTCACGGTGATGTACAGGGACGTTGCGAGGAGATCGGCTGGTCTGGCAGACCGATTATGCAAGAACCATCGCTCGACGGACGCGCGGCCGAATTCTTCCCGCCCACAAGTCTTGGGCGGCCGGCGGCGAAAGTATGGATCGCTCAGGACGCGTCGTGAGAGGCGCAGATCGACGGCGCCGGATGAGGCGATGCGTCCCCCAGGATCGAATGCCCTGCCCAGGAGCGTCTGCGTCAGGAGATCACTCATCATGTTGCCGGGTCCGACGTCGAACGCGAGAATCTCCAAGCGGCTTCGTTTCCTGCGCGCCACGGAGATATTGGCTATTCCACCCAGATTGAGCAACACATAACGCGCTCCGAACAGGAGATAATGATAGTAGCCGGACAACGGCGCTCCCTGTCCTCCAGCCGCGATGTCAGCGGTGCGAAAGTCGCTCACGGTCAGGATGCCAGTGCGCTGGGCAACGACTGAACCGGACCCCAATTGCCAGGTGGCACGCGTCAATCCTTTCGCCGCAGACCCGACTCCGGGGTAATGGCCGATTGTCTGGCCATGAAACCCGACGAGATCGATCGGCGATGATCTCGCGCGCCCCTCGGCAAATTCGAGAACGCGTTGGGCTGTCCACTCGCTGAATGAGAAATGCGTACTGGCGACATGTTCCTTGTCGACTGTCCGCGCGCCGGCGATCTCCTTGAGGACATGGTGCAACCCGCGCGGATACCGGAAGGAGCAAGTGTCCAGCAGATGCACGCGGCCGGGCGCGGGCAGTCCGTCGATTTCCACCAGCGCCAGGTCGAGGCCATCAATCGAGGTTCCGCTGTTGATGCCGAGGACGCGCAGCCGCGGTTTTTCCAGAAGACGAATCAGAGGATGTCGCGGCCGGTGGATCACGAGATGGCTGCCTCATGGCGATCGCTGATCCATTCACGCCAAGATGATATCGCACGGCGTTGCAAGAGCCGATTCTGACATACAAGCGTGAAATTGCATCCCGCTTCCCACGCAGCGCGAACGGCATCCTCAATCGGATACTGCTTCGCAATCGCATCCATCGCCAGATCGTCGGTCAGGACCAGACCGGCGAACTCCAGCCGCTGCCGTAGCAGGACACGTACCATCAGGGCCGACATACATGCCGGGCGTGTGGCATCGAAGCCCATCATGCGCTGGTGGCCAACCATGACCATCTGCACACCGGCAACGATCGCCGCCCGGAAGGGAATCGCGTCGGTGCGTTCCCACACCGATTGTGGCGTCGGGTCAATGGCGATGCCATGGTGCGGATCGACGGTCACCGCCCGCGTCCCCGGGAAATGCTTGGCGCAAGCCGACACCCCTTTGTCTTGGACAGCCGGGATCACGGCACGGGCCATCGCCGCGACCGCATCGGGATCGTCGGCATAGGTTCGTTCGTGAAGCCATCCAGATGATTCGGCGCCGATGTCGACCACCGGCGCCAGGAGTGTGTCAACCCCAATACCGGACAAACGCCCGGCGACCCGCGCGTAAGCCGCCCCCACCTGAGTCAGCGGCGCCTGCTCGTATGACCGCAGCGACGGCATCGAGACGGCCGCCTCCGTCAGGCGGCGGACCGGTCCGCCTTCCTCATCGATCATAATCCGGAGGGGACGCGGCGCGACTCGGCGCAGTTCGGTGACCGCCGATGCCAGCTGTTCGTCGGATGGCGCATTCATCTTGAAGACGACAACGCCGGACACCAAACCTTCTTCGATCCAGCCCAGGAGTTCGCTGTCGGGCGAAGCGCCCTGGTAAGAGAGCACCAGAGGCGCCGGGGAACGCGAATCAGAAACTGGCCGGGGGCTTACCATCGCCAGGATATGTAGAGGGAATTGCGCGCGCACGCAACGGTCCATTTCGATCACCGGCACCCGCGAGACCCTGCGCCAGTTCGAAGGACTGTCAACTGGTGCAGACGACGTTCCGGCCGTTCCCTTTGGCGTGATAAAGGGCACGGTCGACCGATTCCACCAGTTCGTCTTCGGGACGGCCGTTATCGGGGTAGCTGGTAATCCCAACAGAAATGGTCATGTGCATCGGGCGTCCCTGGGGATCGGGACCAAAATCGGTCTGTTCCACACGACGCCGCATCCGTTCCGCCAGCGCTTTCGCCTCGTCGCGGCCGGTCTGCGGGAGTATGACGATGAATTCCTCCCCCCCGTATCGGGCGAGGACATCGACATCGCGGATGCAGGAAGCAATCACCTGCGCGAGGCCGCGCAGCGCGATGTTGCCGGTCTCGTGTCCATAGTGGTCGTTGAGATGCTTGAACCAGTCAATGTCGACCATGATCAGGGAGAGCGGCTGGCTATAGCGCACGGCACGGCGCTTTTCGTCTTCGAGGCGCAGGCGGAAATAGCGGTAGTTGTACGCGCCGGTCAGTTCGTCGACGATCGTCAGCATTTCCATCCGCCGGTGGAGATCGGCGTTGACGAGCGCCATGGCGGTTGACGCCGCCAGCACCGAGATCACCCGTTCGTCACGCTCGGTGAACGCATTCACCCGCGGTGACTCAGCCGCCAGCAGCCCGATGACCTTCCCTTGGGAAATCATGGGAACAAATAACTGCGACCGGTTGGGGTGTTCGTCGATCACCATGCGTCCGGGATGGCGATTGAGCACGCGGCGGATCTCCCCCTCCTCGATTGCCTGGCGCATGATGGCGTTCGGCACGACCGTCTGGGGTTTTTCGTAGCGGGCTGTCTGCTCATGATCCAGACGCCCTTTGAGCCAGAGCTTTCCCTGGACGTCGTCCCACGTATAGACGTCGCACACCGGATAATTGAGGACCGAGCGGGCGATGAATAGCACGCGGTCGATCACGTCCCCCTCCGCGAGCAGTTCGGCCAGCGAGCGCGACGTTTCGTATATCGTTTGCAGTTGATAATGGGTCTTCTCCAGTTCGGTGGTGCGCTCATTCAACTTGTCCATGGCATTCAGCAGACGTTCCTCCGACTGGCGGATGAACATGGCGGAGTATCCCATGGCGGCCGTGAAGAGGCCCAGCATGATCGAACGAAAGACGAAGGCCGGCAGAACGCCGGAGCCATTCACCGTGACGCAGATCAGCAGATAGGCCACGGACACAACGGCGGCCAAGGCGAGTCCTGTGCGCAGCCCATAGTGATAGCCGACGAAAGGGATAAGCGCAAAAAACAACAGGTACTGGTTGTTGGCGATACCACCGGAGAAGTAGATGAACCAGCCAATGGCGAATAGATCGAGAGCCAGAATCGGCCAGAACATCGTGTCAAAGCGCGCACCGGGCCGGCGGAGGAAGGCAAACGCGCCCGCCATCAGCCCCAGCACGACCAAAGCGGTGACGGCGGCGACACGGACAGCCGCAACTTCAGACCATACAAATGCGAGCCAGACGGTGAGTACTGTCAGCGTCAAACCATGCAGCGCCCAGAAGATGTAATCCACCTTCGGCGCCAGCAATATACCCGAAGACCGCATCCAGCGCATAGCGACAACGACTGCGCCGTCCGCACATCGGCGGACTGACCAGTCCTAAATCATTGTATCGGCTGGAGATATGCAGATCTTCAGCGTCACCGCAGGCAGTAACGGCACGGAGCGTGAAGAAAACGGCCCAAACGTATGGGAGACGGGCCTTCGAGAGCCGAAGAATCCGGCAACGGAGAGGCCTTTCAGCACACCGTGACGGATGTGCTGATGGGCAGCGACCTCCTTACACGAACCGTGCGAGCGGCATTTAGATGTGATTCTGCTTGCGTTTACTGGCGGATGGGCTAACCTCTATGGGGAAACATTGGCGCGCGGCATGCGTATCCTCCGATGGCCGGAATGTCCAACCCCCAAGCAAGAGGTGGACCCAGTGAGCAAGAAGCAGATGACTTTGTGGGGACAGGAAACAGGCCCGTTTCGGCGTCGTTTGGTAATCATCGCCGGGCTGTGTCTCTTGTTCGGCGTTTCCACGGGAGCAAGGGCGACACAGTTTCGGGGGGGCGAGGCCGTACAGATTCGGGAGGGCGAGATCCTTGACGATCTCTTTGCCGCTGCCAGCAACGTGGATTTTGACGCGCATCTCATCGGCGACCTGTTTGCGGCGGGCGCTAATGTGACGGTGGGCGATTCCGCCCTGATTGAAAACTCGTTCATGGGGGCCGCGCGACGGATCGATGTCTACGGCCACATTCTTAATTCGGCTCGGGTGTTTGCACAGGACGTCAACCTGCGCGGGCACATCGAACGCAACATGATGGCTTTCTGCCAGACACTGATCATCGACGACCGCGGCTGGGTCGAAAAGGACCTGTACATCGGCGCTGCCGAAGGCACGATCCGTGGGCGGATCGGCGGCGATGTCGGCGGCGGATGCGGCAAGCTGGTGATCGCCGGACAGATTGACGGCAACGTGACAATCCATGCCGATCAGATCACCATCATGCAGTCGGCCATCATCGGAGGGAAGCTCAAGTACCGTTCCGAGAAAGAAGCCAAGATCGAGGATGGCGCGCAGATTCTGGGCGGGGTCGAGAAGATGGGCCCGTCTGCCGCCAAGAAGAAAGACCAGTACACGCTGGGGGGGTTTCTCTGGGATTCCTGGTGGTTTCTCGCCGCCTTTGCCGTCGGCCTCGTGATGCTCGCCTTGTTCAAGCCGTTCGTGAACGACGTGAAGAGCGCCATTCTCAACGCCTCATGGAAGAGCCTTGGACTCGGATTCCTGTTCCTTGTGTGTATTCCGGTGGCGGCGCTCATCGTCGCCGTGTCACTGTTGGGCATACCGCTGGCGGTCATCGCGCTCACGGTCTGGGTGATTCTCCTGTATCTGGCCAAGATCTTCGTGGGTCTGGCCATGGGCGACTGGTTGCTGGCCCGTCTGCGCAGCGGCCGCGCTGCGCCTGCAATCGTCTCCCTGTTTGCCGGAATGCTATCCTGACGCTGCTCACCGCGATTCCCTATTTGGGACTGCTGGCCAAGGTCATGATTCTCTCCCTTGCGTTGGGGGCGTTTTCGATGACGGCGTACCGGTACCGGATGGGCGCCGGTGCGGCGTGATGTAATCTGCGATCTGGTGTCGTCCGTGGGTTGCCATCGCCGCCGCGCGACAAAGAAAGCCGGGCGATTGCCCGGCTTCCGGTCCCGGCCACGGCAGGTCGAAGAATCGCGGAGACTCACTGAGCTGCACACTGCTGGCATCTTGGACTTATCAAACACTCGCCGGGCGCCATGTCTCCCCATTGCCACTGCTGATTCGGGACACAATAATAACGACAACTACATGGTGCCGGCGGCTCTGGACCCGGGCCCGCCATTGCGGCCTCGTACGTCGCTGAAAACGCAAACGCAAAGGCAAACAGCAGCAAAAGAAAGACAGCGATCGTATTTTTCTTGTTCCACATTTTGCATCACCTCCCCTGTGGATCGTTTGCGCCGTGACCGGGAACATAGTCATTTATTGAAAAACGTTGTGAGCGCCGCCGCGGCCGGTACGTCGGCGCCAAAATCCAAGACGATCCCACTCGTACCGAGAAGGAAGTATGCGGGGTTGGGCGTGATTTCGTGGACCCGGCGGAGGGTTTCCTGGACATCGCAATACACGGCGGTGAAGACGCCTCTCTCCCTGAGTTTCTGGACAAATCCCGCGAGCCCGAGGACATGATCGCCGACGATAATTGTCTCGACATACTGGCGCCATGAGGTGGCCTTGTTCACGATCAGTTCTTCTGAGCTCTCGAGACAGGCGTCACACTCGGTCGAGACGACCAGAATAATCCCCCCGTCCAGCAAAAGGTCCCGTATATCGTACGATTCCGCGCCGGTCACGGACCATACGACGATGGGCGGCAGAGGCTGCCCCACTTGGATTGTCTTGACCCGGCGTTGAAGGGAGGCGGTTTGGACATCCTGGCGCTCCGATTGTCGTCTGCGCATCCGGTCGGCGGCGTATTCTCCCCCCAACCACCAGCCGAGCAAAACGACGATGGACGAACCACAGAGGATCGTTGCAGACATCTTCAGAATCTGGCGAAATACCATTCTCCCCACCCGAGCAATCGCCGAACAACGCAAAGATTCCCCTTGACAGTCC
>JAVHPP010000058.1:0-3306 GCA_036170655.1 Candidatus Zixiibacteriota bacterium | reverse complement strand
GCCACCCATCCTATCCATCGGATTGCTTTCATCCGCGCTCCCCCCTTCTGAGGTGAGGTTGTCCCGCTCGAAGAACGGGACGCCCGCGCAAAACTTGTGTTCCGTGACATGTTGATTGTCTTTCCTCCTCCTGAATATGACATGACCATTCTCTGCTCTTTTCCGCGCTTATGGGAATCAAAAAACAAGAAACCGTTCACTGCCGTTGGTTCATTCATGGTCCCCCCGTTTTGGTGGTCAATCACGACCCGATTCAAACTCTCCTGCCTTCGTCCGTCCGACCGCCGCACTGCGGTCGCCCGCCAATGAACGGGAAAGACTCGGACGCGGCACGTAAAATCTTTATGAATTGACCGGAATTATTGCGCCCCGGCGTGGCGTGACCCTCCCTGGTTTCGCCGATCTGTTGCGGCCAGCCGCCTAAGCGGGTTGGCCCATCCCAACGCCCTTTGACCCTCTCCGCACTGCCTTTGACAGATTTGCCGCCGCCGTCTTCTGACCCCGGCGGACGGATTGCGCGGACATCGTCACCATGGGAACACGGACGCCATCCACTTTGTCATCACCTGTCACAATCATCATTCCCCGATACATCCCGCCTCGCCGACAGATTGACTCCTGCCTTTTCCCCCGCCTGTAGCCGGGGTGGCGATTGGTGGTTGCAACAATACACATGGGCCTTCTTTGGTGTCAAGACTAATTTCACCACAGACTATGGGCAGCCGACCACCCCCTATTGGGCCTCGGCCACTTGGTTCTATCGGTACCTCGCCCGACTGACTTGAACGCCTTACTGTTGGGAACCGCTCCTCCTTGGACAGCACAGCCGTCCCAACTTGGGCCGCAAATATCATAGGGGCAGCCACCCCCCGCAAGACTTTTTTTGGCCCTCGGCAAAGATTTTTGACTCAACATGAACTGACGTGGCGGGTTAGACGCACGCAGCAAACGGGGGCTTTAACTGGGGCGGGATAGGCCCAAGAAGACCCGTCAGTTGCGTCTTTTCGGGGTCATTTTTTGCCATTGGCCAGTCAGATTTGTGGCCCCGGCCACAGGCGAAGCGAGGAGATGTGGAGTGCGGCGGCATGACGCCGCTTTCAAACCGCAGGCAGGCCTGCGTAGTCCAAAGTGGAATTGTCGTAGATGCCGCTGACGTTCACCCCGCTGAAGCAGCGTGTTGAGAAACCTGACCAGCGGCTCACACCTCGTGATGTCGCCCCCGCGAGAAAGCGTGTTGAAAAACGCCCGGACAAGTGTTTGACCTGTCGAGATCTGTAGGGGCACGGCTTGCCGTGCCCACTGGCGTGAATGCAAACAGGATCGGGTCGGGCACGGCAAGCCGTGCCCCTACACCTGTCGGTTTGCTTGATTGTTTAGGCGAGAATCAGTAGGGGGGTTTTCAACACGCCCTGAAGCGGTGTGTTAGAAGACCGTGCTTCGGCCAACCCTCGCGCTTCTGATAACCCCGCGCTTCAGCGCGGGGGCCAAAGGGCGCGGATCTGGTCAGGGGCGGTGAGGAACAATCCTACGCGCTCTTGGGACGGCGGATCTTTTCCGCCCAGGCAAGCATGGTGGGGAAATCGGCGGGACCCATGATCGCGCACATATACCCGGCGTGATCTTTCCAGCAGAGCGAGTTGACACCGCCAGCGGTCACCATGTGGTAGTCATGATCGCCGACAACCATGCGCGGGTATTGCTCGGGGTCGTCCATCTTGGGGAAGGAGGCAACCGGAACGATGAACAGCGAAACTTTGTTGCCATCGACCATGAATTCGAACTGCGCCAGTTTTTGATCGCCACAGGGAAGCAGACAGGCGGAATGTGCGGTCAGCTCCGGCGGAATCGCGCGCGGCAGAATTGTGTCGGACCCCGGACCGAGACGCGAGACCAGAAAGGCGCGGGCATCGTTGAAATTGTCCGTGTCCAGACCGTCCTCCTGAACCTCCATGGTCCCGAGATGGTACCCGGTCAAGAGCGCCCAGTTGACCGCCGGCGTGGCCTTGTGCGCCATCCACCATGACCCGACGCCAACCAAAAGGACAACCAGCGCCGCCACCGCAAACCGCGGCATCAAGCGGAAAATCCCCCGGTGGGCAGGGGTAGCGACAACGGGTTCCGTGTCCTGCATAGCGTGCGGGGCGCGGCGTTCTTCGGCCAGACGCGCCAGGAGACGGGTCTTGAATTCCTCACGCACTCGTGGCTGCGACGTGTTGCGCTTGACAAACTCCGTGAAGAATTGCTCGAACTCATAGCGGGACAGGCACGGACGGCAGGCCTCCAAGTGCGCCTGGAGCGCGTCACGATCCGCCGCGTCCAGCTCGCCGTCGATGTAATCGTACAGTTTCGCCAGCGCGTCCCGGCAATTCAATCCGTGTTCATGCACTGTCCTGCTCCACTCCCCGCTACGCCGGCGGTATGACGCCGGCCTTTTTGGCATACTGGTACAGCGTCTTCTGCAACAACTTGCGCCCGCGATGCAAACGCGATTTGACGGTCCCCATGGGGACACCGAGCGCCTCGGCGATCTCCTCGTAAGCCAGTCCTTCGATGAACGCCATCACGACCACGATGCGAAAATCCTCCGGCAGTTCATTGATGGCACGGTCGACCTCGGCCCCCAGGGCGCGATTAAACAGATTCTGCTCGGGCCCTTCGTTGGTCCCGCCGCCGGCCGCTGCGTGCATCTGGTTGTAGACAAGATAGTCCTCGGCCTCGTCGTATTCAACGAGGACCGGCTCCTTCGCCTGCTTGCGGTAGCGGTTGATGAACAAATTGGTGAGGATTTTGAACAACCAGGCACGGAGATTGGACCCCTCTTCGAAACGGTCAAAGTAACGGAACGCTTTCAGGCATGTGTCCTGCACCAGGTCTTCCGCGTCGGACGTGTTGCGGGTCATCCGCAACGCCGTCCGGTAGAGCGAATCGAGGTGCCCGGATATCAAGCCCTCGAATTTGGAGCGATCACCCATGGGAATAAGGCTCTGTGATTTCCCATTCCGCTTCGCTCCTACAGACCCAACAGCGGCGGAAAGGAGATGTTCCGGCTTATTGAAACTGCCATCCATCCACGGTGGAGTTCCTGTGCCTCCAACCCCGGATGCTGCTCATGTATATAATGATGCCACGGAAATGGCCACTCCAAAATACGCCCCGGCTTTGGCGATATGGCCGCAAGACAAGAGAGATCAATCGGTTACGCGGAGATCAAGAAGTCGGTGCCTGAGGACTGCTGCTCTTTTACATTTGGCAAATTGTTGCAACATCAGATTGTGCTGGCTTGATCGTCCGGCGGTGGGCAGGGTT
>JAVHPP010000057.1:0-15409 GCA_036170655.1 Candidatus Zixiibacteriota bacterium | reverse complement strand
GACACCGAGGTGGCGAGATTAAGCCCGGATCGGCCGACTGTCAAGCGCTTTCGCCCCTGACCGAGTGGGGCTTGCGATAGTTTTGACGCGCGGCCCGATGGCTCTCGCATGCCCGGCTTTTTGACACGGAATTTGCGGCAGCAGCCTGGGTGACTGGGGAATGAGTGGACGTCAAAAGTGAGAAGGGTCGGGCTTGTGTGGAAGACATCCGAAGTGTAGATTACATCGGCCGGGATGTAGAGAAATCGCACACGTTCGAACTCCAAGCTTGCCTCTCCTCAGCCGCTCCTTTCGCCAAGACCCCTCTACCAAGGCCACGCTTCAGCAGAAAGCCCTTACGTGCTCGGCCGTTTCGGGTGTCGGTGCCTCCTGCTTAGAGAAATATGTCGTTTCTCGCAGCAATGCGCAGGCGGACCCGTCCGACCGCCACTTCGTGCACACTGTCCAAGAGTGTTCGACCAACGAGGCGCTGCCCGTCGATCACAGTGCCGACCGTGCTTCCGAGGTCATAGAGCCACACATCGTCAGGATAGTTCACGATGACGCAGTGGCGACGACTCACGCTCTTGTCGTTGACAACGAGATCGTTCACGCTCAGGGAGCCAATCGCCACAATCGACCGACCAAAGTCGTCACGGACATTGCCGGACGTGTACACTGCGAGCGTATTCTTTCTTCCAGTGCGGACAGCGGTCCCGAATCGGTACTCTTCGAACAGCAGCTTCGATTTCAGCGACACCGGCGTATCGCTTCCCCAGGACCGCGGCCTTTCATTCGCCACCGCGAGGTTGTAGACGATGAAGGGATTGGCAGCCTCACGGGAAGTGGGCGTTGCCAGTTCGACAGGGGCGCTATCTCCGTTCAGTAAACGGCACAGGAGCCGGTTGTTGCGGAAGCAGTCATTCGGCGCTTTCGCGTCAACGACAATGTTTGCAAGAGATTCTCCCGCTTCGTAGCGATCGGTCAAGTAGAAGCACTTTAGGAGCAGGTTATAGGCTTCGTAGTCGGACGCATTCCTCTGTAAATGGTCGGTCAGCAGCGAGATTGCTGTCGGGATCCGGCCTTGCTCAAGGTTTATCCATCCGAGTTCCTTCTGAACCGGCGTACGCGGACTAATGGATACTGCCTTGGACAGGTATTCGCTGGCCCGATCAATGCGGCGAATCAGCAGCTGGCAACGGCCCGCAGCCAGCAATGCGGCGACGGAATCGGGGCTCAACTCAAGTGCATAGGATGCGAGCTTCTCGGCCGTTTTCCACTTCCTGCGTGCGATCGAAGACTCGGCCCTCCTGGCCAGATCGTCGGCCCTGATCCGGTTACCATCGAATACGTAGGGCACGTGTTGACCGCGGATGGCATCGCAAAAATCGTCCGCCGACTGGAATCGCAGTTCGGGAGTGGGGTGAGTTGCCTTGAGCAGGACTTCCTGTACCCAGCGGGGCAGTTCGGTCGGGACGAAATCGTGCTTGATGCGGGCCCTGATGGCCTCGTCCGGCTGGAGATGCTCGAAGGGATGGTGGCCATTTATCGCTTCGAGCAACGTCAGACCGAGTGCGTATACGTCCACCCTTGGGTCAATCCGAGACACGCGTTCGCCGAGCAGCATTTCCGGTGGCAGATACAAGCGGGTGCCTGCGATGCGGTTGGCCACGCCGAAGTCTCCGAGCTTAATCGTCCCGTCCCCGGCGAAGAGAATGTTCTGGGGCTTGATGTCGTGGTGGACTATTCCCTTTCCATGGACGAAAGCGAGGGTCTCGCACAGTTCCAGACCCCACGCGAACACCTGTTCCTTGCAGTAAGGCCCCCCTGCCACCAGCAGATCATTCAAACTTCCGGCCGGGCAGAACTCCATCACTAGGTACAACCGTTCCTCGGCGTTGAAATGGTGGTAGAACGTCACGATGTGCGGATGGTTGAACTGCGCCAGTGTCTGCATCTCCCACACGAGGTCGCTGTGATCCCCCGGACGTGGTTGGGAAAGCACCTTTATTGCGACCTGGCGATTGGGGATCACCTCATCCGTGGCCAGAAACACCTCGCCGAACCCGCCACCCCCGAGTCTGCGCGTAATCAGATACTTGCCGTCCAACCTGTCACCGATCGAGATCACCGTCATCTCCGAGCGATCGCTGAGGACCGCGAACCACAGAGCTTGCCTCGTCGGCGCATCCGTGGTTCGTGATGGCCATGGGCTGCAAGTCGTCAAAGAAATCGGACACGTTCGGACTCCAAGCTAAGACACGCTTCGCTGGATGGCATTTACCGCCTCCCACCTCCGTCTCTGCTTGGCCACCGAGAGCGGGACGGAACTCTGGTATTGGAATCGACCGGAATAGTGCGCATGGTTCCTCAGTTCTCCTTGACCGTGGACCAGTCAAAACAGGATTCCTTGACGGCCTGATAGTTCTGGTCAAGCGCCGGCTGCATCAAGAGGATGGCGGCGATTCGCCGGCACATGTTGGTCACTTCGCGCGCTTCGTCCTTTGTCAGACCGCGCCCGAGGATGCTGCACTCGCGGTAGCTGAGCCACTTCTTGACCACCTGATATCCGCCGATGACATACTCCCACACGTTCTTGGGCACGTTCTTCCAGTAAGCGACATCGTTCAGGTACACGTCGCAGGTTGTGCCTCCCCACTGAGCCAGCGCCTGTTCGAAGGACACTCCCAGGGCCTTGGCGCCAACTCTTAGCGCTTCAAGCTCCTCTTTCGAATAATCACGCTCGACAAGGCGGCCTTTGCCCGGCATGACGGCACCGTCTTTGCCACGGTGCCCCCAACCAACAGTGGTGTCGAGATCACCCTTAGTTGGGCTAAGCGCCCCGCCCCCGGCTCGTGCGATCACGCCGACACCCGACAGCTCGGGCCGAATCGTGCCTTGGGTCACTCCTTTGACTTCGGATTCAGTGTCGAGCAGCAGTGCCAACGCACTCCCAAGACTGGCAGAGTGGAGCAGTTGCTTTTTCGATGCGGGCAGCGGAATGCGCGGCCAATCCTGACGAATGCCCTGCATGTTCTCGGTAAGGTAAGCCGGCGAGAACCCTACAGCTAAGACGTGATTCCAGACCGGTGCGGCATCGTTGAAATCCATACCCACACCTCCCAAATACCTTGCCGCGTGCAGCCCGTGACTGCTGACAGATTTGCGCCTCTTCGATTCCCCCTTGGCCTTGGCGAAAAGATCCTGACCATCAGCGTGTCCCGCGCCTTCTGCCATTCGAAGTTGATAGGGGAAGTAGTACGCATGCCCCCTCAGGAAATCGTTATCCCCAAGCACGGAAGTAAAGAAGAACGGGATACCCTCGGGTGATGCCACCCCTGCGGGACGAGTCATCAAGAACCGATTCCCCTTCCAGTACTGCGCCCAAAGGGAAGGGCGGGCACGATTCCATACCGGACTGACTGGAGTGTAGTAACACCAACGCATGTCAAACGGCCTGACCGCGTACCGTACAATTCGATCCAGGCTGAATCTCTCGGATGCAACTGCCTTGCTCCGTGCCTTGGGCGGGTCGAACCCTGCCTGTTTGTCATTGAGCCCGTATCCGAGTGCCTTGTACTCATTCCAATCCAGCTTGGGATCAAAATACGCCCTCATGCGCGTGGCGAGCGCGTCGCGATCAATGTCGATGAGAGCCCCCCCACGCTTTTCCATCAGACCGTTGCTCGGGGGCACGGCACACAGGTCGACCACCTTCGGCCACTCCATGTAGTGCTCAGCAACCGTAGATGGTCGGAACGAGTGACGATTGTCACGCATAGGTACGGCCCGGCGATACTTGGCGTCGAATTGCAGGGCTTCGAGGCTGCGGAGGAGCTGCTCGCGCCGCTCGCCTGCGCGCGCGGCGTCGATATCGTCGCGGAAAAGAACAGTCGCGCTGCGAGACATCTTTCCGCTCTTCACCCAAAGTGACGTCGCCACGCCCTGCTGGATGCCCGGTGAAAAACCGGAGATTGCGAAGATAGTCTCACTCGTGCGGCCGTCGGGCGCATACTCGGATATCTTGCGATTCCCATGAAGGTTCTCGATCCAGAACTTGTCAAAGGAGGCCAGTAAGTGCTCGCGCAGCACAACGAACGATGGCTCGCTCACCCATGATCCATTCGAGATGAAGCAAACGACGCCTCGCTTTGACAGTTCTGCAATGCGGCGTTCGGCAAGTCGAAAGAATCGAATGTAAAGATCGTCGAGGTTAAATTTCTTGATCCCCCAGCCGCCTTCCTTGACCGGTTTATTCAGATCTTGCTTGTACGGTTCGATCAGCATGCGTTCCTCGTCACTCGCCGCCGTGCCTGCGAACGCGTTGTAAGGGGGATTACCGAGAACAACGAGGATCGGAGTGTCACGCTTGATGCGACCTGCTGCGTCGCGCTCCTGCTGCAGTTCCGGCAGCGGCAGAAGAATCCTATTCTTCGGGTCCTTCGGCGGCTCCCAGTCTGTAAGCGCGTTAGTGAGGTAGACGGCAGCACGCTCCGCAGCATCGTGAGATAGTGGTGCACCGAGTCGTTGCAGCAGCAGCCCCACCTGCAGATGTGCCACGACAAACGGTGCTGGCATGATCTCAAATCCGAACACCCGTTCCATCGCGGCGTGCTTGATGTCCTGCGGTGCGAGCGCATCACCGCCCTTGCTTTTGAGCGTCTCGGCAATCTTCCGCAATACCTCGACAAGATAAGCCCCGGTCCCGCAGCAGGGATCGAGCACGAGAACACGGCTGTCGGCCAGTCCATCCCCGATTCCCAGTTCCTCGCGGAGCACCCTGTCAACCCGAGCAACCATGTATTTCACGATCTCCGGCGGCGTGTACCAGACTCCGTACCGTTTGCGCAGGTTGGGATCGAATTGCTGAAGAAATGGCTCGTAGAAGTATTGAACGGCTTCACCCTGGTCGAAAGTTGCGAAGAATGTGTCGCGATCTACACGGTTGAGCACTTCGGCAGTCCAGTCCAACGGTTCAACAAGATCAAGCGATCGCAGCTTCAGGGGACCGGAGACTTCCTCGTACAAGACACGGATCATCGGCACATGGAGCCACCATCCCGCCCGTTTCCAATCGAAATTGGCCGACTTGTCCGTCTGGTCGGGTTCGTGCGCCCAGAGCACCCAGGCCGAGAACACACCGTAGAACAAGGTCTGAATGAACGACGAGCGAAAGAGATTCTCCCCGTCAGGCCCCTCGAATTTCATCCCGAGCGCCTCTTCGAGCGCTGCGCGGAACGCATCGAGAGTCGACACATCGACGTCCTCGATTCGCGATCTGGCATCGCGCGCGTAGGATGCCAGGAACCACGCGACGTCTTCGGGCTTCGATAAGGGAGCACGATGCAGGATGACACGCTTGAGGAATTCCATAAACCGGCTGGCCACCCCGCTCCGTGTGCGACCGGGATGGCCCGCAAGATCCCAGAATTCCTTCTCGCTTCCAGTCAAACGGAACGATTCAAACTTCTTCGGTTTGCCATCGTCGTCCGTGCCAATAATCAGGAAGTCACGGTAGTTCGTCACGAGGACAAGGCCATAACGTCTCCAGTACTTGGTGACCTGATGACTCCCGGCTGTAATCCAAGTGTCATCAGATATCGGCTTGATCTCGATAACACCACGTGCAGGAATCTGCCCGGTCAGCGGATCCGTGTCGGAGACCTGCTGAAGCTGGTCGGGAGTGAACAGACCGCCATCGGGATTTCCCGCGCCCCGGTTGGCAAGCTGCATGACGCAGCGGACTCTGGGTTTAAGGGTCTTCCCGACTTCGTTGAGCAGGTTGGAGAGGGCCGGATAGTAAGATGTCTCCGGCACACCGGCGCCCGTGGAGCGGATGTCGCGTAGTTCTTTCAGGTATTCTTGGACTGGGTCCATCTACATTTGCCCTTCCGTGTGGCCAGCGTCCCGCTTCAATACTAATGAAATCCGTTCGGCGAGCCAACAATGGTGTTGACAGGTTAAGAAGGCCGGGCACTGCTTCGCCGGTTCGGTCTCTTTCAAGACATCACTGACAGAGGATACTGGCAGTCGCTGGCGATCGCGCCCGGTGCCCACGATCTACGGCCGCGAGGGCCTATGCTACACGAGTGCGCGTCGGGGTTTTTGCATCTGTAGCATAGCCCCTTGTGGGTGTTGAGGGAATTCGCTACCCCCGCAACGCTCGCAGAAAATGCCTGTCGTTTTCCTCTGTTCTCCGTATAATTATACGGAAATATGGTTCTACAATTTATGGAAACGGAGGCATTTCGTGGCTGCAGTAAAGATCGGCGTGAGTCGGCAGATCGTGATCCCCAAGAAAGTCTATGACCAGCTCAGACTGACACCCGGCGATTACTTGGAAGTCGAGCTGGATGGTGATAAGCTCGTCCTGACCCCCAAGGAACTGATTGAGAAGCGCCTGGCGGAGGGTCTGGCGGACATTAAGGCGGGTCGCTTCCATGGGCCTTTGGGATCAGCCAAGGAAACGATTCGGCGTCTCCGGAAGTCACGGAAGACTGGACGCGCGTAGATGCGACTGGTCCATTCCGAACGCTTCCTCCCGGTGCCCACGATCGACGGCCACGAGGGCCTATGTTACACAAATGCCGACGGGGTTCTGCATTTGTAGCATAGCCCTTTGTGGGCGTTGAGGGATTCCCCAACCGCATCTTGAATGTGGCGCGGGCGCCCCTCGTCCGCCCGCCGCGGCGGGTCGCGAAGCGACGATCCCTGACCATGAAATTGCCCGCGGAGGTTACCAGAATGGATGGCAGGCTTTGCCTGCCAACGCGGCCGGGGGCGGCCGCGCCAAACCAAGATCGTGCTCTGCAACAACATGGCGATGGGTTTGGTGTCTACGGAGAACGGCCACAAGGGCCTATGCTACACGAACGTGCGGCAGCGCGACACTTCTACATCGCGCAGGGATTGCAGGGGGCCGGTCCCCCGCTGAATACGAAGTCGATCACATAGATGATGTCGAGGACATCGATCTGACGGTCGCAGTTGTAGTCGGAGCGCGACAGATGCGGACAGAGCGGGTCTTGCGGCGCCTTCTGGCCATTACTGAAGGCCTCGTCGATCGTGAACGCGATGTCTAAAATGTTGATCGACGAGTCGCCGTTGGGATCGCCATGCAGCGTGCAATCACAGGCTGGCGGGCAGGTCAGGATGCCGCGTGCCGACAAGACAGAGCATATCTGCGCCCGATGGACCCCGGCTGTTGATGCTCCTGACATCGTGGCGGCAGGGTAGAGTGCGGCGTCGGCGGCCAGAAGGGCATTGGCTCCGTCAGCAAAATCCGGATTGACCGGAACCAGAAAGTGCGAGTAGAGCACGATGCGGTCCGTGACGGTCCGTCCCAGTTGCTGAAAGATGTCCCACAGCGTTGCCGACCAGATCTCGCCGTCGGAGTGAATCTCGTTGACCATGTCGGCTGGGTACACCTTGGCCGTGTTCACCACGCGGAGATAGGGGTCCCCACCGGGAGAATACCCCTTCGCGTCCCATTCGCCCACGTAGGCCAGTGGAAATGAATGTGCAACCGAAGAGTCGTAGCCGCCGGACGCCGCCCAGTAGTCGCCAAATCCCTCCCCCATCGCGCCGGTTTCGTCGCCGTAGCCATTGCTGGCGTAACCGAAATAGATTCCATGCGTGGAGTTGTCCTGAATGGAGTGGCCATACTCATGCAGGATGATGTCGGCGTCTTCGGCGTCGTCGACGCCGCCATCGCCATAGGTGATGTACCCCGAGCCGATGGGCGAGCCAACATAGTGCGAATTGTCCTCGCCGTTGAAACCGTGAGCGTCGAAACGATGCTGGCGATTGTCGATATTGTTGAAACCGAGACCCTGGATGTAGGTCTGATTCTGGTCGATCGTGTAGTAGACCATTACCTCTTCAAACCCGTTATCGAAACGAAGATAGGGGAACGTGCCATCCTCGGATGTCGGTGGCAAGTTTGCCGGCGATTCGATGTTCTGCATCCAGACATACAACCCCTTGAGCTGATAAAGGCCTCCCACTGGCGGATCGAGGTGCGCGAGGGTCACGGGGAAATAGGCGGTCAGCGGGACCGCTGCGTTCGCGTCGTTCTGATCGTGGAGCGTTTCGTCATTCAGGGTCGCGACAGGGTTCGGGTCGAAGACCTGTGACTGGTCGGCGACCAGACGGCGGCGCCAGAGGATTGAGCCATCGTGCGCGTCGATGACCAGCCGCCAGGGTTCCTCGTATCCGGCATCGACTGTCAGATAGATCTCATAGGCAAGGCGGGGCGACGCCGCCGGAAAAATGCAGAGCCGGGGTGACTGATCGTCATGGACCAGCCGCAGCCCGCCCAGTGAAGCGGTTGCACGGGTGATGGCGTCGTTCACTGTCAGCGTGGGAACGGTGTCCACCGACGCGATGACTTGGGCAGTCGACGTTACATGCGTGACCGATCCTTTGGAGTTGACGATGATACTGATCTGCGCATCGGCAACGGGCAATCCGCCGACGGTCTGCTCATAGGTGATCTTGGTGGCCACGGGGAGTTCCTGTTCTCGGATCATGGCGACGGCGCCTGGCAGGCGTCCGGGGCCGCTCTCCAAGCCGAATAAGGCGGCATTGTCGGAAAGGAACATGCTTGCTGCTGCCGTGGGCGCAGTGGTCAAGGCAGCGGATTCGCCGCCGGAAAGCATCTTCGGGAGGCCTGTTGTCTCATTCCAGCGCACATCCCAGCGCCGTGGCGACCGTGCCTGTAGAGAATCAAACGCTGCGGTCGCGGCGATACCGGGAAAATGTTTGGCCCGACTTGGAGTAACGGCCATTTCCAAAACAGCGAGAGGGGAACTCCGCCCGGCGGGTAGCGCATTTGGGGAAACCGAGGCCATAACTACGAACGCCATCATGCAGGCGATCAAAGATATGTGGCCAAGCCGGTTTGTATTCATGTGGTCTGCCGGAGAATGCGCTTCATGTGCGGGCGAGATTGATCGTCCCCGACTCCGTGCGGAGCCGGAGGCGTCTCCAGCAATATCGGTCAAAACGGATTTTTGTCAACTGGCCGGTCGGCGCTTGGTACTTGTCGATGCCGACTCGATCTGCACCCTCTCTCTTCTTGTGAGTCACTGCTGCATCTGTCGGCGTCGTCCGACATACGCTGTCGTCAGCAAGACAACCGTGGTGGTCAGAAATGTCCAGTGAGCGCCCGCTTGGGCTGCGGCAGACGTGGTTCCGGCATAATCCAACGCAGGCACGTGGTTGATCAGACCAACGTACCAGAGGAGAACATAGAGGACTTCGAAGAGTTTGCCGGTGCCACTCCAGACTCCCAGGCAGAGCGCCAGTGAAGGAATGAATGCCGCTCCAATCGCGATCGCCAACAGGGGACTCCACGCGCCGACGATGGCCAGGCGGACCAAGATCCCTCCGCCTGTCAAGAGTGAAACGATGATCCCCGCAATCCAGAGGGCGGGGAACTGGCGGTGCAACGACCGTGGACTGGAGAAGATCAACTGATCAGTGCCGGAACTGGTTTCGCGGATTCCCATTGATGACCATAACAGTACAGGCCAGAGCCAGGCGATCGGCAGCAAGATTTCGCGACCCACTTTGAGAGGGCTGGCAATCTCGGCGATGAAGAGCCCGGCAGCCACCATGTACCACCAGCGCGAGACTCCCTTGAACATCAGGCGTACCTCTGCTGTGACGATGGGGCCGAAGATCCGTCGCAACCACGCCAACCCGCCCAGGCGGGATACCCCCAGCCAAATCCACATGCGGGGCCGGGCGTCCGTCATTTGTTCCGCTCCGTTCCGTTGTCGTCGCCCCGTGGTCTGCTCTCGGGATTGATCAAAGCGATCAAACAACCGTGAGGCGATGGCTGTGATCCCGAGCGCGAGACCAATGAGGAGCAGGCGATTGAGTATGATCGCTGTTGTCCAGTCAAGTCCGTTCCAGTGGAACGTCGAGAGCGACCAGGTCTTGCCATCGCCGAGGATGGTGAACCCCATGCTGAACTTGTCTTCAGCGGCGTGGTAATCCGGGAAGGCAGTCTCGCACGCTCGGAGCATCGAAGGTGTGGCGCTCTTGATGCCAAAAAGGTCAAATGCCACGAACATCTCCCCGGAGATGCCAGCCATCCATAGAAAGAAGTAGATCACATTTCCCAGCCCGCCGGTTAGAAACGGAACTGTTTCGAACAGCACGGCCACAGCCGCTGTCAGGGCCATGACCGGGAGCGCGAAGAACAGGAATGGCGCGAGGAGCACCAGCAGATCGATGTGCGAGTCTTCCCCGCGCACCAATTGCATGACAATGGCTGAGATGGCCATCACTCCGACCATCGTCGCCAGCACCATCAGATTGCTTAGCCATTTCCCGGCCGCGTACTGAAAACGTGTGGTCGGCGTCGCCGCAATGATCTGGCCGACGCCGGTGTCACGGTCCCGGCGGATGGCGTTCTTGACCAGATAAAACCCGGCGAACGAGATGAACTGCCCCGTCATCAGCGCGACCAGCATACCGATCCAAGCCGAGTTGTAGATGCCGCGATGGTTGGCCATCTCCAACGTGGCGTAGCTCGTGTGGTTCGGAGGCACGAACAGGTAAGCCAGGTACACGGACAGGCCGAGCGTGATGAGGAAACTCACACGCCGCACCCGCTCCAGGAAATCGGCGCGCATCAGATGGTAGAGGGGACGCAACATGGCTAAGCGGCGGTTGTCTGTTCATTGGCGTTTCTGCTGCCGGCAATGAAATGCAGGTAGGCATCCTCCAGAGTTGGGGATGACGGCTGCGCCTCCGATCCCGGCGACACCGCGCTGACGATGCGCACATGGACCCCGTCGGTCCGTCGGATGGTGCCGCTGATCAGGTACTGCGCTTTCACCGCCGGGAGCGAAGTGCTGGCGATAATCCATTCCCAGACCTTTCCCTCAACCGCTCGCAGCAGTTCCTCCGGCGCCGCATGGATCAGCAAGCGCCCCCCGGACATAATCGCGATCTCGGTCGCGCTGGCTTCGACATCGGAGACAATATGCGTGGAGAGGATGACAATGCGTTCGCCGGACAGGTCAGCCAGCAAGTTGCGGAACCGCACGCGCTCTTCCGGGTCCAGCCCGACGGTTGGCTCATCGACAATCAACAGCTTGGGATTGTTCAGCAGGGCCTGCGCGATGCCAACGCGCTGCTTCATCCCGCCGGAATACTTTCCCAAGGGACGGTCCCGCCATGTGGTGAGACCGACCAGATCCAGAAGCTCCCCGATCCGTCTCTTGGCTGTGGCGCCATCCACCCCGCGGATCGCCGCCAGGTATTCGAGAAACTCCGAGGCCGTCAGGTTGGGATAGACGCCAAAGTCCTGAGGCAGGTACCCCAGATCGGCTCGCAAGGCATCTGGTGCATGCACGATGTCGGTTCCATTCCATCGGACAGTACCGCTTGATGGCTTCGTGACCGTGGCCAGAATGCGCATCAACGTCGATTTGCCGGCGCCGTTTGGTCCGAGGAGGCCCAACACTCCGGGGCGAAGGGTCAGGCAGAAATCGCGCAGAGCCCGGACGTTGCCCCGGTATTCCTTGCTGACCGCATCGATTTCAAGCTGCATCGGCTGACTCCAGAGGATCCACTGCTGTTGTGGAACGACCCCATGCCCCGGATCGCGCCGAAAACGGAATCTCTTTCGCCGGGTCGGCGTGAGGGTCGCATGTGCCTCAATACGTTTTTAGGGGGGCGTTTGATTCATGAAAGGATTGTGTCGCGTCGGCCGGGAATCTACCCGTGACGGTTGTCTTCCCGTCCGTCGGAGTGTATCTTCTGCGGCACGTTCCCTCTCCAGCAGGGTTATCTGGGGACGCGACAAAGCGGCGTACACACACACACATGAGGAGGAGTTGAAATCCCATGCCACAATCCCCGCAAGATGCCCTGAACGCACTCGTCCGCGAGTGCCGCGAGATCTCGATGATCGATTCATGCGGCTCGCTATTAGGATGGGATGAAAGAACTTACATGCCCCGCAAGGGCGCCGAACACCGTGCCGAGCAATTGGCCTTTCTGGCAGGATTGTCGCATTCACGGCTGGTTGAGCCACGCATCGGCGAACTTCTGAACACACTGAAATCCAGCGGCATGGCCAATGGCGACGACAGCGATGCCGCGGTAATGGTTCGCGAGGTCGGACGGATTTACGACCGGCAGGTCAAGATCCCCAAGTCGCTTGTTGAAGAGATAACCCGTGTCACAACCTTGGCGCAGGGGAAATGGGCCGAGGCGCGCGCGAAATCGGATTTCGCCGCGTTCAAGCCGTGGCTGCAGAAGGTCATCGACCTCAAGAAGCAAGAGGCCGAAGCCGTCGGCTACAAGGACGACCCATACAACGCCATGCTCGATGCCTTCGAGCCGGGCGCGACTGTCGCTTCAATCGAGAAAATCTTCACCCCACTGCGTGTCGAGCTAGTCGCGCTCTTGGAGAAGATCCGCAGCACGGGACGATCCCCCGATGTCGGCATCATCACGCGCGAGTACCCAGTCGACCGTCAGGAGAAATTCGGCAAAGAAGCCGCCGCCGCCATTGGGTTTGACTTCGAAGAGGGGCGTCTGGACATCACGACCCATCCGTTCTGCACCGGTATCGGGCCGGGGGATGTGCGCATCACGACCCGTTACGATGCGCATCATTTCCCCTGTGCGTTCTTTGGAATTCTGCATGAGGCCGGCCACGGAATTTATGACCAGGGGCTGGACCCGAAGCACTTCGGCACACCAATGGGCGAGATGATTTCGCTGGGGATACACGAATCGCAATCGCGGATGTGGGAGAATCTGGTCGGACGTTCGCGCCCGTTCTGGACGCACTTCTTCCCAAAAGCGCAGAAGGCATTCCCTGAAGCGCTGGGGAATGTGTCGGCCGACGAATTCTATTGGGCGATCAACGACGTGCGCCCTTCGCTGATCCGTGTGGAAGCCGATGAAGCAACATACAATCTTCATGTCCTGCTGCGTTTCGAGATGGAGCGGGCCTTCTTCTCGGGTGGTCTGTCTGTTGATGATATTCCCGGCGCTTGGAGCGAGAAGTTCAAATCGTACTTCGGGCTGACGCCGCCGAACGACAAAGAAGGTTGCCTCCAGGATGTGCACTGGAGCGCGGGGTATATTGGCTATTTCCCGACGTACACGCTCGGAAACCTGTACGCCGCGCAGTTCTTCGCCAAAGCGCAGAAGGATATAGGGGATCTCAGCGGGCAGTTTGCCAAAGGCGAATTCGGAGCGCTGAAGAACTGGTTGCGCCAGAACATCCATCGTCATGGACGCCGTTACCGCGCCGCGAACTTGGTGGAGCGAGTTACCGGGCAACCGCTCAGCTCGAAGCCGCTGATCGACTATATGACGAAGAAGTTTGGCGAGCTATACGGGTTCTGACTGCTAAGTGTCGTGCGGCGGTACCGGACTTTCCGCTCTCGGGCGTGTGGATAAACCCGAGGGTGGTACGATGAAGCGGGGTCAGGATCTGCGTGCTCCTGCTCTGACGGTTACTCACAAACGAATCGGCCCAACCTCGATTGAGAGTTGGGCCGACGTATGTGACGGAGAATGGCAGTGAACCGTCAGTTGCTCTTCGCCGGATTCTTCAGCTTCTCCAGTTCCTCTTTGGCGAATGCGGCATCCTCGCCTGTCGGCCAGCGCTTCAAGTACTCGGTGTACGCGGCAATAGCTTCATCGGACTTCCCGGCTTTTGTGGCATACCAGCCAACATAGGCTGTCGCGTCAGAATTCAGGTGGCTGTCAGGCCAGCGCTTGAGCAGATCGTGGCAGCAACTGATGGCTCTGGCATAATCCTCTTTCTTGGCCCATGTGCTGGCGCTGTTAATCATGGCTTTGTCAGCGCTGCCGCTCTTGTTGTCCGGGTCGAGGGCGATCACCTTCTCAAACCGAGCCTCGGCCGCGTCCCAAAGACTATGGGCGAAAAACTTCTCACCCAGCAAGAACAGAAATGCAGGATCTTTTCCCTTAGTCTTCTCTTCCAGCTTCATGGCCGCCAGGGTACCGATTCCCTTCTGGTAACCCTCAACTGTGGAGATGAAGTTGCCGGTTTTGACGTAGCCAATGGTGCGGTCGATCTCTTCGCCGCCGGGTTTGGCGAGGATCACCGTTGGTAGTCCGGCGATGCCATATTTATCCCGCATCTCGGGCTGGTCGAGTGTGTGGACTTTAACGAGGATGAACTTGTCTTTCGCCCAAGCCTGAAACTTCGGGTCGGCCCACGTGGACTCTGCCAGAGTCCGGCATGACCCTCAGTGGCGGCTGTAGAAGTCGATCAGGAGAGGTTTGTTCTCTTTGGCCGACGCCGCGAGGCCGGAATCCAGAGCGGTCACCCACATCTCATGCCCCTTGAACGCATGATCCCAAGCGTCCTCTTTGGCTTCTTCAGCATACGACCTTCCAGCAGTCAGTGCAATCACCATGGCGATCAGAAATGCACTGCAGATCAATCTCTTTGCGTGACGCATCTATCCTTCCTTTCGCTGCCCCATTATGGGGCTGACTGGTGTATTAAACGTGGAAACAGGTCAAATCAAGGGGGAATTTCTCTGGTTGAGACTCTTGGGGGAAGTTCATTGGCCTTGAAATGGTGATTGACGGGCCTGTCCGAACGGCGCTTGTTTGCCGGTGGCCCGGGCAGTTGAGTTGCGGGATCGAATCTGATGAAACAACTCCAAGGTCTGCTGAAGAAACACTGGGGATACGACAGTTTCCGGCCACTGCAGGAAGAGGCAATGGCCTGTGTGATGGCGCAGCGGGATTCGGTGGTTGTGCTGCCAACAGGCGGCGGAAAGTCGTTGTGTTTTCAGGCGCCCGCGATGGCCATGCCCGGACTGGCGGTGGTCGTCTCGCCGCTGATTTCATTGATGAAGGATCAGGTCGATGCGCTGACCGGCTGCGGTGTCCCGGCGGCGTTCATCAACAGCACTCAATCATCCGATGAACGCCGGTCGACGATCGATCAAATACGCCATGGCGAACTCAAACTTCTTTATGTGGCCCCGGAGCGGTTGACCGCCAGCGGCTTCGTTGACTTCCTCAAGAGTGTCACGGTTTCGTTCTTTGCTGTCGATGAGGCGCATTGCATCAGCATGTGGGGGCACGATTTCCGCAAAGACTACCGCGAGCTCAAACTTCTGAAGGCGGCCTTTCCGGGTCTGGCCGTGCATGGGTACACCGCCACTGCGACCGAGCAGGTCCGTGCCGATATCGCCAGCCAGTTGCAACTGCGCGACGCCTGCATATTGGTTGGCTCATTTGACCGGCCCAACCTGATCTACCGCGCCGAGCAGCGCACAGGAGACGGATGGGACCAAATTCGCGCGATCGTGAACCGGCACCGTAAAGAGTCAGGCATCATTTATTGCATCAGCCGCAACAAAGTTGACGATCTGAGTGCGGCCCTTGTTCAGAGCGGGTATCGTGC